>JAYSSK010000078.1:0-12327 GCA_043720595.1 Acidimicrobiia bacterium
TGGTGAACGACGCGGTGCAGGCCAAAGCCTTGGTCCGTGCGGTCTGGTCGAACGACGTGGCAATGACTACCCGCATGAACTCTGCGGTCGCCCACTACAAAGGCCAGGCCGAGCTCGCAGACGCCATCCAACAAGGGCTCGCAGCCAAAGCCGCAGGCGACGACAACGCGGCGACGGTGTTGTTGGGCAAGGCAGCCAAACTGGCGCACGACACCAATAACGAAGCAACCATGCGTCTGTTGAAAAAGGTCGTCGAGGTCGACGACCCTGATGCAGGCACAGTGCGGCTCCGGCGAGACGTCGAGAGGTCAGACGAGATGGCGCTCGACACTCGCAGCACCAAAACTGTCCGCATCAGCCGTACGCCGCCAGCCGGGTCCCAGCCATGACCACTTCCTTGACCCCATGCCCGAACGGGCACCAGTCAACCGACGCCGAGTGGTGCGACACGTGCGGTACCCCGCTCGGCGCCGCGCTCGGCTCGTCAGCAGCCGGGTCGGGCTCTGGATCTGCGCCAGCGGGGGGTGGGTCGGCTGCAGGGGTGCCAGCCGCCGGCTCCGGTGGGTCAGGTGGTTCCGCACGTGTCGGTGCAACCACCAACTGCCCGTCGTGCGGCGATGCGAACCCCGAGTCCAACCTGTTCTGTGAATCATGCGGGCTGGACTTCGTGACGGGCCAGGTTCCAACGCCACCCGCACCCACCGCAGCTGATCCGGTCCTGTCTGGGCTGAACCAGCCAGTTCCGATCGAGACACCACAGCCGATCGCCGTGCCTCAGCCGGTCGACCCCGGCACAGATCTCGGCTGGAGTGTCACGCTGGTCGTCGACACAGAGTGGTTCGCAGCGAAAGGTGAGGGCATCGGCACTCCGCCCACCAGGGCTGAACGGGTGCAGGAACTGCGGCACTCGCCCCTGGTTATCGGCCGCACCCGTTCAGCAGGTAACAGCCCCGGCATCGTGATCGACGACGACCATGGCATCTCCAGGCGTCATGCCGAACTCACGCACGACCGGGCAACAGATTCGTGGAGCATCACCGATCTTGGATCGACCAACGGCACGTACATCATTGCCGCCGACGACCCGATTTCGACGTCGCTCACGCCGATCACACCCAACACGCCGACGCCGTTGAAGAATTCGGACCGAGTGTTCGTTGGCGCATGGACCCGGGTCACCCTTGCCCGCAGCGTCGCCCCGTCGACCACCTAGAGCTGCGACACGACGGCACCTAGTGCCAGCGGAGCCACGTTCCATGGCCATGCGTGGTTGCCAACCACCGCGCAGACGCTCCTGATCCGTCGTAGTCAATGGCCACGACCGGACACCCAAGTTCAGGTTGACCTTCTTTGGATTCGGCTCTGGATTCCGCGGGAAACGGCAGCTCGCGGGCGTAATACGGGTGCTCCATGAACACCCACGTGAGTGGCCGGGTGGTGCCCAGCTTCGCCAGGGAGTCAGCGAATGCGACGCGCCGATCAGCGGGCAGATACGTCATCACCCAGGTTGTGACGATCACGGGGTGCACGCCCAACGGCACGGCGTCGACGAGGGCGGTGATCGAATCGACTGCATCGCCCTGTTCCACATCTACTGGCACGGCTCGTGCCAGCTCCAACGCCGCACCGAGGCGAGCACATCGCATTGCTTCGTCTGGCCACACCAACGCTTGCAGCCAACGGGCTTGGAATTCGTCGTGCACGTCGAGCGGGTTCAGGTCCAGTCCGCAGCGGTGTGACACCCGCAGCTGTTTCATCGCATCGAACGGAAGCGCACCCGTTGAAGCGGCCACGTCGCACACGACGTTCACCGGCGATGAGGGATCACCCATCCGCACTTCCCCGCCGGCAGTTTTGTATGTGTACGAATAATGATCGAAGCGGAGGTTGAGCCCAGCGCTGCTTCCGACATCAATCATGGCGACATCCGAGTCGAACCTATTGGCGATGTCGGCCAACACCGGAAACAGAACGGCCGAGCGGCCCGGTTCGTTCGTCTGCGTCGAGCCCGCCTGGACAAGGCTCTGCAGTTCGTCGAAACGATCCGTGAGGAACCCAGCGAGCACGGATCGCAGCATCGGGTCGGCCGGAGAGTTGGATCCACCGACGGTCGGGAACCACCCGGCCAATTGGTGGGAGGGGTCTCGGAACAACGACGCATGTATCGCAGCAAGCAGCAAGTTGGGCCGCCGTTGCATGCGGGCGGCTCCCTCCAGCAGTTCGATCGCTACAGGCGTGTCGGCCAGCAGCGGGCACAGAGCCGTGTAGAGCGGTGAGGACTTGGTCTCGATGACGAAGTCGCGCAGCATCCCCGCCAGCCGAGCAGAACGATCTTGTTTTGGTTCGGGACTGGCCGATGCGTCACTCACGTCTTCATTCATTGGCCACAGCCTGTTGGGCGGCCGCGGCAATGACAAGGTTGCTTTGCGTCAACCCCGAGCGAGGACGAACAGAATCAATTGAACGGCCCGCGAAGAGCCGCTGAGGCTCAGCTGGCAGCGACGGCCGGACGGAACGCGTCGTACCCATCGGCTTCGAGTTGCTTGGCCAGCTCGGCACCTCCCGAAGCGACGATGCGACCGTCGATCATCACGTGGACGAAATCTGGCGTGAGGTAATCCAGCAGGCGCTGGTAGTGGGTGATGAGCAGCACACCCATCTCGGGCCGGTCACGGCGCACTTCTTGGACGCCCTTGGCCACGACGCGCAACGCGTCGATGTCGAGGCCTGAATCGGTTTCGTCGAGGATGGCGAACTCGGGTTCCAGGATGGCCATCTGCAGGATCTCGTTGCGCTTCTTCTCGCCGCCCGAGAAACCTTCGTTGAGATAGCGGTCGGCAAACGCGGGGTCCATTTCCAGGCGAGCCATCCACTCACGGATGTTGAGGCGCAGCTCCAACACGGACAGGTCGACTCCCTTGCGGGCCGAGAGCGCCCGGCGGAGGAAGTTGATGACGGTCACGCCTGGAATCTCTTCGGGGTACTGGAACGCGAGGAAGATGCCGGCCTTGGCCCGCTCGTCGGTTTCCCACGCGGTGATGTCGGTGCCGTTGAAACGAACAGCACCTGACTGGATGAGGTACTCCTCGTTGCCCATGAGGGCGTTGGCAAGGGTGGACTTGCCGGACCCGTTCGGCCCCATGATGGCGTGTACCTCACCTTTGGCGACCGTGATGGACAGGCCTTTCAGGATGTTCTGTCCTTCTACGGCTTCCACGCTGACGTGGAGATCTTCGACCTGGAACAGCGGCGCATCCATGCAAACCAGTGTACCGGCCCATTTCCACTACCCCCGTAGGTGAAATCCGTTTTGCGGCAGAACACCTCGGAACGCAGTTGCGAGGTGTTCTGCCCCCAGCGGTGGGGGTGACCTCTCTCGCGAAATACTTTCCCCTACGCTGGTAGTAGAAACTCCGAGCCGTTAGAGTGGGTCCTGTGACGAGCCCGACCATTCCGCAGACGGCCACCTGCGGCTTTGTTCCGTCGATCGTGCCGTCCATGGTGAAGCAGGATTTCCCAATCTTCGATCGTCAGATCAACGGGAAACGCATCGTTTACCTGGATTCGGCGAACTCCACACAGAAGCCGCGCCAGGTCATCAACGCCATGACGCACTTCCTCGAACACGACTACGCACCCATCAACCGGTCGTCGTATCGGTTGGCCGCCGACGCCACCGAAGCCGTCGAGGGTGCACGGGCCAAGATCGCCAGCTTCATCGGCGCACGCCGCCCGCACGAAGTGATCTTCACCAAGAACGCCACCGAGGCGCTCAACTTGGTTGCGCACTCATGGGGCCGGGCCAACATGGCCGCAGGCGATGCCATCCTGTTAACCCACATGGAACACCACGCAAACGTGGTGCCGTGGCAGATGCTGCAGGCCGAGCGGGGCATCGAAATCCGCTGGGTGCCGCTTACCGAAGACGGCCGCCTCGACCTCACCAACCTCGACGCGCTGCTCGATGGCGTCAAGGCGTTCAGCTTCACAGCTATGTCCAACGTACTGGGCACGGTCAACCCGGTTGCAGAGCTCACCGCCGCTGCGCACCGTCATGGCGCGGTCGCCATCGTCGACGCCTGCCAGTCCGTCCCGCACAACACCACCGACGTGCAGACGATGGGCGCAGACCTCATCGCCTTCTCCTCGCACAAGATGTGTGGCCCAACCGGTCTTGGCATCCTGTGGGGCAAAGAGGCGCTCCTCGATGCAATGCCACCGTTCCTAGGCGGTGGGTCGATGATCACCGACGTGCGCCTCGACGGGTTCACCGCAGCAGCACTGCCAGACAAGTTCGAAGCCGGAACCCAGCCCACCACCGAAGCAGTTGGGCTTGGCGCAGCTATCGACTACCTCAGTGCGCTCGGAATGGATGCCGTCCATCGCCACGAACAGTCGCTCATCACCTACGCCATCGACTCGCTGTCCGAACGGTTCGGTTCAGATCTCACCATCCACGGGCCGCACAACGCCGACGTCCGCGGTGCGGTGATGTCGTTCGCTTACCGCAACGTGCACCCCCACGATCTCAGCCAAATTCTCGACGAATCCAATGTGTACGTACGAGCTGGGCATCACTGCGCCAAGCCGCTCATGCGCACAATGGGAACCGGCGCAACCGCCCGAGCCAGCTTCTACGTTTACAACGACGAAGCCGACGTCGACGCGCTGGGCGATGCACTTGCCCACGTGGGCGACGTGTTCACCTTCTGACGTTTCTTCTGACGTTTCGCCCGAAACGCTGCCCCAACCCGCCCCGACCAAGGACACCCCGAGATGCCCGGCCTCGAAGACCTCTACCGCGAGATCATCCTCGATCATTACAACCGTCCACGGAACAAAGGCGAGCTGCCACCACCGGCTCATCGCACCGATGGCATGAACCCCCTTTGCGGCGACGAAATCGCGGTGTACTTGGTTGTTGACGGCAACACGGAAGACGCCATCGTCACCGACATCTCCATCGGTGGGCAGGGCTGCTCCATCAGCCAGGCTTCCGCGTCGATGATGACCACCGCGGTGAAGGGCAAGAAGGTCAGCGAAGCACGCGAGATCATCACTGCGTTCAAGTCGATGATGGGCATCCAGGACGCAGCACACCGCGCAGCCGGGGACGAAACTTCGCACGACCATGACGAGGCGCCGGTCGCACCTACCGTCAAGCTCGGCGACCTCGAAGCGCTCCGAGGCGTCGTGAAGTTCCCCGTGCGCATCAAATGTGCAACCTTGGCGTGGAACACCATGGGCCAGGGGCTCGACGAGCTCGCTGGCGCGTAGCGCACCCACGTGCCGGACTTCCTCCTCATCCGCCACGGCGAGAGCGTGTTCAACACGCTCTCGCTACTGAACGGCGACCCGTCGGTCAACAATCCTCTCTCCGATCACGGTCGTGAACAGTGCGCCTCGCTCGCTGCTGTTATCGGTTCGATGCGATGGAACTCTGCATGGACCACCCGGTTCTCTCGCACGAAAGAATCCTTGGCGCTCATCGCGCCTGCATGGTCCGAACCAGCCCAAGAGATCGAGCTGCTCGACGACCTTTGCGTCGGCGCGTTCGAGGGCAAGCACATCGAGGAGTTCCGCGCGTGGCGCCGGATCAACGGCCCCGGCATTGCGCCACCCGATGGGGAATCACTTGTGCAGGCCGTCGAACGATATGCACACGGACTGAAATTCCTGCTGGAGCACGCCCCCCGTCCAGCGCTCGTGGTCCTCCACGATCAGCCCATTCGTTACGTGATGAATGCCCAAGCCGGCGACGACCCGTTCACCGGCGCGTTGCGCAAAGTGCCCAACGCAATCCCTTACCCGTTCAGCGAGGCAGCGCTTGCTCTGGCCGCAGACCGGCTCGACCTGCGCGGTGACCGTGCCGAGTAACACCAAGGCCTTCGCCGGCCAGCGGTTCAACAGCCCAACGCTCCGGCCGCTGCGCCAGCGCGACTTTCGCATCATCTGGTTGGGTGCCCTGGTTTCCAACGTCGGCACATGGATGGAGACCACCGCGCTGAGCACGCTGGTTGCCCGCGAGACAAAGTCCGCAACGCAGGTTGCCTTCACCGCAATTGCTGGCTTCCTGCCCAGCGCCTTCGCGTCGCCTATCGGCGGGGCGCTTGCTGACCGATTCGACCGGCGTCGCTTCCTGCAGGTCACGCTGCTGCTGGAAACGTTCTTCGCGGGTTTGTTGGCCGTTGTCGTTGCACTTGGTGAACGACGCACTGCGCCGCTCGCTGCGATCGTGTTTATGGCTTCAACGGTCGGCGCGGCAGCACTCCCCAACCGCCAAGCCATCCTTCCGTCATTGGTAGACCGAGACGACCTGCCAGCGGCCATTTCGCTTGGTTCTGCAACGTGGAACGGCGGGCGGATCTTCGGTCCTTTGTTCGCTCTTCTCGCTGAAACCATCGGGGTTGCGTGGGCGTTCACAGCGAACGCGCTGTCGTTCCTGGTGCTACTCGCCGCCTGGACAACCATCAAGCTGCCACCGGCACCACTACCAACAGGCGTCCGCCTCGGGCTGGTTGCGTTGCTGCGTGAAGGGCTGGGTCACATCCGACGCAACAAGGACTTGCAGTTCGCTATTGCGTTCATCGCCGTTCTTGCGGGGACCGCCGGCCCGTTCATTGGCTTGCTGGCCATCATGGCGCGCTCACGGTTCGGAATCGGCGCAGCGCTGTTCGTCACGGCGCAGGGGCTCGGCGCCGTAGTCGGGGCGCTCAGCACCACCTGGCTCAGCAGTCGTTATGGCCGTCGCGGAACCATGCTGCGAGCGCTGCTGATACTACCGCCTGCACTGCTGCTGTACGCCTTTGCACCCAACCGTTACGTTGCGGCCATTGGCGTGTTGGTGCTTGGCGGCGGGTACATGGCGGCGTTCGCCTGTGCGCAGAGCATCCTGCAGCTCGGCTCGCCGCCCGAGGTACGAGCACGCGTCCTAGCGGTCTTCAGCGTCGCGCTGAGCGCCGCGTATTGCACGGCGTTGTTGGTCAGCGGGCCGGTGGCCGACGCTCGAAACATCCAGTGGGCGACAGTTCTCCAGGCCGTACTCACTGTCGCCGGTGTTGCGGTGCTGGCCAAATCGTTTCCTCGTTGGTGGCGCGAACAACCGAACTGAACCAGCAACTGACCAGCAACTGAACGGCGATCAGGCAACGGCTCATCGGGACGCGGGAACCGAACGGAGTCTTCTGGCGTCAGAATCATGGCTGAGCAGGCAGCTCGGCACGAGTGGGCAGCCAGTTCACCAATGCAGGGGAGACGACGATGGAACTCGAATTGACCACCGGGCCGGATAATCGCCGAACGATGAGCTTCGGGCGAAAGCGGGCAACCACCATGACCGGGCTGGCCTTAGCTGCCGCCAGCACTCTCGGTTTCGGGGTTCCCGCCCTGTCTGCTCCGGCGGTGGCGGCATCGGGATATCGCACGTTCGGGTCGTGCGAGAAGTTCCTCGCATACATCCGACCGCTCGCGCTTGAACAGGTCGGCCCTTACGGCTTCAACGGCGGCGGATTCATCGCAGATGGTCGCGGTGGGCCAGTGCCGGTCACCGAGGCCGCGGCGGCAGCACCTGCTGCGGACAAGGCAACCAGCGAGGCAAGTGCTGGAGCAGGTGGCACGTCGGCTACCAACACGCAGGAAGCCGGTGTCGACGAGGGTGACCTGGTCGAAACCGACGGTCGATATGTGTACACAGCAATTGGTACTCGCCTCACCGTTACCGACACGCAGGCCGGCAAGCTCGTCAGTTCCATCCCGCTCCCGCAAGGCAGTGGGGCCGACCTCATTCTCGATGGCCCGCGCCTTGCAGTGGTGTCGGGGCTGTACACGGCGATCGGCGGCGAAACCGTGGTCACTGTCTATGACGTGTCCAACCCAGCAGCGCTTCGCGCCATCCACACCACCCATCTCGAAGGCCAGGTCACAGCCACCCGGTCGGTCGACCATCGTCTGCGCATCGTGCTCAACACCAGTTTCGGCCAACGCGTGGCACAGAAGTTCCCCAACCCGGGGCCGCTCAACACTCCGGAACAGGTGAAAAAGGCGACAGAGGCCAACAAGAAGATCGTTCGCACCGCCCCCGCGTCGGAGTGGCTGCCAAGGCGTTTCGTCGAAGGAGCAAACGGCGCACAGGGCAACATCGAAACGGCCTTGCCGTGCAGCCAGGTCGGACGCCCTGCTGATGCGTCGGGGCTTGGCCTCACGTGGGTGGCGTCGGTTGATCTCAACCGCCCAGATGCGTCGCCGGTGGTCCGGGGCGCGGCCGGCGTTGTCGCCAACGGTGGCACCACGTACGCGTCACCAGACACGCTGTATGTTGCGACGCAGCAATGGAGCCCGACGCTCCGACGCAACCCGGCATCGGTCACCACTGAAGTGCATGCCTTCGACATGCGCGTCGCAGACGGCGCTCGGTGGCTTGCCAGCGGACGGTTTGCTGGCTCCATCCTCAACCAGTTCTCGTTCAGCGAACACGACGGTGCTCTGCGGGTGGCCTCCACACGCTACGACGCAGGTTTCGGTGGCACTCAGGTTTCAGGCGTGCAGGTGCTGATGCTCGACGGGAACGATCGCCGGAAGCTGAAGGTTGTCGGCGAAGTGTGGGGGCTCGGCACCAACGAACAGATCTACGCCGTCCGTTTCGTCGGCCCGGTCGGTTATGTCGTCACGTTCCGCCAGGTGGACCCGCTGTATGTGCTGGACCTGTCTGACCGTCTGCGTCCTCGGGTGACCGGCGAACTCAAGATCCCCGGATACTCTGCGTACTTACATCCAATCGGCGACGGGCTGTTGCTGGGCGTCGGTCAAGACGCAACTGATCAGGGCCGGCGTACCGGCGCCCAAGTGTCGCTCTTCGACATCCGTGACGTCACGGCACCGAAGCGCCTGGCCACAGCCCCGATCGGCGGCCAGTCCGCAGCCGAATATGACCACAAAGCGTTCCTGTGGTGGCCAGCCACGCGAGACGTGTTCCTGCCGAGTGCCATGTACGACCAACGCAACGGGTTCCCCACATATGGGGTGCACGTCGTGCGTGTCGGCGACCGAAGCGCAGCAACGCTGACTGGCCGGGGCGTGGTCAGCCACGACTCCAAGGCATCGAAGCAGGCACAACAGGTCACCACCATGCCGCTCCCCCAGGGTGGAGTCGCAGTCAGCCCGGTGATCAGCCCGCCATTCATCCCCACACAACCCGTCCTGCGCACGCTGATCGTGTCCGGCAAAGTGGTCACCGTGTCACCCATTGGACTGATGGTCACCGATCTGGGCACGCTCGGCGAGCAGGTATGGGTCCCGTTCTCGTGAGCGTCGACCCACTGACCTGAACTCGTCAGCCAAATGGTTCCGCACTGGGCGTCAACCAAACCCTGGGCAGCCCCTAACGACACACTGTCCGAACGTTTCAGGTGTAGCGACGACCGTCAGAACCTGCCCCCATCGCTACCCGCATGGCCAAATCATCAAGCGTTCTCGGTGCAAAGAAGCCCGCACCCCCAGAACCCTGAACAAACCGTGACCATACCTCAGACTTGACCTCCTCCCATTATTCGTATTACATTTAATGGGATGGAGTTTCATCGTTCCGCGGGTCGACATGGCATCGCGCGCGACGAGATGCTCCACGCAATCAACCACGCTCTCGTCATCGTGGACTTGGACCCAGATGCTGACCCTCCGAAGGGTTTGGTGATTGGTCCTCGCCGCGATGGCCAGCTCCTCGAGGTGATCATCCTCACCCTTGCAGACGACCGCCAACTTGTGATTCACGCCATGGCCCTCCGGCCAACGTTTCACGACCTGCTCCCGGAAGGAGACCCCTGGACATGACCACACCACCAACCAAGACTTACGTCACCAAGACCGGACGCGTACTCAGCGATAACGACATCGAAACTCTCGCCGACGAGGTCGCCCGTGACATCGACGTCGCGACGCTCAAACCACGCCGACGCGGACGGCCACCACTCGAAGACGGACCGGCCGATGTGGTTCCTGTCCGACTCGATGCGAACCTTCGCGCCGCAGTCGAAGCACGAGCGACCCACGATCACACGACCACGAGCGACGTGATCCGCGAAGCACTCCGCCATTACCTCGACGTCGCCTGAACAAGCACAACAATCCGACCGCGCTCGCCGCCCTATCTGGTCAGACCGTTGAGTGTCCAGGTTCCGATGCCTGTTGTAGGAGAACGAGATGACGTCCCCTCCAGCTGGGGCGTTCCCGGTTCCTGCTGCTAACGCTTCCCACTGGGGACGGGTTGCGCTCAGCGCCGCAGTCCCACCAACACCACCCGTCGCACTAATCGTGCCCGGGGTGTTCCAAGAACCATCACCCCAACCCGACGCGAACACGTTCCCGAACACCAACGTCCCACCACCCGTCGCCGTGTTCACACACGTCCCCGGCGCGATCGACCCTCCACCACCAGCCACCGTTGTCGTGGTTGTTCCAGCCGCCGTGGTCGTAGTCCCAGCTGCCGTGGTCGTCGCGCCACCACGACCGCTACCCGGTGCTTGAACAGTAACCGTGGTCCCACCGGTCGTGCCGAGCACATAATCCAACGCCACCCCGGTTGTGTTGAGCGTGAACGTCGAAGAATCACCCGGACCCACATAAAACGGCCGGATCGCCGGTTGACTTGTGTAACGCCACCGAGCACGAATCCGATCTGGGTGAATGGCGCCCTCCGGTCAACGGACGACGTGGCTTCACGCGTGACAGCTCCCAGGTCGCTGAACGGAGAGCACCTGGCACAAGATGGACACAAGATTCGAACTCTGTACCGAGCCAGTGGTGAGCTTCATTTTGAGAGCCCAACACTGACAAATGGTTTTGATCTTCTTGAACTTTCAGTTATTCAACACCTCGCGTGGCCAGACTTCGATCGTACATCGGCTGCACTTCGCGCCGGGGAAGTGTTCGGGCATTGCCCGTCCGAATGCTGATTGAAACAAGCATATGCCGTTGTTGCTTTGAGTCAAATACAACGTCTGTCTCCTGTCTCCAGACGTCGCATCGACAAGCGAGAATTTCGACCAATCGTTGTCTCGAAAGACAGACTTTATATTGCTGTTCCAGTTCGTCACGAGGTCCCGATAGTCTGAGGCCGAACATTTTGGATCTACAAGTCTAGATACGTCCTCGTTTTGAGTGAGTCGACGAACATAGTCCTGTCTCATTGGTCTCCCATTGTCACCAAGGCTCCCTGAGCATTGCGCCAAACTCACGCCTCCGATCCAAATCAGTGCGAGGATTGCAACAACGAAACCTGCCCAGCGCCGGTCAATCATCTTAACCCCAGTATGGCGTCGATTTACAGTTGCCTTTGGAGTCCCAGACTGTGTTCATTTGTCCTATTGCGGCACCTATCGCGAAATCGGCTTGAAATTCCATGTCGTCTATGTTTACCCCGGGGAGCATTGGTGCATGCCATTGCTCAAAGGCACGTAGGATGGTAACGTACCATATTGATATAAAATTCTGATCGCAACCCCGCAGCGAGTAGGGCTTGTTAGCCTTTCCAACCCCCACTCCTGCAGACAGCCCAGCACCACCGACAGCAATCGAGGGAGTTATTATCCAACGGTCTCCGACACGGTCAAATTGGACAGTCAACGATCCGCAAGCTCCGAAGCATGCCATCGCTCCCAACGTTGTCTGATTGCCAACCGAAATCGCCGTTTTCGTGGCTTCTGATTTTGTTTCCCTAAACCAACTTGCCCCGACGCATCCACCCCCATATTTTGCTGGCCATTTCATGACGCACCACTGACCGTTGAGATCCATTCCGTTGACGGGGTCTGGTGGGTAGAGGTAGTCGGAGGCGCCGACGCCGTCTTCGACGGGGTCGACACTGAGGAATCTGCCGATTGAGGGTGTGTAGGGTCGGGCGCCCATGTCGATGAGCGGGAAGTTGGTGTCGGTGGTGTCGGTCATCCGGTTGTGGGTTCCGAGCCAACCACGTTCCCAGGCTGCAGGTTGCAGATCCGGTTGCGTGGTTCCGGTGAGTGGCATCCCGTCTGGGTCCCACCTGTACGTGGCCCCGATCTTCGTTCCCGCGTCGTCGGCGACGGCAAGCAGGGTGCCGCGGATGGTTGAGTATGACCAGCGAAGCACCGGCACGGTTGACGCTGCCAACGTAGTGGTTGTTCCAGCCGTCGTCGTACTCGTCGTCCCAGCAACAGTCGTGGTCGTGCCACCGCCAGTACCGCCTGTGGTGAGGCGGAGATCATCAACGAACAACGTTGATGCTGTCACGGTCGTGTTTTGGAATGTGAGACTGGCCACAGTGCCAGCAGCGAGTGGCGTGGTCAGCCGACATGACAT
>JAYSSK010000079.1:0-4526 GCA_043720595.1 Acidimicrobiia bacterium
GTTTCGGGTGCCGGACGCACGCTGAAGCACGGCAACCTCTACGGAACGGTTGCCGAGAACTACGAGGCGTACGGGTTGCTCACCCATCGCCACACGCCAGAGATGGAACAGAACACAGGAGCGCAGGTGTTGTTCACCCCCCACCTGCTTCCCATGACCCGCGGCATCCTTGCTACGTGTTACGCCAAACCGGTCGGGAAGACCTCCACCAAACAGCTCCTCGCCTTGTTGCGCGGCGTGTACGTCAACGAGCCGTTCGTCCATGTCATCGACGGGTCACCGTCGACGAAGTCGACGTACGGCACCAACCTCTGCATCATCAGCGCGCGGTTCGACGAGCGCACCGGCACAGTGATCCTGCTGAGCGCAATCGACAACTTGGTCAAAGGCACAGCTGGTGCTGCCATCCAGTCGCTCAACCTCGCGCTCGGGCTGCCCGAGGCGACCGGTCTCCCAACGGTTGCGGTCTACCCATGAACGGTCCCATGAACGGCGCCGTGCACAGCTTGGGCGACCTGCTGCCGCATCACAAAACAGAGGTGCTCATCGAAGCACTGCCGTACATCACCCGGTTCAGGGACAAAGTCGTTGTGGTCAAGTATGGCGGCAACGTCCTCAGCGGCTCAGACGATGCAGCGGCGCTGAAGCTGTTCGCCGAAGACATCGTGCTCATGCGCCAGGTCGGCATGAAGCCCGTCGTAGTGCACGGCGGCGGCCCGCAGATCGGCGAAATGCTCACTCGGCTCAACATCCAAAGCGAGTTCCGCAACGGCTTGCGCGTCACCGACCAGGCCACGCTCGATGTCGCTCGCATGGTGCTGGTTGGGCGGGTCAACCGAGACATCGTGAGCGCCATCAACACCCACGGCGCTCTCGCTGTTGGGGTGTCAGGCGAAGACGCCCGGCTCATCGAGGTCAAACCCCTCAACCCCGACCTCGGCTTCGTCGGCGACATCACACAAATCAACACCTCGGTGCTCGATCGGCTGCTCGCCGAAGATCTCATCCCAGTCATCGCCACCATCGGCTCCGACCGCCAAGGTCAGGCGTACAACATCAACGCCGACACTGCCGCCGGGGCGCTAGCAGGTGCCTTGAAGGCCGAAAAGCTGGTGTACCTCACCAACATCGAAGGGCTCAGACGCGACGTCGCCGACCCGGCTTCGCTCATCTCCACCATCAACGTGGAAACGCTGGAAGCGATGCTTGGTGACGGATCTCTCGAAGGCGGCATGATCCCCAAGATCGAATCGTGCGTTCATGCCGTGAAGGCCGGCGTCGGCAAGGCACACATTCTCGACGGGCGTGCTCCCCACGCGCTCTTGCTCGAGATCTTTACCAACCGGGGCATCGGAACAGAGGTCACCCCATGAACGCGTCTGCGTCACAACCAACGGCCGCTCAGGCCGCTCATCTGCACGCGGTTGCGTCGGTCGGCACCCCAGACAATTGCCCGATGATGCCCGTGTTCGGTGCACCGTCCACCACGTTCGTCCGCGGCGCTGGTACGGAACTGTGGGACAACGACGGCAAGCGCTACCTCGATTTCCTCTGCGGGCTTGCGGTTACCAGCCTGGGGCATGCCAATGAGGAAATTGCCGACGCAATCTCGCTGCAGGCCCGCACATTGGTCCACGTCTCCAACCTCTTCGCAACCGAGGTGGGACCACGCGTTGCGATGCAACTCGATGCTTTGCTGGGCGGGGGCGGCCAGATCTTCTTCGCCAACTCGGGTGCCGAGGCAAACGAGTGCGCGGCCAAGTTGGCTCGCAAGTGGGGCGGCCACGGCAAGTACGGCGTCATCAGTACGTTCGGTTCGTTCCACGGTCGAACCCTCGCCACACTGCACATGACCGGCCAACCTGCCAAACACGAGGCGTTCCAACCGTTGCCCGAAGGCTTTCGTCATGCGGTGTGGGGCGACGCGGCAGATGTCGAGCGGATGATCGATCCCACTATCGCTGCTGTGATGATCGAACCGGTGCAAGGCGAAGGTGGTGTGATCCCGGCGCCTCCCGGTTACCTGCGCGATCTTCGCAAGTTGTGCGATGAACGTGGCCTGTTGCTCATGGTCGACGAAATCCAGACCGGCCTCGGCCGTACTGGCACCTGGTGGGGATGGCAACATCATCTGCGCGCAGATGAAAGGCCCGACGTGGTCACCATCGCAAAGGGACTCGGCAACGGCATGCCTATCGGTGCGTGTTGGGCCAAACGCGAAGTGTCGGCCGCATTCAAGCCAGGCGACCACGGCTCCACGTATTCGGGGCAGCCGCTCGCAGCTAGCGCAGCGTTGAAGGTGTTGGAGATCATGCAGCGCGACGCCATCCCGCAGCTCGCTGCAGAGCGGGGAGCGCTGCTCACCAGCAAGCTTGCTGCGCTACCGGGGGTTTCTGCTGTCCGCGGTGACGGGCTGCTGCTCGCTGCAGAACTTGCGGCAGGCAACGCCAAGGACGTGCATGCAGCGGCCATGGCCCGAGGACTCGTCACGAACGCCGTCACGGCAACTGCGCTTCGGATCGCTCCGCCGTTGAACGTCAGCGTCGAACACATCGACGAGGCGGTTGCCATTCTTCGCGCGGCGATCGCCGAAGTGGCATCAGCATCAGCATCAGCGGCGTCGGCGTCGGCGTCGGCCTCAGCCGATGGAGCCACATCGTGAAATCCAGAAACTTTCTCGAGATCGACGACCTCAGCGTTGCGGAACTCACGCGGGTACTAGAACTGTCCGAACAGCCGCCACGTCCAGTACTTGCCGGGATGGGGGTCGCGCTGGTGTTCGAAAAACCCAGCCTGCGGACCCGCAACTCCTCCGAGATGGCAGTGGTGCAACTCGGTGGACATCCTGCATACATCACCAACGCCGAAGCCGGGTTGGACACACGTGAGTCGTCGCCCGATGTCGTCCGCTCGCTCCAAGGGTATTACGGCATCATCGCCGCCCGGGTCTTCGGGCACGACAAGTTGGAACGCATGGCTGAGGTCGCAACCGTGCCGATCGTCAACTTGCTGTCTGACCGTGGTCACCCGGTGCAGGCGTTGGCCGACCTGCTCACCATCCGCCAAGAGTTCGGTTTGGTTGCTGGCTTGCGGGTCTGTTGGCTGGGTGACTTCACCAACGTCGCCAGGTCGCTCACGATCGGCGTGATGATGCTTGGCGGAAATGTCTCTGTGGCGTGCCCCAAGGGATATGGCCCTTCCGAAGACGACGTCAGAGTATTCGGTGCGCTTGCTGCCCATGGCGGCACGTTCGAGGTAGCGGCCGGTCCGGCGCAGGCGGTCGAAGGCTCCCACGTGGTGAGTACTGATGCCTGGTATTCGATGGGCCAAGAAGACGAGGCTGAGCTCCGCAAACCAATCATGTTGCCGTACCGAGTTGACGATGCACTGATGGCGCACGCGACACCGGACTCGATCTTTCTGCACTGCCTTCCCGCTCATCGGGGTGACGAGGCAACGTCGGAAGTTCTCGACGGTCCTCGTAGCCGGATCTGGCCACAGGCGCACAACCGTATGCACACAATGAAAGGGCTTTTCACATGGCTGTGCGAGTAAAGCGAACGGGCGGCAACACTGAAGCAGTCATGGCAGAGCGAAAGACCCCGGCATCGCTGCGCGTTGCACCGGCCCCGTCGGCCCCGTCAGCCCTGTCGGCCTCTCCGGCCCTCGTCGACGAAACGGGTCGTAGCGAGGATGCAGGCCGTCTTGCCAAGCCGCAGCGTCAGCACCGCATTGCACGCTTGTTGGAGCAGCATGCGGTCAGCAGCCAGGGTCAACTGGTCGAGCTACTTGCCGCCGACGGCGTGGTCGCCACACAGGCCACGGTCAGCCGCGACCTGGAAGACATGGGAGCAGTCAAGGTCCGTGTGCCCGGCGGCGAGCTCGTCTACGCCATCCCCGAGCTCCCAACCGAGCAATTCGCCCCAGAAGACCATCTTCGTCGGGTCTTCTCCGACTGGGTTGTCGATGCAGCCAGTTCGCTGAATCTGGTTGTGCTTCGTACTCCTCCCGGGAGCGCCCACGTGGTTGCCAGTGCACTGGATCGAGCAAGGCTGGAAGATGTTGTCGGCACCGTGGCGGGTGATGACACGATTTTTGTCGTGGCTTCAGAACGGGTCGGCGGCGCCGCCCTAGCTGATCGATTGCGAAGCCTGGCAGGGTTGTGAGCCCCGTTCTGCTGCGCTCGGTCGCTTTCGAAAACTCCGGATCCGTCCGCCGTCGGTGCCGATAGGTTTATGCCGTGAGTCCAGGCACCGCGTCCAAACCAGCAGCTCCAGCACGTCCGGGTAAGCAAGAAAAGTCCGGCAAAGGATCCAAGAACGGGGCCGGAATTGCCGACGGTGGGGCGCTCTGGCACGGTCGGTTCTCTGCTCCCCCAGCGCAAGAGCTGATGGAGTTCACCGAGAGCCTGTCATTCGACCGGGCGCTTGCGATGGAAGACATTCGCGGTTCACGGGTGCATGCAGCCGGTCTCGGCCGGGTGGGTCTCATCACCCCCGAAGACGTGGAAGCAATCCACGAAGCGC
>JAYSSK010000080.1:0-12326 GCA_043720595.1 Acidimicrobiia bacterium
AGGCTCGACGATTGCGTGCTCTCCGCCGAAACGGGTCCCACCGTGTTGGTGCAGGCAGACATGGCCCTGCTTCGCCAAGCCCTCGACAACCTCGTCCGCAACGCAGCGTCGCGGTCATCGTCTGTGGTCATACGGTGTCGGGTAGACCAGACCGACGGCGTGGTGGAGATCCACGATGACGGGCCCGGGTTTGATCCGGATCAACTTCCGTATGTGTTCGAACGGTATCGACGCGGTGACGGCAGAGGTTCCCTCGGGCTTGGTCTGCCTATCGCGGCGTCCATCGTTGCAGCCCATGGTGGGCGCGTCGATATTCAGTCACCGGCGCCGCAACCCCTTTCGGGTCGAGCCGGAGCGGTGGTTACCGTTCGGCTTCCGCTTGCTCGTTCCTGACAACCAGCACCGTTGCCAGCGTCGGATCGTCTGTGCCGACAATCTTCGAACCAGCGGCCCGGTAGCGCGCCAAAGCGTCGAGCACTTGGCCCGTGAGTCGTTCGCCGGGAACCACAAGCGGAATGCCCGGCGGGTAGGGGATCACGTACTCGGCCGCAACACGACCGGCTGCAACTTGCAGTGCGACGGCATCAGCTGCTGCTTGTACCGCCCGGCGCGGCGACATCGCCCGGGGCGGCGAGACCCACTCGGGGCTACCGTCTGCCCCGCGGGATCCGCGCTGCACAGCCAGCTCTCCCAGTGCCGCGCACAGATCTGCCACGCTGTCGGCGGTGTCGCCAATGGTGACCGAGCAGACAATGCGATGCTGGTCGGCCAGCTCGACCCAGATGCCGTGGTTCTCCCTCAGCCAGGCTGACGCGTCGAAACCCGTCATCGACAGCGCGCGTACGTCGAGGACCAGCTTGGTGGGGTCGACAGCGGCGTCGGACACCCGCACAACCTGCAATGGTTCCGGCACTGTTTCTGCCACTCGCTTGGCCAGGTCGATGGCCTGTGAGACCAACGCCTTGCCGTCACCCCGCAAGTGATCTGCGGCCAGATCAAGCGACAGCGTCAGCACCGCGCTGGGAGACGAGGACTGCAGTTGCTGCAGTGCCCGACCAATTCGGTCCGCCCACCGAAGGCCGCGTTCACTGACGTGCATCATCGATGCCTGGGTGAGGCCTCCGAGCGTCTTGTGTGTGGACTGGATCGAGATGTCAGCACCCAACGCGAGCGCAGACGCTGGCAGACGAGCATCGAACGCAAAATGCGATCCGTGTGCCTCATCAACGATGAGCGCAACATCGAGGCGACGGGCCGCATCGACCCAGCGCTGCATGTCGACTGCCATGCCGTAATAGTTCGGACGCGTGAGGTGAAGCGCGCCGACGTCGCCCGGGCGAAGGGTGTCCAACACCGAGTCGTCGCCGACGAACCAACCGTCGTGCACGGGGTCGTGGCGCATTGGGACATAGACCGGGTCGGCACCAGCCAGCACGACCCCCGCGTAGACGGACCGATGCGACGCCCGCAGCATGAGCAGCGATTCCCCGTCGCCCAGCAGCGCGGTGATAGCGGCCAGATTGCCGACGGTTGAACCGTTGACAAGGAACCAGGTTCGTGTGGCGCCGAAGACCGTGGCGGCCCGCTGCTGCGCCTCGCGGATTGCGCTGTCAGGTGCATGAAGGTAGTCGAACCCGCCCATTTCGCTGAGGTCGTTTGCGACCAGCGGCTGACCCAAGAGCACCGCAGCGTCGGGATGCATGGCCCCAATCGCCTGCTTGTGCCCTGGCATGTGAAAGGAACGCCGCTCACCCTGGTGGTAGGTGGCAACGGCGATGCCAAGCGTGGAGGTGAGGTTGGGTGCGGAACCGATCGTTTGATCGACCGGTGAGTTGTCTGAGGCCATGTGCGAACATCAATCTGTGCGGGAGCGTGGTGGTGGTGCCGAGCTTGGTGAACTGTGCGGTGAAGTGTGCGGTGAAGTGTGCGGCGAGAGTGCCGCGCCCGTGCGACGAGCTGAACGAGTGTTCATCAGCTTTGCTGATGAAGTGCATACACCGCGAAGTCGAGACTATGAGAGTGATCACTGCGTCAAGGCTCGACCTCGGAACGGACCCTGTTCCGTATCGACGCAATCGTCGTGCCGTGAATCGTGCCGCACAACTGGTGCACCACTCGTCGGCGCTCGACCCGTGCAGCGCAGCCACCCGTGCCATTGTCTGGTTGGCCTTTTCTGTTGGGCTGATCTGGGTCGGAGTCGGTGTCTCCGCCCTGTTCTCTCCAGGACCTATGCAGCCTCCGACCTGGTCAGCATCGGTTCCCGGTCAGCTGAAATTGGCCGGGATGCCAACGGTTACCAGCACGATCATCGATGATCGGTCGGCTCACATTGTGTTGGTCGACAACGGCGAGACGGACACGTATCGGGTTGCAATCACTGACCCGTCGGCTGTGCGTACCTTCTGGCGAGGGTCCGATCTCATCGTCGATACGGCCGGCTCCGTGTGGCGTGTCGACACCGAGCACGACCTGTTGCTTCGCGCTCCAGCGTCGTACGCTTGGCCCCAAGACTGAGCCTCACTACACGCGGGTTTAGGCGGGCGCACGCCAGCGCACGCCGTTCACATACGTCGCCGCAACCTGGCCATCGTCGAACACGACAAGGTTGGCGGCGCGACCGACGTCCAGCACACCAAGATCTGCCCGGCCAATAAGGCTCGCAGGCACGGTGGACGCAGCGTTGACAGCTTCGGCCAGCGAGCAGTTGGTGAACCGCATCAGGTTTCGCACGGCGGCGTCAAGGGACAGGGTGCTTCCCGCAAGTGTTCCGTCGGCCAGGCGCACCGACGTGTCGGTCACCGTGAGCTCGGTCGACCCCAACCGAACCGTTCCGGGAGGCAACCCCAGCGCCGCGACTGCGTCGCTTACCAGCACCAGGCGAGATCCAAGCAACTTCCATGCGATCGCAACCACCGTCGGGTCAACATGGACCCCGTCGCAGATGAGCGAGGCGCTGATGGTGTCGTGCGACAGCACGGCCCCAACAACCCCAGGTTGGCGGTGATGTAACGCGCTCATGGCATTGAACAGATGAGTCGCCATCGTTGCGCCTGACCTGATACCAAGTACAACTTGTTCTGCCGTCGCTGCCGAGTGGCCGATACTGACGGTGATTCCTCGCCGACGTAGCTCAGCAATCAGGTCCCCAGCGCCGGCGGTTTCGGGCGCAATCGTCACCAAGGCAACCGCATCGGAGTTCCAACGGCGGGTGTCAGTGTCTTTTGGCGCGCGTATCAGGGAACGTTCGTGCGCACCAGCCATCAAGGGGTTGAGGCACGGGCCCTCTAGGTGCAAGCCCAGCACCGTCGCAGCAGCTGTTGGTTGATGGTTCGGCGGGCCAGCGAGCAACGTGTCGATTGCCCGCTCCACCACGCCAGGCGCCGAGGTGATGATGGTCGGTGCCCAAGCAGTGACCCCCCATCGCGGGAGGAGGGCGGACAACTCCCACATGCGTTCGGGTTCTGACGCAAGGTCGATGCCCAAAGCACCATTGCACTGCAGGTCGACAAGGCCCGGCGCGACGATTGCCCCGTTCAACTCGTGCACCGACTCACCCGCTACCGGCGCGAGGTTACCGATTTCGTGAATACGTGCGTCGACGATGCGCATGCTCGTTGGCTCGCCAGGCTGCGAAACAAGCCGACCATTGCAGAGCAGCGTCATGGGCAAGATTCTGGCCGACAACAACAGCGACGAAAGCAATCGGCTGCCGGGGTTACGGTTCAGGGGTGTCTGCTCGCTACACACCGATCATTGGAACGCTGATCTACGTGGTCGACCCACATGCCTGGAACGTGCTGCTGGTGCATCGCACAGCCCGCGCTGACGACGAGCAATTGGGGAAGTGGAACGGCCTCGGCGGCAAAGTGCAAGCCAACGAAGATGTCGTCACCAGCGCCGAGCGCGAGCTGATGGAAGAAGCAAGCATTCATACGAATCTGGCACTGCGAGGGACTATCTCTTGGCCGGGGTTCGGCCCGAACGGCGAAGACTGGTTTGGGTTCGTCTACGTGGGCCACTACCGGGGTGCAGTACCGGAACGCAATGACGAAGGAACACTCCACTGGGTTGCGCTCAGCACTGTGCTCGACGCAGCCAGCCCTGACCCTGACGTGAGGGCGTCATCCGGTCTGGACTTCTATGAAGGAGACCGGTTCTTCCTGCCGCTGGTGTTTGACGGCAACCCTGCCGTATTCCACGGGGTCATGCCATATGCCGATGGTCGGCCGGTGTCGTGGAGCTATCGGCGATGATCGGACGAGGCCTGCCGCTCTCCGCCCGAAGCTATGCGCGCTGAGTTGGTGCGGTGAGTATGCGAGCTCAGGTGCGCAGAGTTCCGGGTTCGGCGCGCCGATTTGCCAGTCAGGAGCGACGGCGAGGGTCCGCGTAGTCCACCACGATGTCTTCGCGGCTTGCGTCGATTGATTCGTCGAAGGCAGCCACGCCACGCTTCACGAAGTCGACGGCGTCCTCGCCAGGGATGGCAAGCGCGCCCGCCACGGTGACCTTGAGCGCATCGGCTGGGGAGACCGACGGGTTGGCGTCGAGCGCTCGACGCCGCAGGCGCGAGCCCATGACCTCAAGATCTCCAGGGAAGAAGAGGCCGCCGCAGAACAGCACGATGCCGAGGTCTGGCACCACGAGAGCCATGTCGCCGCCCCGAACCGCTCCGTCGATCTGTGACCGGATCGTATACAGGCTGTCATTTTGATAGCGACCCAGTGGGCCGCGAACGTCCATCAGCAACACACCCGGCGGGAGGCCTTCTTCGCCCGGCCGAGAGCGCACCTGCGCGAGTCCCTCGATGAGCAGGTTGACCTGCAGCGGGGAGAGGATGCGAGCCACAGGCACAGGCTTTGCAGCCGGTTGGACGACCTGGATCTCTGGAGTCGGCATCACGCCATGGCGAAACACCGGGTTGTTGGTGAAGTCAGGCCCGGCCTGTTGTGCGAGTTCCGCAGCCACCTGCGGAGTTATCTGGGGGCTATCGCTATTCGAGGTGAACGTGGGTCGAGCCTCGAAGGAGTACGGCTCGTTCGCTGTGAACAGATCGTCGGTGCTGTCCGTTGCGTGTCGGAGCATCGGTGCCGGTGTTGTCTCAGCTGCAGTGCTTTGAAAGTTGGTGGACGGTCCGAAGCGGCCAGCCGCCAGGGAAGGAGATGCGCCGACCAGGTCGTGCTGTGGCACCTCGCGGGTCTCGACAACGTGGTGCACGACAACGTGGGACACCGTCACTGGCTGTGCCGACTGAGCCGACTGGGCCGGTGGGGTAATTACCGCAGCCCAAACGGGCGGGTCGCCACCGAGTCCATCGTCGAATTCCGGGCCACCCTTATCGAGTGAGTCGTCCAATCGGGCATCTGTCGAGTCGTCCCCGAAGAGGCTCTCGGTCTCGGTGTCCCCGTCGGCAGGGTCGGTGTCCTCGAAGAGGCTCTCGTCCTCATCGACCGGCGCGACGGTGGCTGAGGGAGAAGGGTCTTCGATGGCGAAAAGGACGTCTTCCTCATCGCCGTCCTGGTCCGCTGACTCGAGTGCCTCGAACATGTCCTCTGTTTCGAACATGCCCTCTGTTTCGAACAGGTCATCTGTTTCGGCTTGTGCGTCCGATGGAGCCAGCCCGCGTTGATTGGCGAGCACCGCGGAAAGCAGTCCGGCCAAACCAGCATCGACCGTGGCGGCAATCGCGGGTCGACGGTTCTGCATTGGCTCGGGTGCCAGATCGAGGGAAGAAGTCGGGGAAAAGGAAGTCATGGTTGAACAGTGTCCTGATCATGTCTCGGCACCCACTCCGACGGGGTTAAGCGTTTCGGCCCGAATTCTCGTGAACCGCCGAAACGGTGTGCTGGCCCAACTGGTGTGGTCGGGTGAGGTCACCCACCTCAAAATCCACGCGAAAGTCCCCTACTCGGTGCAAATCCGCATAACGCCCTGCCAAAAATGCCGAGTGGTGGACTTTCAAGTAGCGGGTAGGGGACTTTTTCATCTCGATGAGCGCGGGAGAGCTCAACGGATGTTCAAACAATTCGCCGCACCTGCAGCGCAATGACCAACAGCTGACGGCAGCTCTTAAGGCCCAACCACCAAGGTGCCGGTGATCGACTGCAGATCGGTCGTCAAGCGCACTCGCAGTTCCTTCGTGTGGGTGTCGCCAGCTCCGATTCGGCCCACCCGCACTGTGGTTCGCAGTTTGTCGAGGCGCAGGATCACACTGGTATTCCAGGGTCGGTCGGTCCGGTTCACGACAGGCATCGAGATCACGATGAAACCTTTGCCATCCGGCCTGACCTGCATGTTCATGTCAACCGCAGAGCACTCGCCCGTCGGCGGTTCTCGAACAACGCTCGTTGAGCCGGTGATCACCGCACGCACCGCATCGACCGCCGTGACCGCGAACGTCTGGTCGACCTCGTCGGTGCAGCTCACCAGGTGGTGCATACCACGCATGGTGGTGGTTGACAACGGAATCAGAAATGAACCCACAAGCATCGCCAACGCCACCCGACCTGCCGATAGCGCTGATATCGACGTTGGCCCAGCAATCACTCGGCCAGTCTCGCCGAACAACGAGCGCCCTTCGTGCATGGTGAACCTCACTATCGCGACGCGGCGCTACCTACACGTTTGAATTGCAGGTCACCCGGAAATGGCCGAGGTCATCGATCAACCTGAGCCGCTGAGCAGGTACCTTGTCGGCGTGGCAACTATGGCCGGAAGCTCGTCCCTTCCCTTCTTTGCTGGTGTCAGATCCCTCAACCGGGCGATACGTCGTGTCCTGGGTTTTGCCGGGGTGTGCATTCTCACCCTGCTCGCCGTCACGATGTGGGTCCGCGGTGTCGATCGAGTCGAGGTCCTTGCCGCAGGCCTGTATGTGCTGGTCTTCGCAGGGGTGTTGGCAGCCGATGTCATCGGGGGAAGTGCTGCGGCGTTGTTGGCCGCCGCCATCTATCTGGTGATGCGCCTTTCTGCAATCGAGGTGCTCGGCACGGGTCGGTTTGCAACGTTGAACCTGGTGCGTTTGCTCAGCTACTTGGCATTCGGTGTCATTGGCGGGTTGTCGTGGAAGCTGTTGAAGGAACGCCTGGACAAGCTGGAAACGTTCGACATCATCGACGACGCCACCCACCTGCTTAACGCCCGCGGGCTGTTCGACCTGCTGGATCATGAAATGGCCCGAGGTCGTCGGTATGACCACACCTTCAGCGTCGTCACCCTGTCCTACCCTGCCGACGCATTCGCAAGTGTGAAAGGCCGCAAGCGACGAGCTGCGCTGGCCTCATTTGGGGCCGCGGCCCGAGATATGGTCCGCACAACCGACCGCGCCGGCGTGGTTCGCGACCAACGCAAGGTCACCGTGGCTGTGTTCTGTCCGGAAACCGACCGTGCTGGCGCACAAATCTTGATTACGCGGTTGGGTGATCGGCTGAACGATGCCATGTTGGCGAGCGGTGTCGGACTCAGCCGTCGGCTCGAAGAGTTTGTCTTCGTGTTCCCGCAGGAGTCGGTCGAAATCGGAGCATTCCGGGACGAACTCGTCGAAAGAACTCGTCGGACCTATCCCGACGCCGTCCCCAGCTAGAACGCCCCGGATCCGGACTCGAACCCGAGGGGATCAGTCGCTGCGGGTATTCACGCGGCGAGGTAGTGCAGCTGTTGGGTCTTCGGGCCAGTGATGCTTCGGGTAGCGGCCGCGCTGGTCGGCCCGCAAGCCCGGGTATCCGACCGTCCAGAAACGCCCGATATCGTCGGTGACGCCAACCACGCGGCCTGCTGGTGACAGCAACTCGATGGTGACCCGCTCCTGCCCGCACACCGTTGGGGTCTGGGTCGTCCCAAACATGTCCTGAACCCTGGTGCGGATCGTCGGGCGGCCAGAATCCGTGGCGTAGTGGACGCGGTGGGATCGCTCACCGATCGTGATCGAAGTGGGTGCCTTCCGCTCCAATTCTCGACCGGTTCCGGAGAGATCGAGATGATGCCGCAGCGCCGCGTGGAGGTCAATGGATCCGACGGAGAAAGCTCGCTTTGTCGATGGCGTCATGTCGGTCACCCATTGGACCACCAAGTCGGTCCAGTGCAACCGTTCGGTCGCGTTGCCAGACAGGCCGGCAAGTTGTATGCGCGCCCACAGTTCCTTTGCGGCCTCAGACCACTGAATGGCTTCTGGGTTTCGGTTGGTGAGTTCACGCACGGCAGACACGATTGACTCGGCGTCGGGGGTTGCTTGGCGGCGAAGCAACGTCAGTGCACCAACCGGAGTGGTGAGCTCTGTCTCGGTGAAGGCCTCCAACCGGTCGCCGGCCCACTTCGCGTTGACAACGGTCTTGGTTGCGCATCCGGACGCCGTCGATGCCCAGGCAATGACCTGTAGAACGGTTACTGGAACGGCAACGCGAATCGCTCCGCGTCGCCGGTCACCGTCCAGCTCGATCGCCACGATTATCTGTGCACCTACGATCGATGCTGTATCGGCCCGGTCAGACCGTTCGAGTGGCAGCACAAGCCCGTTCGCAAAGCAGAACCGCTCGCCGCTGGACTCGCTTCTCACGGCGAGGCGTTCCGGAAACGCCCGCAATGCGAGAACCGCGATCTCGTCGCCGTCTAGCGAATCTCCATCGCCACCGGCAGAACGTTCTGTTGTGAATCGGGCGACAGACCGCTCGAACCGGCGGTGCGCTCCAGCGTTGACCGATTGCGCATCGACAGACTTCGGATCGGTGAGAGCGGCGAGCCGCGCCCGAAGGTCGAGTGGTGCTCCGGTGGCGAACCAATCCGAGTCCGACAGGTATGCGGCAAGCACCGCTGCTGTGCGGAGATGGCGTTGATCGGTCAGCAACGAGGCAATGCGCGGCACCGTAGGAACCGCTGCCATGGCCCGGCCCCGGGCGGTAATCGCGCCGTCCTCGTCCAACGCGCCGAGCATCGAAAGTTCATCCTGAGCTGTGCGCCAGGCGGCATCGTCGGGTGGATCGGTCCATGCCATTGCTGTGGGAGGCACCCCCCAGTCCGCTGCCGCCAATGCAAGGCCCGTGAGGTCGGCGCTTTGAATGGCCGGTTCGTCGATTTCATCGAATCGCAGCCACTCTGAGTTGGACCACAGCTGCACGGCGTAGCCCGGCGCGGTGCGTCCGGCCCGACCTGCGCGCTGGACAGCGGTCGCCTTGGAAATGCGTGTCGTGGCCAGCCGGGTGAGACCCGTGTTCGGCTCTCGTTGCGGGACTTTGACGAAGCCAGAGTCGATGACGGTCGTGACTCCGTCGATCGTGACGCTGGTCTGGGCCAACGACGTTGCCAGGACAATGCGTTGCTCCCCAGGGACTGACGGGCGTAGTGCATGAGCGGTTTCTGCTGGGTTGCCGCGGGCATGCAACGAGAGAACCGTCGCAGCTGCCAGCCTCGGGTGTTCGCGTAACCGACGAGCGCACAGGTTGATCTCGTGAATGCCGGGAAGGAACACCAGCACGTCGCCGGGCCGTTGCAGAACGGCTGCAACAGCGGCATCAGTGACGCGTCCGGCCAGGTCGCCGGCACCTGTCACGTTGCTGATGGCCACAGGAAACGCGCGCCCAGGGCTGTGCAGTCGGACGGTTGCGCCGGCCGAATGGACCTCCAGCAATGCAGCCACCCTGTCCGTGTCAAGGGTTGCCGACATGATGATCACCACGAGATCGGGCCGCAGTAGCGCTTGCGCTGACAGCGCAAGGGCAAGGCCCAGGTCCGTATCCAGGCTGCGTTCGTGGAACTCGTCGAAGATGATCACCGACCGCCCGGCCAAGCTGGGGTCCGACCGCAGCATTCGGGGAAGCACGCCGTCGGTTACCACCTCGATCAGCGTCTCGTTGCCGACCAGCGTTTCGTCTCTCGAACGTAAGCCGACTCGCCCGCGTTGTTTGGTCGAGAGTTGCTCGCCGAGCATGTCGGCCATCCGGACAGCAGCCTGCCTGGCCGCAACCCGTCGAGGTTCGACAACCACAATTCCCGGGTCCGACCGCGTGCTCAGCCAATCGGCACACATCAACGCAAGCGGAATTCCGGTGGTTTTGCCTGCGCCAGGTTCGGCCACCACGATGCCGTTCGATGCGTTGGCCAGGGAGTGGGCGAAATCGAGGGCCGCCGACCCGATGACCAAGGGCTGGAGGGCCGTCCGCACGCGCCGACATAGGTCGGAATCGGTCCGCGAAGCGGGTGCGGATTTCGGGAGCGAATCCGGTAGGGCGCTGCGATGAGGCATCGGTGGGTAGTCTCGCATCGTGGAGCGTTCGTTGATGTCGGGCTCGTGCACCTTCTGCGGCATTGTCGCCGGTTCGGTGCGGGCCGAAGTGCTGTACCAAGACGAGCACGTCATGGTCTTCATGGACCTGTTGCCAATGACCCGAGGTCACTGCCTCATCATCCCGAAGTCGCACCGAGACGATCTTCTGCATGTGCAGCCACACGAAAGCGTCGCCCTGATCGAAGCTGCCCAACGAGTCGGTCGGGCGTTCATCGATGTTCTTGGTGCCAAAGGATTCAACATGCTGACCAACATCGGCGAACATGCTGACCAGTCACAATTCCACGCGCACTTACATCTCATCGCACGGTATGGCGACGACCGCTTGCTGCATCCTTGGGAACGGCGCTTCGGTCACTGGCCAGCCATCCAAGAGACCGCCGGGATCCTGCGCCAAGCTGAGTCCTTCTCATGACCGCTTTCCCACGACCCGAGCTGGACCCCAAGCTGCAACCTGAGCTTCAGGACCGAGGGCTCTACACCGTTCCGAACCTCATCACATTGGTGCGGTTTGTCTCTATCCCGCTCTTCGTCTGGCTGCTGTTCGGTCGCAACGATCGAGGAAACGCAGCCCTGCTGCTCGGGGCGCTTGGTTCAACGGACTGGGTCGACGGTTACATCGCGCGTCGCTTCAATCAGGGTTCCACAATCGGAAAGATCCTCGACCCTGCGGTCGACCGGGTGCTGCTGGCGACGGCCATTGTTTGCCTGTTTATCGATGAGTCTGTGCCTCGCTGGGTCTTCTGGGTAGTCATTGTTCGAGAGGTTCTGGTATCGGTCGGCACGCTCGGCCTCGCGGCGGCAGGTGCGCGGCGAATCGATGTGCAGTGGGTGGGCAAAGCAGGCACGTTTGGCCTCATGGTGGCGTTGCCGTGCTTCCTCGCCGGGGCGTCGACCTGGGCCAGCAAAGACTGGTTCCGAGCTGCGGCGTGGATCTGGTTGGTGCCGTCACTGGCTCTGTCGTATTACGCGGCTGCCACGTATATACCGATCGGTCGCAAGGCCTTGGCTGAAGGCCGCGCTGCTCGCCTGGCTGCGTAACACCTGACTCATGCCGGCAGGTCAGCAAGGTTCGGGGCCGGTTCCAACGTTGCTAGGTTGCCTTTGTGAACGACGGCACCAGCCAGATCCACAACGTTCCCGATGGCCTCCTGTACTCGCAGGATCATCAATGGGTCCGCGTCGAACAACGAGGCGACCGCATCGTTGCGCGCACCGGCCTCACTGACTACGCCCAAGACGTGTTGGGTGCTGTCCAGTTCGTTGCGCTGCCGGAGGTTGGCACCTCGTTCGGGGCCGCCGAACCCTGCGGCGAAGCCGAAGCGTCCAAGGCGGTCACAGACCTGTACGCGCCGGTTGCCGGTGCCATCGTCTCGGTCAACGAAGCGGTCATCGCCACGCCTGCGCTGATGAACCAAGATCCGTATGGCGAGGGGTGGCTGTACGAACTGGAGATCGACGCGACTGCCGCAGATGTCTTGCCTCTGATGGGTGCAGCGCCCTACCGTCAATTCACCGAACCAACCGAACCAACTTCCGTCCAGCCGCCCGGTGCGGCCCCAATCGCTGGAGCTTCCCATGGCTGAACATTTCTGCAACCGCTGCGGACACCGCAACCCAAACACTGCCAACTTCTGTTCGTCGTGCGGTGCAGCGTTGGTGCCAGATGGTGGCGATCTCACCATGAAGATCAGCGCAGACGAGGCGGATTCCAGCGACGTCACGGTGAAGATCAGCGGGTTCGATGCCCAGCATGCGGCGTTAGTCATTCGTCGAGGTGCAGAGGGCCACGGTGCCGGTGAAACGTTCAGACTCGTTGGCCAGGTCACCACGGCCGGCCGGGCCGACGACAGCGACATCCTGCTCGATGACGTTACCGTCAGCCGCCGCCATGCCGTGTTCGTGCACAGCGCCGAAGGGTTCATCGTCAAAGATGCTGGCTCGTTGAACGGCACATACGTCAATCGTCAGCTCGTCACCGAACGCACACTGGAAAACGGCGACGAGGTCCAGATCGGCAAATTCCGCATGGTCTTCGTGGTGAACGACTGACCCG
>JAYSSK010000081.1:0-1874 GCA_043720595.1 Acidimicrobiia bacterium
TCACCACGGGTGATCGCAACTACATGACCGTTGCTCCGATCGATGGAGACCACTCGGTGCATCACAGGAACTTCGGCCTCCTTGCCTGCAAACAGGATCACGTCGCCCACTCGAGTGTCTGCTGCCTTCACACGGCCAAGCACTGCAATGCTCCCTACAGGGATCGCCTGCCCCATGGACGCTCCCATGACGCGGACGGTGCCGAATCCGAAGAACCCCGGCATCGCGGAGATCATCAGACAAGCAACCGCAACCACAAGCACCGACGTCACTACACCCTCGGCCAGTCGATCGACTGTCCGAGCGATGTAGGTCAGTGTGCGGTTTTGTTTCTGCTTCCGCTCCCGGTGCGCTGGAAGCGATACCGCTGTCATTGCAGCGCTACGGATTGTTGGCGGTCTGCTCGGCGGAGAAAACCCACTGAGCAGTTGTTGTCGCGCCTTGCAGCGCGTTCGCCGCAGTGATTGGAAGCGACACCTGGAAGCACAATGATTCCGTGCCGTTGGCGGCCAACGCGCGGTCCCCGGTCTGTGCTCCCTGTGCAGCGTCGCCAACCAGCTTCGCCGACACCGGCCCATCCACACCGTCATTGCCGGTGGTCGAGTCATACAGCGACGTTCCATCGAACAGAGCACAGGAGGTACCAAGGGTCTTGATCTTCAGAACAAGTGCGTCCTTCAATCCAAGCGAGTCGGCGTTTGTTGCGGTGCCGGCCGAGATGGCGTAACGAAGGGGTAGCGAATTCGTGCCGTTCAGCACCGCTACCTGCTGCGTCTGGGAATCACCGGGCGCCATGGGGTTGATGGCAAACAGCCCGGTGATCGCGTCGCTGCCGTTGAGTTTGATGTCCAATCGGCCTGTTGTGAACGTGTTGGTGTCGACCGTTGCCGTGTCGGTAAAGAACGCAGACACGCCAGGACCGACCTGAGAACCAAGGGCTGCGACACTGAATCCGCCCAGCAGGACAAGGGTTGAAAGCCGAAGCCCGCCGATCGAGCGGGGAAGATGCTTGAGGGGGTTCTTCATGGAAGTCTCCTGGTGCACGCGAATTCGGTCGCGCAGTCGCCGTTGCTGGTCCGATGCTGCAGTTACTCGCCGCACCCACATCCGCCTGCGGGCCAGCTAGTCCATCGGCGCACCGAGCGGTGAACTGTAGGAATTGTTTCCGCGTGGACGATTTCCTTTTCCAGAAGGCAACGTCGCGTCCCCCACGCGCCTTCGCGTCCTCGCAGTGACGTCCCTCCCGGGACGCGAAGGCTCACCGGGGACGCGACGTCTCCCGCCCTGTGTCCCTAACATGTATGTCATGTAGTTTCAATGCATGTCAGACGAGGATCGCAAGCCAGGGTTCGCTACACGGAACGAACTGATCGAACAGGGTCACACCACAAGTTCGCTCCGACATCGCGTCAGAACCGGCAGCATCGAGCGTGTGTGGCGGGGAATTTATGTGCCGGCCGACGCCTCCAGTGACGCCAACGAAGTCGACCGAATCGCTGCGTGGCTGCATCGCCTCGGCAATGGCTCGGCCGTGTCGCACAGTTCGGCAGCAATTCGCCACGGTTTCGACAGCACCCACGGCTGGCCTCGCTTCCCAGTCCACCTCCTACAGGCAAACCAGAACCACCCACCCACAGCCGACGGCTTTTCATTCCACCGCTCCCGCACCCTCTCCGCTGACATGGTCGAGTTGCTGGACGACCTCCCTACGACAACACGTGCACGTACGGTCTTGGACGTCAGCGAGCACCTGAGTCTCGACGAGATTGAACGAGTCCTAGAGAGCGCAATCCGCGGCCCCGATCCGCGGCGACCCCACGAATGGCGACCAGACGTGTTGACACAACTCGCGGCGATCGTAGACGCCCATCCTC
>JAYSSK010000082.1:0-1871 GCA_043720595.1 Acidimicrobiia bacterium
CCCACTGCGTCGGAGGGCCGATGGGTCCTACGAAGAGATCGACTGGGATACAGCGATCGCCGAGGCCGCTGCCGGGTTCGCCAAAGTCCGCGACGCGCAAGGTGGCGAGACGATCTTCTCCTACGGAGGCGGCGGGCAGGGCAACCACCTCGGCGGCGGGTACTCCGGAGCAACCCTGCGTGCCATGGGTTCACGCTTTCGCTCCAACGCGTTGGCGCAGGAGAAGACCGGCGAGTTCTGGGTCAACGGCCGCATGCTCGGCGCCCTCACCCGCGCAGACTTCGAACATACGCAGGTTGCCGTGTTCATCGGCAAGAACCCGTGGCAGAGCCATGGTCTGCCACACGCGCGCACCATCTTGAAAGAGATCGCAAACGATCCCGAGCGCACCATGATCGTCATTGATCCGCGGTTGTCTGAGACCGCAGAACTGGCCGATATCCACCTGCGGGTGAAACCAGGCACCGATGCGTGGGTGTTGGCTGCAATGGTCGCTGTCATCGTGCAGGAGCAACTGGCAGCCACCAGCTGGCTGGCCGAACACGCGACCGGATTCGACGAAATCGCTTCGGCGTTCGCTGGCATCGACATCGCCGCCTACGCCGCAATCGCCGACGTCGACGAGCCCTTAGTGCGGTTGGCTGCACGAACCATGGCTCAGGCATCGAGCTGTGCGGTATTCGAAGACCTCGGCATTCAGATGGGCAGGCACTCCACGTTGAGTAGCTATCTCGAAAAGCTGGTGTGGATGCTCGGAGGCCAGTTCGGCCGCCCAGGAACGGCCTTCATTCCCACCAGCATGGTCGCATTGGCCCGCGGTGACAAGGCGCCCAAGAAGCCAAGTTCGGGTGGCGGTCGGGCGGCCGGTGGCGGCGGCGCTGTCTCGCCTGTCGTAGGCGCACGTATTATTTCGGGTCTCGTTCCTTGCAACGTGATCACCGAGGAGATCCTCACCGATCACCCCGCCAGGTACCGAGCCATGTTCGTGGAGTCGGGAAACCCCGCACACTCGCTGGCCGATTCGACGCTGATGCGCGAGGCGCTGCTTGCACTGGAACATCTCGTTGTGGTCGACGTCGCCATGACCGAGACCGCTCGCCTCGCGTCCTATGTGCTGCCGGCCCAAAGCCAATTCGAGAAGTGGGAGGCGACGTTCTTCAACTTCGAGTTCCCATCCAACGTGTTCCACCTCCGCCGCCCGGTCGTCGACCCGCTGCCTGGCACACTGGCCGAACCCGAGATTCATGCGCGGCTGGTGGAAGCCCTCGGTGCCCTTACCGACGCTGACTACACAGTCCTGCGAGCCGCCGCCCAACAAGGTCGGGCGCAGTTTGCAGCCGCCTTCTTTGCGGCCACCACAGCCGACCCGCGGCTCGGCGGGCTGGCGCCCGTGCTGCTGTACCGAACGCTGGGCCCCACGCTCGACGCTGAGTACGGTGCCGGTGCGTCAAGCGCAGCGTTGCTGTGGGGCGCTTGCCACCGATGTGCGCTCTCGTTCCCCGACGCTGTGCGCCGCGCCGGCTTTGTCGGGGACGGTCTCGAGGCTGGCGAGCAACTGTTCCACGCGGTGATGACCCGCCCCAGCGGCGTGGTGTTCACAGTCGATGAGTACGAAGACTCGTGGAAGCGAGTGGCCACCGAGGACGGCAAGCTCAACCTGGTGATCCCCGAGCTTCTGGCCATCCTGTCCGAGTTGGAGCAGGCACCCATTGCCGACGCCGACTTCCCAATGATGCTGTCGGCCGGCGAGCGACGATCGTTCACGGCCAACACCATCATCAGGGACAACACGTGGCGCAAGAAGGATGCCGATGGCGCCTTGCGGGTGAGCCCTGAGGATGCTGACCGCCTTGGGCTCGTCGACGGAGCCA
>JAYSSK010000083.1:0-1870 GCA_043720595.1 Acidimicrobiia bacterium
AGTGCGAGTGGCCATTCGAACGACATGTCACACCACCTTTCCGAACCAGAGAATCGAAAGGAACGAGCCAATGGCGAGCAGCAGCCCGCTGACTGCCGCAACGATGGCGGTGACCTCGGTCTTCTGCGGTTCTCGTTTCCACTGCAGGTCGATGGAGCCGTACACCTTGTTTAGCGACTCCGCGTCCGCGGCGTTGAAGTAGGTACCGTCGGTGAGTTTCGCGAGCTCTTGCAGCAACGGCTCGTTCAGCGCCGTCGAGATCTTGAAACCGTCGATGTCGACGATCGTGCCGTCAGGTGAGCCGATGCCGATGGGGTACACCTTCACGCCTGCGATCGACACGAGCTTGGCCACCTCGGATGGTTCCACCTCCGACCTGTCTTCTCCATCGGAGAGCAGCACGATGGCAGCATTGCCGAAGTATCCGATGTCGATTCCATCGATCGATGAACCAAGAGCATCAGGGTTGACCGGCGCGGAGTTGTCTGCGGCGCCAGAATCCGCTGGGGCACCAGCCTGCGGGGCGCCAATCGGTTTGCCAGCAATCAAGCTCAGCGAAGCGAACAGGCCCTGACCGATCGAGGTAGAGCCCGATGTCGTCATACGGTCGATGGCGGCTTTCACGGCCTTCTTGTCCAACGACGGTTGTTGCGTCGCCACCGCACCGTCGTTGAACGCAACGACCCCAACCTTGATGTTGCCCGGCTGACGGTCGACGAACTGTTTCGCCGCCGCCTGCGCAGCTTTCATCCTTGTAGGTTGAAGATCATCTGCCCGCATACTGTTCGACACGTCGAAAGCAAGCACAACTATTCCCTCGCGGTTGGGCACCGAAATCGTGGTTTGCGGGCGGGTAAGCGAAAACACCAACCCTGAAAGGCCAAGAAAGAAGAACGCGTACGGAATGTGGCGTCGCTTGTTCAGCTTCGTTGCGGCAGCGGTCGGCCGAAATCCTTGTGATGCCAGTTTTGCTGCTCGGACAGCGCGGCCTTTCAGGAGGCGGCGGTACAGCAGCACCATCACAGGAATCAGGACGAGGGCGCCAAATGCATACGGCCACGCGAACGTCATGATCGCCTGCCTCGGCGTTGAGCAGCGATACGCACCAACGTCGCAACAAGATCGTCTTCTGTCGACACCTCGTGCAGGTCAGCTCGGGCCCTTTTCGCAATTGCTTTGATGTCGGCAGCTTGCTGACGGGCAACGTCTGCAAACCGGCGACGGAACTCGGGGTCGCTCGTGTCGACCGAGAGCAGCTCGCCTGTCTCGGCATCTTCCACAACTAACCAGCCAGCATCTGGCAGTTCACTCTCGCGTGGGTCGTGCAGGCGCAGCGCGATGACCTCGTGCCGCTGCGACAGCATGAGGAGCGGTCGCTCCCATCCGGGCTGGCTGACGAAGTCAGAAATGACGATCACCAACGAGCGGCGTCTGATCGTCCGATGCGCAGCGACAAGCAGCCCGGACAGGTCAGTGGCCGACCTGGCCGGCGCGGAAGGCTTCATCAGTTCGCGGGTGAGGCGCAGCACGTGGTTGCGGCCAGAGCGGGGCTCGATGGTCTGTTCGACGGCGTTGTCGTAGAGGATTGCTCCGACCGCGTTTCCGCCGCGCACCAGCAGCCGGGCAAGAGATGTAGCCAAATCGGTCAGGACCGCTTCTTTCGGCCGGTCGGTCGGACCGAAACCCATGGACGCTGATCGGTCCAGCAACAACCAGGCGGTCAGCTCACGGTCTTCGAGATACGTCCGCACATATGGTGTGTCCATGCGAGCAGTGACGTTCCAGTCGATGTGGCGAACGTCGTCGCCTGCTTGGTACTCCCGGAGGTCTGCTACGTCAATTCCGCTGCCGTACAGCAGTGTGCGGTAGT
>JAYSSK010000084.1:0-12263 GCA_043720595.1 Acidimicrobiia bacterium
GAACGCGCTGGGACCTCGATACGTAACGCTGCGGCGACATCAGCCAACTCCGGATGCGCCCGGACGATCCCGGTGTCACCACGCGGCTGCGGCCGCAACCCGTCCAAACCGTGCACGCGCCATTGGCGGATCCACCGGTCGATGGTTGCCCGGCTGTAACGGCGTTCGGTCCCGTCCGGGTGGGCATGCACACGGTCAGCAACCTGGCGCACGATCCCGCCTCGTTCCAAGCCGGTCAGGCGGGCCGGCAGTGCTTCGGCGATCACCGCATACCGGTGCAGGGCGATCTGTTCACACGTCTCGTTGTTCATCATCAGGTTCCTTGTCCACGATCCCCGGGAATGGGGATGGAGGTATGAAACGACGATTGCCGAACACACGCCACGGCGGATCCGTGTTGGTCGTGACCAGCCTCCCGCCGCACACCACCGACACGAACGACCACAACGATCCCGTCCTCAGCTCATGACGCGCTGTCGCCGCCTGATGCGCCCAACCCATCGCCGCGACAGCCGCCGCCGGCACCGCGGTCGGCCACCTCGCCGGGATGATCCCACCCAACTCGACCGTCAACGACGCGAACCCCGACCACCAACGCGCAGCTGTCGCACGGAAACGGCGCACCCACCCGCGTACCGTCGTGAACGGCACATCCAACACGCCAGCCACCACACCGATCGACACGATCCCCGCCGTGACATCAGCAAGCGCCCGACCCACCGTTTCGACCACATCCAACCGGCCGACCAACAAGAAATCTGGGAGCAACGCATGCGACACCCCACACGGCCGGCACCGCGCCCGCACGATCCACAACCGATGACAACGGCCCCCGGCACGGACCGATCGTTCATACCCAGACCACAACATCATCGGAAACGAGCACCCCGAACACGACAGCCGCGGAACCGCGACATCACGACCAGCAGCCACGTACTGCTCGACAGGCAACGCACACGGCCATACCATGACCACGGGTGATACGACACCCTTCCGGACCCCTCCCGCGGCGAGCGTCAACTCGCCGAACCGGGAGGGGTCCAACACGTTTCAGGACACCCAACCCTCCCAGCTACCCAACCCCAGCCGCAAACACCACCGCCGAACAGGCCCACCCCACCCTCAGATAATCAGGCCGCCAACAGTTGCCTTCGCAGGTGGATTGGCCGGTGTTCGCGACAATCTCTTCGGCGTAGATGAAGTAGCCGAAGTAGCCGTTGCGATTTGGTTGCGCTCGCCGCTAATAATGCCCTCGGAGGTAGCAATGCGATACAAGGTGATTCCGTTCAAGGCTGACATCGTTGCTGGCGAAGGTCAAACGAAGGCCGCAGCTCAGCTCGAGCAGCTCATCAATCAGCTGATGACTGAGGGCTGGCGCTTCATGCGTCTCGAAAGCATGCAGACAGTCCAGACAACTCCGGGCCGGCCCGCTGTTCCGGGTAGTAACGGCTGCGTCGGCTTCGGTGCCACAGCGGGGACCCCTTCCGTGCCGGACCGGCGGGAGACGTTCCTCATCTACGTGGCGGTCTTCGAACGTTCTGCGGCGTGACGCGGCGGCGCACGGGCCTCCCGCTTGTTCTCGCGATCCGCTCGTACCGGGCCACATTCGCAAAGGTGCCTCGTGGTTCGGTGTGTTTGTTCGATGAAACGTGCTCCCGCTACGTCGAGCACGCGGCAAGGACTGGCGGGCTCGTTGCTGGTGTTCGTGCGGCCCGATGGAGGCTCCGATCCTGCCGCCCTGGCTACGTGTTTGAGTTCGAGAACGAGCTTTGGGTGATTCGATGCGTTGACGGTACGGTGCACGAACCGTCGGAGCTTGCCACTGCGCTGCACGAAGAGGCACGCATGCTCGCTGCGGTCATATGACCGGCGAGGTATGACGGACGAGCGTGACGTGAGGAACCCTGGCTGGCATCGGGCCGAGGCTTGATGGCGGCCGTTGCCCAGGCTCAGCCTGGGTATGTCTCGAACACCTTCTCATGCATCTTGCAGGCTTTGTTGAACCAGCCTCAAGTACCGAACTTTGCCGGTGGCGGCCCTGCGGCACACTGTTTCTTCGGGCCGCGACACTCACGTCTAGAACCGGTCGCCTCCGCCCAACAACGCTCGCTCGAAGTCATCGGCCGAAGTGACGACGACATTCAACGGCTCCTCGAACTCACCGAGGTCGAGGTTCGAGAGAGGCACAACGTGACGAATCGCGAGCAAATCGTCACCACCCAGCTTCAAGTGAGCGAGCCCGCCGCAGACCAAGCCGGAGACAGCCATAAGGCAAGCGTTCAGATTGACCTCGCCAAGGCGTCCAACGGGCGAGTCGATCGATGCCCACTCTGCGCCACTGCGGTCCTGGAGCGACGAGACGAAGACGAGTTGCGAGCGTCCGGAGCCCGTGTCGAACAAGATCCGGATCGCGCGTGGGGTAATCACCTCGCTCGCCGGATACGCCGATGCGATGTACTGCTTCAACTGGTCCCAACTGGCCACGATCAACCCCGGAGTGGTGAGTGGTACGCCCGACGAGGCACCACCGCTCCATGATCGACAGTCCTTGTAACGAATGTGCAACCGCTCCGTGGGCAGCCCATCAGCGCTTGAGACCACGCTCGTTGTCGTTCAGATCTTCGGCAGCACCGGTGCCCGTGGAACTGGTAGCGATCGCAAGACCAGTGACTGACAACTACCGGAGCTTGATGGGCCCTTCATCGGCCCGTCTACCACCAACGCCGCATGCGCATCGCAATTCGGGGCGGAGGATCCGCTGTGCCAGCGCTAGATCTCATCTGGCTCGATGTCCACGATGCAGATCGTCACGTTGTCGTCAGCGCTGGCATTGAGCGCCGCTCGGAGAAGATCAGCGGTGGCTTGGCCAGGCCGGCCGGCGCTGGCGAGCTCCTGCATAAGGTCCAGTGGGACCGAGGAGTACAAGCCATCGGAACAAATCATGAACCGCGACTGGCCGTCGATGACAGGCTCGCGCACATGCGGTTCCACCAGGGTCGGTCGGGTCGTGCCGCCGATGGATTGAAGCAGCACCACCGATTCGCGAGCGGCACGATCGTCGGTCGACACCATGAACAAGTAACCCCCCGACGCTTGATAGACGCGGGCGTCTCCGACATTGAAGGCAGTCACCCTGGACCCTTCGAGCGCGATGCCGGCGACGGTCGCGCCCATCCCAGCGTGCGAGCGGTTCGCAACAGATGCTTCAAACACAAGGCCGTTCACCGTCTGAAGTAGGGATTCGGGACTACCGGCGGGACATTCGGCGAAGAAGCAACCGGTGATCCGTGCGGCGATTTCTCCTGCGAGATGTCCTCCCATTCCGTCGGAAACCCCGAAGTACAGCGGCTCAGGGCCCACTTCGGTGTCGAACTCCTGAACTCGTGCCGTCGAACCGGCGGAAACCCAATAGGGGACGAACGCGACGTCCTGATTCGACGAACGCACCATCCCTCTGTGTGAGGCCGCGGCGGCGCGGACCCTCACTGCCCGATCCCTTGAATCGTCACGATTGTTGGCGGACTCGACGCGAGCCTCACGACGCAGTCGTGTTCGAGAGCGACGGAGCGGTGGCTTGCAAGACGCTCACCATTCACGTAGGTCCCATTCAGCGACCCGAGATCAGTGATCCACACATTAGAGCCATCCCACCGCAACTCCGCATGCCGTGAGGACACGTTGTCGGACGCGACTGGACTCAGGGGGCTGTCAGGCGACCGCCCGAGGAGCAAGTTGGTCGCCTGGTTGAGGCGAATCAGCCCGACGCCAGGGAGCTCGACCACTGGCTGACGAGCAGCACTCAGTCCGATCGAGACAGCAAACGGGTCCCCGTCCTCGTTGACGATCATCGCACGCTCGTCTGCCGCAGCAGCTGTTGCTGGCTCTGCCGAGTTCCCGGCAGATCTGGGGAGAGTGGCTCCGCAGATCTCGCATGTGTGAGCAAGAGGGGAGACACTCGCGCCGCAGTCGCGACACATCACGCTCGCCATGACACCTCTCGTAGCAGTACGCCTCGATCAGCCAGTGCAGCCTCCATGCGCTCAAGGTCACCTCGGCGAGGAATACCTGTAATCCAGAGTTGACCGCCAGCAGCATCCACCTGCAGCGCTGGCGGTCGGTCGTCATCGACTGTGAAGTGGGACTCGCGTGTTGTGTTGAGCACGTGCAGTTCCTGGTTGCCGGACCCGTACCAGGGGTGTGCACTCTCGAGCCCGCGGATGAAAGGTCCGGCGATGACGGCGTCGATGTCCTCCAGCACAGAGTCGTGGGAGGCCCGAAGCCGTTCGATCGAGTAGCCGGAATACACCAGCACCGACAAGGTTGCTGTCGCAGGGCGATGGCGGACCTCGGTGAGCAGTTCGGCCAGTGCACCGGCTTGGTCAAATGGCTCGCCGCCAGTGATAGTGACGCCATCCGGCGCTGTGCCTTCGATCCAGTCGACGATTGCACCAACGTCGAGTAGTTGCTGCGCCGTGGCTGGGTCCCAGGTATCCCGTGAAACGCAACCTCCGCAACCGATGCTGCAGCCCTGCACCCATACGCCGCAACGCCGCCCCGGCCCGAGACCGGTGACGGGGAAGTGCAGCCTCGACACCCCGATCACGATGTGAGCCCAACGTGATAGCCGTCCGCCCCGGACCTGATCGTCACTTTCTTGCGAGTGCCCGCTGCCGGGCGCGTGAGGAAGAGTTCGCGAGCGAGCGGGTTGATGAACGCTGTCTCGAGCTTTGCGCCGATTCCGCGTCCACCAAGCGCAAGTACTTCGGGTTCGAGGCACTTGGCGGCGAGCATCGCCTTCGCCTCGTCCGGTATCTCCAGGTCAACCGCATGCTCCTGAAGCACCCGCGCAGCAACATTCCTCAGCATCAGGCTCAGAATCTGTTCCCCAACATCAGCAGCGACGAAGTCGAACACCACGATGTTGTCGCCGATTCGGTTCAACAGTTCGGGCCGTCCGAGTTCCAGCGTGAAGTAGTTGGTAATGGATCGAGTGACCGCAGCACTCATCTCGGGGTAGCTCATCGACGCCCGGTCGATAGCAAGGCGGCGCACCTGCCGCTGGAGTCCGTCTGGGCCTTCCTCCGTCACGGGTTCGTAGATGCCGAGATTCGAGGTGAAGACGACAACGGCCTCCGTGAAGAAGACCGTGTCGCCTCGGCCGTCTGTCAGCCTGCCGTCATCGAGGATCTGAAGGAACTTGTCGAGAATTCGCGGGTGCGCCTTCTCGATCTCGTCGAAGAGGACGAGGCTGAAGGGCCGTTCTCGCATCGCGTTCGTGAGCTCGCCGCCGGCGTCGAATCCGACGTAGCCGGGTGGCGCCCCGATGAGGCGGTCGGCAGCTTGCTCCGCAGAGAACTCGCTCATGTCGAACCGTACATAGAACCTCTCATCGTCGAACAACAGCTTGGTCAACGCCTTCGCCAGCTCTGTCTTGCCGACGCCGGTCGGCCCGGCAAAGAAAAGAACACCGCGAGGTCGGGTCGCATTCGGCCCTGCTTGGGCCGCCGTCAGGCCGACCGATGAGCGAACCAGGATGTCGAGAGCCTTCCGGATCGCGAGTTCCTGGCCGAGCACTCTCTCGCCAATGAGCGGCTGCCGCGACTTCGTCGCCTTAGGCGGGACTCCAAGCTCACGGAGGAGTCGGTCGGTGAGATGGTCCGACTTCCAAGGGTTGTCCGTCACACCGACGCGATACGAACGAGCCGCGTCTTCGATCCTGTCTGGCGGCATTCCCTGATCGCGAGCGATCTGTACGGCCTTCTGTAAGGCAGTGAGTGGCATGCCCGCCATCTGCTCGCTCAACACCCGAACGCCCTCAGCAACGCTCGTTTCCGAACCTCCCGTCAGAGTCGGTACCAAGCGCGCTCCGAGCTCGCGTCGCTCGCCGGTATGCGGAAGCGGAATCGAAATGGACCGAAGGAACTCGTTTCTAGCCGTGAACCAGGATGGCACGTCTCGGTCGGAATCCAGAATCCAGATGACGGGGTTGAACAGCGATGGACCGGCGCCGACAGACAACGGCCGGGCAGTTCGGCAGACGATGTCTGCCCGCCTGAAGAACGCGTACTCCGCGTCGCTCAAGCGCGTCGGTTCGCGCACGAGCCGGGACGCGAACGGCAGAACGAGCGCAACGCGGTGCTCCGATTCGGCAGTGCGCTCAATGAGCGTCGCAAGACCATCTAGGGGATCATCCGTGGCGAACTCTGACAGTCGGGCGCCCACGAGTTCCTCGTCCGCGGCAGAATCCGGAGCCGCGGCGAGGGTGGCCGCTCCCTTGTCAGCGCGGAAGCTGAGTACACGTGTGTATCCATGGTCAATCAAGGCTTCCGCGACCAGCGCTGGCACACTCCGCAGGAGCCGAGCCGGCTCGCTCGCGCCGTTCGGAGCGGGGCGTGTGACGAAGTGCTGGTCATGAATGTTGCCGGTGAGTAAGAAGTTGGGGCAGGTCGGCAGCAGGGTCGCCAGCTCGCGTGCCCACCGGGGCAGTCCGGGGTCGATCATCGTGCCCGCCTCGCTTCCACGTGGCCGTCTCGCTCGCGTTCGCCCCGCTGCTTCTCCGATGGCTTCCCTGTGGTCATGAGTTGCGTGACGGTTACGCCTGGAGGATCAGCGCGTGACATTTTCAGGGCTACACCTCGAGAGTCGAGCTCAGAGCGCAGTGCCGAGAAATCGCGGCAGAACGCCTCCTCCGCCCGCATGTCGGCCGCAGCGTCGCGAGGATCGTCGTACCGAATAACGTTGAACATCAGCTGACCGTCCTGAGCGCGGACGCGTACGCCATGCCGGGCATTCGAGGTGAGATCGAGCACCGCACCACCGTCTGCAACGGCCGTGCCAAACGATTCCCCAACCTGATAGCCGAGGTCCGCAAGGACCTCTGAAACAGCATCCAGGACGAAGTGCCGGTCGAGCTCGGAGCGGGCCTGCGCAGCAGCACGTCCAACTGCGGCCTCAAGCTCAGCAGGGATTTCACTGTCGAGCAGGTGCCCTCCGATCCTGAGTTTGAGATCTCGCACCTCATCCGACACGAGCCCATCGAGCTGGCGTTGCAGGGCGTCAAGACGTTCGCGCCGGTGCAACGCGACTTTCCGCCTGTCTACCTCTTCTTGAACTAGCAGCTTGATCTGCGAAACGATTAGCTCGCGTCGCCCATCGGATGGCGCAGCGGCCCAACCACTCGCGAGGTCTTGACACTCCCGCTCGCACGGTGAGTCCGGCGGAAGACGTGCCAGAGCGGCCAGCACACGTTCGGATGCCGGCCGAGTAGCCGCCGGAGAGGCGGGGGTTTGGGTGCGCCTGGCGACGGGCACGTCGGACGCGAATGAAGCCGACATCACTCCTCCCAGCCCCTGAGTGAAGATGGCCGCGCGCAGGTGAGCTGTCCTCGTGTTCAAACGCTCTTGCACGGACGCTGCCGCCCTCTCGAGGCGCAGTGCTTCGCTCTCCCAAGATGCAGGGTCCGAGCTAGCGGGCGTGGTGACTCGAAACAGCGGCTCCGCGAGTTGCTTGAACGTCTGGTTCGCAGCAGCAATGCGCGCGTTCATCGCAGTGGCCGCCAACGAGGCTCGCTCGAACCGCTCCTGCGCCGCCAGGAGACGCCGCCGTCTGAGCTCAGCCTCCGAGACCACTGTGTACTCGCCACACTTGGGACCACTCACTGATGCCTCCTGACTGCTGTACCTGCGATGCGAAGAAACTACCAAGCGTCGGTCTGCCGAGCACATGTCCAAAGTATCGAGCTGCGTCGCGCCGACCGAGCGCTGTGCCTGCCTGCCTGCCGGGCCATGTCCTTGATGCGTTGCGGAATCACTGCGGGACCGTTCGTCGGATCGCATCAATCTCTGCCGTGATCCGACGGTGTTTGGCCACGCGACGCACTCTGAACGCCAGACACAGAACGAACACCGTCGGCCAGACGAGGAAGGCGGTGACGTACGCCGCAATGACTCGATCCTGGCCGTCTAACAATCCCCACTTCTCGTAGAGGATTGCGAAACCAAAACTCGGAATCCACGTCGTCACGATCAGGAGAATGGGGTGGAGCAAACCCCAGAAGCTGATTGGCCGTACGCGCGGCGGCAACTTCGAACGGCGTCGTTCAAGTTGCTCAATAGCGCTGTTCTTGCTGCGACGGTCCTCGTCAGTTGCGCGTTGGCGCTCGGCCGTCAGGCGCCGCTGAGCCTCAGCTGCTTGTTGGTCGGTGGCTTGTTGTTGTTGGGTGTGGGTTTGTTGGGTGGCGTTGGGTTGGGTGAGGTGTTTGGTGAGTTGTTGGGCGGGGGTGGTGGTGGGGAGGTTGTTCCACCAGGGTTGTTGTTGGGCGGGGGTGTGGGTGTGGGTGGTGAGGTGTTTGGTGAGTGTGGGGGTGTGGTGTTGGGGGTTGAGGGTGATGAGCAGGAGCAGGGGTCGGCTGGTTGCCCATTCTTGGGTGGTGGGGGTGTAGTGCGGTTTGAGGGGTTGGAGGTTGTTGTCGAGTTCGTTGAGGTGGGTGGTCCAGAGGTCGTGGGTGGTGGGTCCGTGTTCGAGGCCGGGGAGGTGCCGCCAGAGGGTGAGGATGTTGTTGCGGCGGATTTCGTCGAGGGAGCGGATGGTGGTTTGGTTGGTGGTGGGGTTGTTGACCACTGCGAGGGCGGCTTGCTCGAGGCCGTGTTGGGTGAGGGTGATGCCGCGGTAGATGGGTTGGAGTTCGTTGTCGAGTTCGCTGAGGAACCGGGCGAGGTGGAGGGGGATGTCGGCGGGGTTGCGGACGGTGGTAGCGAGTTCGCGGGTGGCGCTATCGAGGTGGTGTTGGGTGCAGAGTTGTTCGATGTCGCGGACCAGGACGGGGTCGCGTTCTTGGTAGAGGGCTTGTTGGGCGTGGTCCCAGTCGGCTTGGAGTGCGGCGGCGAGTTCGGTCGGGTTGCTGTGTTCGGTGCCGTTCCAGCGGACGGTGCGGGTGCGGCCGGGTGTGTTCGCTGGGGTGCCGGTGTCGGCGATGACGGCGGGGGAATCGCCGTTGAGCCAGTCAGTGATTTGTTGGTGTCCCCACCGGTGCCGGCGGTCGCGGGCGAGTAGTCCGGTGCAGAGATGTCTGATGCGGGTGTCGGTGATCGTGGTGAGATCGACGGGTCGTTGTGCAAGTGCACCGCGGATTTGTTGATCGCTCATCATCCGCCCGTCGATTTCGAACGGGTGCTGGCTGGTGGTGTGTTCGGCGATGAGCATCCCGAGTGACCACCAGTCCCATGCGGGTGAGACTTCGCCGGCGTCCATTTCGGGTGGGGCGTAGGCGACGGATCCCCAGGCTTTGGTCCAGCGCACTGATGCGTCTTGGAGGGAACGGACCAGGCCGAAGTCGCCGAGCACGAGATCGAGTGGTTGCAGGGTTCGCACGAGCACGTTCTCGGGCTTCACGTCACGGTGGACGAGGCCGGCAGCGTGAACGCTTGCGAGGGCGTCTGCGAGTTCGCGGATCACGTCGATCACATCTGGGCGTGTCCCGGCGCGGGTGAGATCACGCAACGATCCCCGCTCGCACCACTCCAACACCTCGAACCACACACCCTCCGACTCACCGAAGGAGACGACCTCGACCACATGAGCGTGATCAGCCGCCTGCAGGGAGCGAAGGGAGTCCACGTCAGGGGTGACTCCTGAGCGATACAGCTTCAACAGACGATCACGCCCACCGTGACGTTCCCGAACGAGCAGCACATCGGCTTCGGACCCGGCAGCCGCCAACTCGCCCAGCACCTCTAACCGCTTTGCGAGAGCTGCCGGCAGCACACGCGAAACTCGTACGGGACCAGATCCTGGATCGCGCCGTGTCCCGAATGCGTCCCCGTCACGACGGGTGCCCGACCCGTCCTCGCGACGCGTCCCCGACCCGTCGCCATCCCTTCGCGTATCACCCGACACCCACAACCCCCGAATCAGAGTTTCTCGTTCGCCCCGCGGACGCTCGCCGGCCACCGATCATCACGCAGGCTTCGTAGGCGCCGCGAGGTCTGGTTACGCGGCGCCACCCCGCTGACCTAGCGTAGTGCCGCTCGAAAGCGCTCTCTCGCTGCCTCCGCCGCGGGGCCAAGACCACGGACCACCGCGTTGAAGAACGATTCAGGGTCGGGCAAGGGATCAGGTCTGTGCGCGCTCCGAGGCCGGACATAAGCCAACTTGAGGCCATGCGCGCTCCGAAGTCCGACACGTCCCGATACTCGTCCCCACGGGCCGCTCCTGGCACCCCCTCGGGGTCCGCCCGTGCGGCGCTCCAGCGCATGGCCAGAACGGTGACGTAACCTTCCGGAAGGTTGGGCCAGCTCGGGGCGAACTTCGCCTGCTGCGGGTTCGCCGGGGCCAACTTGTCCTGATCCTTCTTGTTTGGGCTGAACGAACACGAGAATTTCCTCGACGGTGATGGTATTGGTATCGGTATCGACGTAGTTGGGTGACCGACGAGGCTCAGTAACATCCGTGGGGTGGACACATTTGTCCAGAACCCCGGATCCCGAGCAGCTCTTTCCACGTACCCCCGACAGCTAGAGCAGTTATCCACGGCTGCGAAACACTTCTTGCACTCCGCGTTTCCGCTCACGCCCGAGCTGAAGAGACTGCCACCTGTCTTGTGGCCCCAGTCCTTGCCATGCGACGGGCATCGCAGCCCCGACGTGCACCTTGAACAATCGCGTTGGCAGCAGGTCTTGAGCCCCCGACCGCATTTGGTGCACTTCTGCATTCGCCCTCCTCTGTCGAACCCTTGCCGCCACCGATGGTCGGGCCGTCGCGTTGCTGCATAGTCAACGCCACGCCATCGGAGGTGACGGCGGAGGCAACGCTGCCCTCGCCAAGCGACTCTCGGGAACGCTCAGCTCTTGCGCTGGGATCCCTTGATCGCCGCCTGGCCGAGCCTGCGAACCGTCTCGCTGCGATCCTTTGGCTTCAGCTCGGCACGATTCGGTGCTTCCTTGTTCTCCGGTGATTTGGCCATCGATATCCCCTCTCAGGTTCCTGCCATCTGGCATGTCGTAACTTTGCGATGTTGCTGCAACCGGGACGCAACCGGTGGGCACGGTGGTGCCGAGACAGGAAGCGACCCGACCCCACGACCGCGAATCGTTGATCACAAAACGCGACCCTCGTTGATCACCCACAGCCTCGCCGAGGTTGTTCAGGATTCTGTTGAAGTGCTACCGACGAAACGGCACTGAACTCAACGCTCGTGGGGGCTCACCCAAGAGCCTGGCGATGACGGTAACGCCGAGGAGCCGGTACTTCTTGCGAAGGCATTCTCGCTGGCCGAGCAGCGGGGCATCACACGGGATGAGCTTGCCGCGATGACCCGGATCCCGCTGGCGGTCGGCCCGCCTGATCTCTTCAGTTGACGAACGACCAACCGTGGACCTGTCGGCGATCGGACGCACGGTGAAGCTCCTATCGATGTCAAGTGGGGACGAGCAGCTCATTCTCGGATTCATCGGGGAGATTGCAGTGTGTGTGCCCCGCCCAGCCTTGATGGAGTCTTGAGGTCCAGCAACGAGTGGATACAGTACTGTCGGGCAGACGCTAGCTAACGATGATCGACCGCCTGCACCCCACCCGTGCTGACGTGTTCGGTCCACTTTGCACCATTCCAGTAACGCAGTTCGAACACCTCATAAGGATCCAGGTTCCAGCCGGCAGAGATACCTTCTGGTGCCGCTGCGCGACCCGGTTGCGTTGACCCTGCTGCGGGGCTCGTAACCGCCCGGGCGAGTCGATCTAGTGTCTTCTTTGCTCGTATCCGCATTGCGAGTCCCAGGTAGGAAGACTCAATTCTAACATCTCGGTGGTACTCCCGTTCGTACACAGCCATTATCACCGAATGTCCCTTGGTCGAGTTCCAGCCAACCATAAACGTGGCTTGTTCGCGCGTTTCAAGAGCTGAAAATGGTGTCACTTCTTCTTCCGGCTGAAAGAAGCGGGAGCCGGGGGTCAGCCGACCAATTTGATCCGGCGCAGATGCCTTGAACGCATCGGCACACGCTTTCACTGAAAGCTTGGTCGTAAACGTTGCGTCAACCGATTTGTAGGCGCCCATTGGCCGCTCTCCTTGGGCCTAGTAGGGACCGAGTCAATTTGGCACCAGGACAACAAGATACCACGACCCTCGCGTTAGGAAACATCCTTGAGCTCAAGCGCATTTACGGCAGCACCCGCTATGGCAGCCCCGGCCCGCAAGCGGTGCTTCACACCACCATGGGGGCCGCTACGCCTGCGGAGCTGGAGGACTACCTCGACCGAATCCATTTCTT
>JAYSSK010000085.1:0-12236 GCA_043720595.1 Acidimicrobiia bacterium
CACGTTCCCAGCGACCCCGCCATCGACCTTCACGGCCTGCACGGCTTCCCGGTACACGCACCCGTCGATGTGCGGTTGACGGCCACCGGCCGCCTCGAACTCGTCGAACCGCGCCAGCACCGTGGCCAGACGATGAATGGCGTTGCGGCCCATCCATGGTCGGGCGGTATGCGCGCGTGCGCCACCCATGCGAAGCACTGCACGCATGGTTCCCTGGCAGCCCGCTTCGATGCGCGCATTGGTTGGTTCGCCAAGCACCGCTGCATCTCCGGCGAGGAGATGTGGGTGGCTCGCAAACACCTTCGGCAGTCCGTTGTGAACAGCCGCCACCTCTTCACATTCGTAGAAAACACCCGTGAGATCGACCGCCGGTTCAGCGACCGTTTCGAGAATATGGAGGAACACAGCCAGACCGCTCTTCATGTCGGCCGATCCCAGCCCGTGCAACAGGTCGCCTTCGATGCGGGCGGTTGCGTTGCCGTTGGCCGGCACCGTATCTGTGTGGCCGGCCAAGATGAGCCGCATCGGCCGACCAAAATTGGTACGAGCAATGACATTCATGCCGACCCGGTGGACCTCGAGCCACGAGACTGCACGCATCCGGGCTTCGATGTGGTCGGTGATCTGTTGTTCGTGGTGGCTCTCGCTGGCCATGTTGACCAGCTGCGCCGTTGCAGCGAGAAGATCGACGCCGGTGCTCACCGGTACACACCGGCGGCTGCCAACCGGTCGGCGGCCAATTGCACCCGCTCGTCGGGCTGCACCACCGCTACCCGGATTCGGTCGGACGAGGCGTTGCCATAAAAGTCGCCGGGCGAGGCGAGGATGCCGGCGGACTTCGCCAGCCAGTCTGCTGCCTCCCAGCCGTCTCCGGGGCGCCCGTCGGCACCCGCCGGAACTCTGGCCCACAGGTAGAACGACCCACCGGGCATGCTGACCTCGAAACCTGCACCCTGGAGCGCGGGAAGCATCACCTGAAGGCGCCCGAGGTAGCGCTGACGCTGTTCTTCCACGTGCTGGTCGTCAGCATAGGCAACAGCACCAGCGGCCTGAATAGGCCCGGGGACCATAAACCCTGCATGCTTACGAACCTCGCTGAGATGATGGACAAGCGTGGGGTCCCCGGCATAGAACCCGACCCGAATGCCGGCCAAGTTGGACCGCTTTGACAACGAGTGCACCGCAAGCACGCCTGAGTTGCCGCCGGATAGCACCGTCTGCGGAGCGCCCGACCACGTGTACTCGCAGTAGCACTCGTCCGACAGCACCCATACGTCGTGGGATCGACCCCAGGCCGCAGTAGCGGCAAGGTCGTCGAGGTTGCCAGCGGGGTTACCTGGCGCGTTGACCCACAAGCACAACGCTCGAGTTGTGTCCGCAGCGCTGATCGAGCCGAGATCCATCTCCCCTGTTGGAGTCATTGCAACCGGCACGGCACGGAGCCCCGCCAACAACGCCCCCATCTCGTATGTGGGGTAGGACACTTCGGGATAGAGCACCGTGTCACGGTGATCGCGGAGCAGGTGCAGATAGGCCGGAGTGGTAGCGACAAACTCCTTGGTGCCGATGCACGAACCGATTTCGTTGGCTGCCGAGACCGTGACGCCGAAGCGGCGGTTCAACCACTCGGTCGCAGCACCTCGCAGGGCGGGAGAACCGAGGGAGGTCGGGTACCCACGTTCAGAGCCCGACGCCCCGAGCGCAGCGATGACGGCCGCTGGTGGAGCATCGCACGGCGTGCCGACGGACAGATCCACCAGACCGCCGGGAACATCCATCGCTGCCCGTTTTGCGGGTTCCAGACGGTCATAAGGATACGGCGGAACGACGAAGGTCATGGCCTTCCCAGGCTACCGCTAGCTGTTTGGGCCGATGTTCGTAGCCCGGGTTGCGCCCAGCACAACATTCCCAACAACTACTCAGACCCGTTCGGGGTACATCGCCCTGCGGGCCACCGGGATACCAGCGGCGGCAGCATCAACACCCAATCGGCCCGACACCTCGCCGTCGTCGTGCAGTCGCACTTGTGACGGCTGCACCCCCAGCAGCGAAGCGATCGAGCCGAGCGCACCTTCGTCGCCGACAGGAATGCTGAGCCGCCAACCATCGACGCGTGCTTCGATGACGGGCTGGGGCCCATCAGGGAGCACCACCACCCGCACCTTTTGCTGCGTTCCGGGCGCGTGGGGCGCATCGCGTTCGCGATCAAGCCAGGTGGCATCGATGACCACCCCGCGGCTGCGTGCCGCGTCGGTAACGAGCCGGTGCATTGCCCGCGCACGCGGTTCGCGGAGCGGGTCAGCCGCCGACCAGTCGTCAAGGACCCGGCGATACCAAGGGTGTCGCATGTCGACGATTGCTTCGTTGGTAGCAACCGTCCGCATCCCCTTGGCAAGGATGCCAGCGGCCTTATTGGTGGCTGAACCCATGTGGAAGGCGAAGGCGTCGAGTGCCAGCACATGAGTCCATCCGCGTTCTGTTGCGCGGCAACACCAATCGACCTCTTCGGCATAACCCCGGCCGAAGACCGGGTCCATCACGCCGACCGCATCGATTGCCGCGCGTGGGATGTACAGACAGAACCCGCACCCGGTTGGCAGCTCAACGGTTGCTCCGGCGAACTCGTCAGCAAGCGAGGCGGCGATATGGTCAAGCAGGACCTGGTCGGAGAGGTGCACTTCGGCGTCGTAGTTCTCCAGGGAAAAGATGCTGACGTCGTTGGCCCACGCTGTAACGCTGCCGATTTTCGGTGCTGTGCTGGCAGCTGCCACCAACGAATCGATGAGCTGGGCCGAGACCACGACGTCGCTGTTGAGCAGAACGCACGCGTCGTAGTTGCCCTCAACCGCCCACAGCAGACCAAGGTTCATGTTGCGTGGGATGCCAACGTTACGCGGCGAGGAGTAACAGACAATGCCAAGTGACGCGCACAGCGACGCAAGTTCATCGGAGAAACCAGGGTCGGGCGATGCATCGTCGAAGACCACCACATCGACGTCGTGTGCCGAAGTGTTGCATAGACGAGCGATCGAACGGAGCGCCCGCGGAACGAATGCCCGACCGTTGTACACGATCACAGCGACAAGAACGCGCGTCATTGATAACGCTGCTTTCAGGACCGGAGCGCGTTACGCAGGTTCCACACCTTCGCAGCCCATCGGTACGCCGTTGAAGCCTTTTGCGCGTCAAGGTGGGCGGCTTGCGCGTCGAGCACGGCTTGACGGGCAGCGATTTCGTCGTTGACTGCGCGATGGCGAACATCGTCTGCGGCCTCTAGCGAGGTGATATGTGCACGTAGGGCCTCTACCTCGGCGCGGGAGGCCGCAGAACGTTGGTTGGCCTCCACCAACCGGGCCGTCAGATCGATGACTCGAGCGTTGGCAACCTCGACGTCGAGCAACGCCTGTTCCAACGACAACCGGTCAAGCTCGGCAACAACGAGCTGCTGGTGTTCGGGCGAGCTGGCCGTGACGAGAGAAAGACGAGGAGCAGGCGCGCCGCTGGCCGACTCGTTTGCTGGTTCCTGAGCCACATCCCTGGCCGATTTGATCGTGGCCAGTTCCGGCTGAGGTACAGCGTGAATCGCAGCAGCCGGCGGTAAGCTCGAAACCGAGCCGTTCAAACCGAACGAACCGTTGACACCGTCAGTTGCGAAGGACCCGCTCGACTCGTCGATGCTGTCGATCTCGTCGTCGTCATCGAGGTCGTCATCGCCGGCCCGAAGGTTTCGGTCGGCGCCAGGAACGTACTCGGCAAACTCGACCTCGCCCCTCGAAGGGTGATTGTGGTCTGAGGCTTTGTGGTCTGAAGCTTTTTGGTCTGAAGTCATGGGCAGGTGCTTTCGAAATCAGAGCGAACGGCGGCGAGGGACTGCGAGAAGTTCACGGAACACCATCACTAGGCGATCGGCATGTGCTGCCCAACTGTACTGGCGACCGGAGTGCAGCAACGCGTCGCAGTGAGCGGTAGCCAAACCTGGGTCCAGCAGCAGCTTCTCGGCGAGGTCGGCCAGCTGCGACGGGGCCCACGAGTTGGCCAGCAAAGGGAGGGCACCAGGGGCCGGATTGCCGGCAAGTTCGCTCAGCGGACCGAACCCGACGCTCACGGTTGGCACGCCGTACGCCGCAGCTTCAAACGGCGGCAGACCAAACCCTTCAGCCGATGTGGGGTACCAGGCAAGCGAAGCGTGTGAGAGGAGCCAGTTTCGTTCGTGCTCGTGAACCTCGGGCAGCACGTGGAGCCACGTTTGCGACGCACGGTCGGCGAAACGCTCAGCGGACTCGGCGAGACGCGTTGAGCCGAACGGCACAGCTGGGCCGGCCATCACCAGGTCAAGGTCCACCCCCCTAGAGCGCAATTCACGGTGTGCCGCGATGGCGAGCTCTCGGTTCTTGTGGTGATAGTTCACGCCGAGAGTGAGCGCAAAGCGTCGCCCGGAAAAACCGAGCGCGTCGAGCTGCGCCGGGTAGCGCGCGGTGTCGTTTGCACCGAGATGTTCGGTTCCGAGCGGCACAACCGAGATCCGCTCGTCTTCGATTGCCAGCCCATGAAGATGCATCTGAGACCGCACGTCGCCTGCGATGACGGTCACGCCGTCCGCGAGCCCCAACACATGATCGGTCGACTGACGGTAGCGCTGCCATTGCCCACCGTCTTCGAAGTAGCTGCCGTTCGCGTACGCGATCACATCGAGCACGGAAACCACATAGCGGACAGCAGTTCGCCGCCACGGAGCCGGGTCGTAGCCCTCGACGGGCTGATATGGCCGAAACGCAATGTCGACCACACCGAACGCGGCTGGATCCATGGTTTGCCGGGCATCGACCTTTGGCAGCAAGAACACGTCTGCTGCATACGATGGAACTGAGCCAGGCAACGCAACGCCCACCCATGCAATGCCGGGGTGTTGAGCCAACGCCCGAATCGTCTGTGCGCATGCAACCTGAGTACCCGTTTCGTGGGGGCCGAAACACGCGCCGTCGACAAGTACACGAAGCCCTTGCACTTTGACGCGAGCCAATTGGTGCTGGTGCGCAAAGGGTGAGTCTCCGCTGACCCGATGGGCATCAGTTGTTCCGATGAGGAACCGATACCGGTGCAACAACCAACCAACATCATCAGCGCGCATTTCATCGTCAGTCGGACGGATGGCGGCGTCGGCAGTACGGCTGATGAACGTCGCTGTATCTGCCAGGTTGACGAATCCCTTTTGCGTTGCGCGAGCGGAGAAGTCAGCCACCGCAACATCGAACCGCGCCGACGCTGGGGCCTCGAGCCGTCCGACCGCGCCGAGCCCTGCGGAAGACAGAAAGACGACGGGCCCGGATGCCAACGGGATAGGAGCTCGGGATTGGCGGGGGCGTTCCTCACGGAGCCACTTGGTGATGGTCCCTTCATGGTGAGCATCTGCAACACGGGGTTCAGGGCGATTGCGCGTTGGAAAGCTGAGAGCGCCGGCTGCGTTGCACAAGAACGACACGGAAGCGACCCGTAGGTCATCGGTGGCCCAGGCAACGGCGTTGGCAAACGGATCAGACGGAAGCGTGACTGCGTCATCGATCACGATGACATGGCCACCGGTCGACTTGAAGGTTGTGTCGATGAGTTCGCTGATGGAGCCGACTCCACCCCATCTGACACGATCATCAATTGCATCGAAACATGTTCCGTGAACCGGATAGAGCACACCAACGACGACGGGGTAGTCCGTCTGCTCCAACACCGACCGGACAGACATCAGCCACCGGTCGGGACTGTCGGCGACAAACATGACGACGGTGGTCACCAGCGACAAACCCGTCGGCTCTGATGCCGGTTCCGGGTTGGTCAGATCGTCAACGGACACCCCCCGACGGTAGCCCGCCGGCACGATACCCTCGCTCTACCGTGTCACCGAACGATTCGATCACCGCTGGAGCCGACGCTCGGCCACCAGTGCGCTCGGCATCACACGAGCCCGAGCCGATGCGGACGGTTCGCCGCATCCTTGACATCCTGTACGGGCCGGACGAGCAGGGAATGGCGCCAGCCATTGCTGCGTGGACCACTCCACCCGGCCACCTGTGGGTCAGCGGCACCCTTCGCCCATTGCCGCCGGAGAGTACGCAGCCTGCGACACCAGGGCTTGGGCACTTGCTCGATGCCACGGGTCCGTCCGGCCTAGTCGCTATGGCGCGTGCTGCAGCCGCTCGCGGCAAGGTCGTGGCTGTGTGCGGGTCCGATGGTTCGCTGCTCGCCGCAGTTGCGGCCGACAAATTGGCTCGCACGCGCTGGAAGGCCGCGGCCCTGAGCGTCAACGCCGACGCCACGAATCCCGGAGCGGTCATGGTTCGACGCTTGCTCGGCGATGATGCTCTTGCCGTCGCGGCGACAGCTCCGTTCACCACACGCGTCACCACACGCGCGGTTCGACGCCATTCGTTGCTCATCCATCCGGCGATCTCTGCTGTGCTGATGCAGAACTTGGCGCTTCGCCTTCGCCAACTCGACCCAGGCCTCGTCCACCCGCTTGGGGGGATTGCAACGTTGCTCGACCGGATGGATCGCACGGGAGGCGATCTCCGCCTGCATCTCCCCGCCACGACGTCGACCATCGCCCCATTGCCGCCTGACCCTGTCGCCGATGAAGCTGGCCTGCGACGCTGGTTGCTCGCCCAGGTTGGTGTCGGCCCGTACGCCCCCTCACGGCTGTTGGCCTCGATCCACGCCGTTCGAGCTGACCTCTCCGACGCGTTTCCTGACCTATCGGTGGAGTACTGGCAGATCGGTTTCTGGCGGTGGGTCTCACAATTCGGCACAGACGCTGACCTCGGGGCCGGCCTACCCAAGTGGGCGACGCATCCGCCAAGACCTGTGCCGTCGGCAGATCTTCCTCAGCCGATCATCACGCGGATGGATCGTGGTGTGCAGGTGATCGGATATCTCGAAGCTGCCCTTGGCCTGGGTGAAGCGGCCCGGCTCGCAGCCCGAGCCCTGGAACTTGCAGGCGAACCAGTAGAAACTGTGACGTACCGTCACGTTGTCAGCCCGCCTGTTTCCTTCGTCCATCGCAAGCGCCCTGGGCAGGTACCTCTGGATATCCAGTTGGTGTGCTTGGCCGGGGCGGCCCTCACGAGATGGAATCTCGGGCAGGTACCCACTAGCGGGCTTCGCCCCTACCGAATCGGACTCTGGTTCTGGGAGACGGACAGACTTTCACCTGCGATGAAGGCCAGCCTTGCTCTCGTCGACGAAGTGTGGGTCACCTCGGCGTACACCGCTCTTGCGGTCACGCATTCCGCTCCACCCTCGATGCCCGTCCGCGTGGTCCCTCTCGGCGCTGCTCCACACAGATCGCCGACCGGTGACGCTGCGCCTGGGTCACAAACCGCGCGCCGGCGCGTCGCCGATTCTCGTCCCGAGTTGCAGCCCATCGTGAACCGAAGATGGTGCGGCTTCAGTTTCGATCTGTCCTCCCGACTGAGCCGCAAGAATCCATTGGGCCTCATCTCAGCTTGGTGCGACGCGTTTCCGCTCGCGGGCTCCCAGCCGGGTGACCCGGTGCTCATCGTGAAGACAGTCAATGGTGCCGCACAACCGGGCTGTCTGGCCGAGCTGCAGGCTGCAACGGGCAGCCGGGAAGACATCGTTGTTGTCCACGGTCACTGGCCGTCTGACGTACATCACAATTTTATCTGTGCGCTTAGTTTGTACGCTTCGCTTCACCGCAGCGAGGGTTACGGGCTTGTATTGCTCGAAGCGATGGCCTGCGGCGTTCCGGTCCTGGCGACTGGGGCTAGCGGCAATGTTGCGTTCATGGACGCGTCGTCTGCCTGGCTGATTCCCGCCGTTCCGACCGTCCTCGGATCAGACGATGGCCCGTACCCCAAGGGAAGCGTCATGTTTGCCCCGGATCACCAGGCGGCGGTCGACGCTCTCGTTGCCCTTTTCAGCACCGATTCAGCACTGATCGCTGACCGGGCCAATCGCGTTGCCAATGCGCTGCAGAACGTGGCGCCGTTGGTGGATGGCTCTGCCGCAGCGGCTTGGATGGCGAGACGGTTGGCCGAGATTCGCCAGGCCCGCTAGACAGCGGCGTTGCTCGGAAAGCCGACCTCAGCGACGGGTCCCGAACAGCGCGACAACTTGCGAGGCTTGATCCCGCCGAACCCGCAGAACTGCTTTCCCGTCGATGCGAGCAGGCGAGGTTGGCAGTGTGAATCCCTGCAGCTCATTGGGCTCGAACGCGCTGAAGGTCTTGGCCGTGCCGTACAGCTCGGTGATGCCGTAGGTCTTGTCCAACGTGACGGCGCTCTTCAAATCACCGATGAGGGCCTGGGCCGTGATGGGGTTGCGCCCACCAGATCCTATGACCTTGTCCATCACCTGTTTGATAAAGCGCTGTTGACGTTGCACCCGGCCGATGTCGCCGCGACCGTCGGACTTCCACACACCGTTGACGAACTGCTCGTAGTGGCGGCTGCGAACGAATGCAGTCGACTGGGTCTGGTTCAGGAGTTGGCAACCAGCTTGCACATCGAGCTTGGTGACCTTGTCACGTGCCGGGTAATCGAAGCAGATCTCGATACCGCCCAGTGTGCCGACGATCTTTTGGAACCCTCCGAAGTCGACCTCTGCAACGTGGTTGATCGGCAGATTGAAATTCTCTTGCAACGTACGCACCAGGCTGTTGACGCCCTTGGCGTACGCACTGTTGATTCGATCATTCTTGTTGGTGCCAGCTAAGTGCACATAGGTATCGCGGGGGAACGACAACAACGCCGCGTTCTTGCCGTCCGGCGAGATACGCATCACGATGATCGTGTCGGACCGATTGCCGCCAACGGTGCCGAAACCAGCCTTCTGCGAGTCCGGAACGTCGGCCCGCGAATCGGACCCGATGAGGAGGATGTTCTGCGCGTCTGGTCCGCCAATTGGTTCGACATCCACTCGGTCAACCAAGAGCCCACCTTCTCTGGGCTTTTCGGTCTCGGGCAGCACCACAACCGGTGCGTTGGCGCACGCTGGATCGTCGTCGCACGAACCCTGCCCAGGGATGGTGACGACGGGTGTAGTTGGCCCGGGCGCGACGGTCGAACCAACGACGTCAGCCGGTTGCGAGTCCTCGAAGTTGGTCCCGTCGGTATTCAACTCGTTGGGGTAGGTCGTGACGACTGACGGCACTGTACTGGCCGGGCCGCCGGGGATGGTCCCGATCTGCGCTGGAACGCCGGGCAGGTCGAGCGTTTGAGAGTTGGCTTCGTTACGGCGCAGGGTTGCGAACTGCCACGTGACGTACGCAGTGGCAACGGCTACCACCGTCAGCAACGCCAGACCAGTTCGCCGCATCACTCGCCGACCACGGCGAGCCGGACGAACTGCCTGGCCGCCTGGTTTGGCGGGCGGCACCGCTGGGCCTGAGGGGCTCTTTGAAACCGGGACCTTCGAAAGCGAGACCTTCGACGGGTCTTTCGGAAGCGGGACCTTCGAAGGGTCTTTCGGAAGCGGATCTTTGGCGACCGCGGCCTGACCCGCAGGCTTGGCCGGGACGATAACGGTCGCCGTTGGGTCATCGAGGTATTGGAAAGGCTCGTCGTTCCATTCGCCAGCGTCGATCTCGTCGAACTCGCCCGTGTAATCCTCGACCAGGTCGACAGCGGCCGGGCGCGTACTGGCGCCCATACCTGTTTTCGGTGTCGGAGGAACGGGTGGAATGCCCGACACCACCGACCCGCCGGCGGACGCGATGGCCAATGCCGGCGCACCCTCGGGTGCCCACTGCTGGTCGGTCGGGGACAGCACCGCGCGCGCGGTTTGAGCGGAGGGGTTCACCAAAGCTTCGGCTTCGGCAAGCCCAGGCCGGGACGTTTCGGCGTCGATAGCCCAGTCCGACCAAGGGTCGGCAGGGGGTCGGGTTCGAGGACGGTGCATGGTCATGGACCCGGTTGCTATTCAGCCGAAATCACGTGCGCCCCGAGCCGCACGAGTTTGTCGAGGAATCCTTCGTACCCTCGCCCGATCATGGACGCACCGCGGATGGTTGTTCGCCCGTCTGCGAGCAACGCTGCGATGACATGACTGAACCCAGCCCGAAGATCTGGCACCTCGACGTCGGTGCCCTTGAGCTTTGTGACGCCCTTGAACTGGGCGAGGTGCTTATGACCTAGGCCACCGAACCGGCATGCACGGTTCTTCGGACAACCCGAGGTGACGCTGATGTCGGCACCCATCTCGATGAGCGCTTTGGTGTAGGTGAACCGGTTCTCGTACACGGTCTCGTGGATCAGCGACGTGCCGTTGGCCTGCGTCAGCGTGACGCCGACAGGAGCCTGCCAGTCCGTCATGAACCCGGGGTGCACCGCCGTGTCGACCTCGATGGGGTGCAATTCGTCGGAATCTCGGCAGAACCGGATTCCCTGCGGCCCGGCTGTGAACGAGCCACCCATCAGCCGGTATGCACCAAGGAAGGACACCATGTCTTCGACGCGTGCCTGGCGCACGAACACCTCGCCGTGGGTCGCAATGGCTGCACATGCCCAACTGGCGACCTCGAGCCGGTCAGGGATTGCGACATGCTGGTATCCGTTCAGCGTGCGCTGGCCGTGGATAATGAGCGTGCGGTCATCGCCGAACAAAATAGCGGCGCCCATCTTCTGTAGAACGGCGATGAGATCGAGGATTTCGGGTTCGACCGCGGCACCGTGCAGCACGGTGGTGCCTTCGGCCAGAGTGGCGGCGAGCAACACCTGCTCGGTAGCTCCGACGGATGGGAACGGAAGCCGAAGTTCGCAACCGACCAAGCGGTCTGCGGTGAGGTGCAACCCGTCTGCTTGTTCGTCGATGTCTGCACCCAACTGCTGCAATGCCATGAGGTGCCAGTTGACCTGGCGCCTACCAATGTCGTCGCCGCCCAGGCTTGGAATGACGGCCTCGCCGGTGCGGTGCAACAACGGCCCACACAGCAGTATCGGAATGCGGCTGATGCCGTTGAACCGACGGGACTGTTCGAGGCTCATCGGCGTGATGTTCTCGGGATGCACCTGGATGGTGCCTGCCCCGTCTTCACCCGTTTGCACTCCCACGCCCATGGAGCGAAGCATGTCGCTGACGATGAACGTGTCGGAGATGGCAGGGGTGTTGTGCAGGATAGAGGGCCGATCCGACAGCAACGAAGCGACCAATTGCTTGGAAATCGAGTTCTTTGCTCCCCGAACGCCGACCTCTCCCCGGATGGGGTGCCCGCCTTCAATACAGATCGTGTCGGCCAAGAGACCGGGGGTCACGGACATGGCCAGATACCCTACCGGTCGGCCCGCTCGTTGGGAGCCGAAACGGCTGTGAACCCTGACCACCAGAGTGCCATCTCGTTCATAAACACTGTTCTCCGAACCATCCGCCGCCCATCAGGAGTCGTGAAGAAAGATTCAGCGGAACAGGTCTTCCGCTGGCGGCCGCACGATTTCGGCCGCAACGCTCGACTCGCGGAGCCACGTGGGTTCGACACCACGGACGATGGCCGCGCATATTCCCGTTGCCTTGCCCATCACCAGGTCGGCAGCTCCGGCGAGTTCGTCGGCCACGCATACCTCGGTGACCTCGAGAATGCGACCCTGTGCGTCTGCGGTGCCGCGCAGGTCGTTCACGGCAGCCACTCCGGCCGTACCAATGGCAATGTCGGTGAGGCCTTTGCGCCATGCCCGCCCGAACGTGTCGCTGACGATGACTCCAACGGTGACACCGCCACGCCCCCGAACACCGTCTCGGATGCGTCGAGCAGACCGGTCCGCGTCAAGTGGAAGCAATGCGGCATAACCCTTTTCCACGTTGCTGAGGTCGACACCGGAGTTAGCGCACACAAACCCATGACGGGTCTCAGTAATGAGCAGTTCACCGCGGGGCGTCACCCGACGCCGTACAACCCGCACCGCTTCGTCAAGCACAAGTCGCTTGTGGTCGTCAGCAACATCGGGATCGATCTCGACCAAGCGGCCTTCGGCCTTCGACACTACTTTTTGCGTCACGACGAGGACGTCGCCGTCGAGCAGCCCGGGCCCACCGTCAGCACGCGCTGCATCGATGAGGAGTTGGGCAAGCACATCGCCCGGGCGGACTTCGCCAATGCCGGTGATGGGAAGCAGCTGCAGTCCTGCGGTCATGCAATCAGTCTGGCGCATCGGCGCCGCAGTTCATCAGTCAGCGAGGCTGCGGTCCCGAGGGTTACAGACCGCTACAGAGGGTTACAAAGAGTTACCGAGGGT
>JAYSSK010000086.1:0-4465 GCA_043720595.1 Acidimicrobiia bacterium
GACAATCGCTCTGCGACATCCGGCTCCGGTCGCCGAAGCCGGACTCTTGGGAACTGACCGCGGTGCACCTGCGCGGAACCGACTCGTCGGAGGTGGCAAAGTCTTCGCCAGCGTTCGTCACCTGGGCAACAGACACGAAAACCCTCAACTTCGACTGGACCGTGCCAGAGCGTCTGAAGCGATCCAGCGACGGCGTAAACAAACCGGACCAGGTGTCGCCACAGACGTGGCCGGTCGACGTGCACGCGCCCGGCTGCCCCGATCCAACGAAGCGCGGGACGACCTACGCCTGGACATACACCAGCGCGGCGGGCACAACGTTGCCGCTTACGATCAAGCGGACAGGGACGTGCCGGTGGCGCGCCGAGTTCGACGGGCCCGGTCGACTGACCGGAGGTGCGACCGGCGAAGGCGTTTATGCCGTGACCGTGAAGGTGACGACGATCGCGGGCGCCACCTTCGAGGGCACCCGCAACGTCACGATCGAGGATTGGCTCGTGCTCGGTTTGGGCGACTCGCTGGCATCGGGGGAGGGCGTGCCAATCGGACAATCGGTCTGGAACGACCTGCAATGCGACCGTTCAAGCCTCTCGTATCAAACCTTGGCTGCGCGTCAATTGGAGGAGCGCGACACCAAGTCATCGGTAACCTTCGTTCACCTCGGCTGCTCCGGCGCCTCGATCGACGAACACTCGCCGAATAACGGCGAGGCAAATGGTGGGCTGCTGACGCCGTACATTGGCATCAACCCGGCCCGTGAACTCCCCAGTCAGCTTGATACCGCGAAGCGCCTCGTTGGGGGCCGCAAGGTCGACGCGGTCCTGCTTAGCGCCGGAGTCAACGACGCCGAATTCGGCAATGTCATCTTTAAATGTGCATCTCCCGCTGTGGTCGAGGACTGCGACATGGACGAGTTCACGGATTCGTCTCAGCGCGAGTGGGACCCACTGCCGACCTTCCTCGCGGCTCGCTTCGGCGAGCTACCGGCGCTCTACAAGAGCCTCGACGACAAGCTGGGGTCGACCTTCGCGTCTGGCTACACGGAGGGCCGGCTCCCCGCCAACCGGGTGTTCATCACCGAGTACCCGAACATTCTCCAGAACGATCAAGGCGAAGTTTGTCCTGGGCTCGATGTCAGCGGTCTCTATACGTTTGAGAAGGCGACTCTGGCAAGCCTGAACATGGCGGAAGTCTTCTTCTTGCTGAATCAATTCTTCTCCCCGCTCAATCGTGCGGTTGTCGCAACACAAGACCTTGGATGGCGGATCATTCCAACTTCGACTGCCGACTTTGCACACCACGGGTATTGCGCTGCGCAGAACTGGGTGGTGACGAGCCGCCAGTCGCTCGCCGGCCAGGGAAATGTGTTCGGAACGTTTCATCCCAACCGGCGGGGCCACGTCGAGATCGGGAAAGTTGCGTTCAAGGAGATCTCGGCGGTATTGCGGCCCCCGAGCTAATTGACTAGCGAAGTTGCTTGAAGTCGCGGGAGAGAGCAGCGGGGTTTGTGAGCGTGCGCGACGCTGTGGGTTTTCGCGACGCGGTGAGTTTGTCGTGGAGGATTGCGTCGCGGAACCCATCGGAGCTGACTCGTCGCGAAGCAATCACGAGGCGTCGCTACTTGTCTTGCAGATATTGTTCGGCTCGTATTCCGATGATGTAAGGGTAGCGCTATGTTCATGAGGTTGACGGTTGCACCGCTGTCCCATCGGCACTGGCTGCTGACGGGCGGGCGCTCTACCGTGAGCATCAACTTCGGCGTGCCACGCGCCGGACAGGACACTAAGGAGAAGCGATGGTCAGCGTTGCGTTAGTCGTCAAGATGATCGCGAAAGACGAAACCAAAGACGAGGTCGCCCAATTCCTCGCAGGGGCAGTGGAACTCGCGAATGCGGAGGAGGGCACACCGGTGTGGTTCGCTCTGCGCACCGATGACCACACGTTCTGGATCGTCGACGCGTTTCCCGGAGATGCGCAACGACAAGCACATCTCAACGGGCCGATTGCCGCTGCTTTGATGGCCAACGCCGACAGACTTCTCGCCTCGCCGCCAGAGATCCATGCCGCCGACGTCCTCGCGTCGAAGGTTCCTGCGTGAGTACCCGTCGATCACGGGCGTGTCTGAACGGCGAGCTGAGCCTGCGGTCTTCGATCGTTCGAGACCCGTGCAGTTGGCCGTTGCGGCTGGCGTCCTCCATCGACGGTTGAATCGAATCCAAAGGGTACGAGAAGAGCGCGGAACACGAACGGGGCGCGCTGTACCGCACCGATTGAACTGAACTAGCCAGACCAGGGTCGGACACGACCACGCCGTGCGAGCTTTCGATGTGTCGGTTGTAGCGAGACAGAAAAAGGCAGCTCTTGGAAGCTCTCCCTGCGTACCCGGACACGTCAGAGGCCCGAAGCAAAGCGGGGGCTGTAACTGGTTCTGCATTGCATCTCGCAGTTGGCTGGTCGGGGGGATCGGCGAGGAGGCACCCGACACTCCCTCAGCGGCCGTAGCGGGCGTAGAGGTGTCGCCGTGTAAGCATCCGTCCGCAAACATGACGGAGCCGAGCGGAAGGCAGGGGAGCATAGGTTCGCGAATTGCCAGCTAGATAGCCATCTTTGCCGGCTGGGCGACTTCGAACGGGTACATTTCGTAAATGGACGTCGCTGACACTGCCCGTGGTGTGTTCATTGCTGCGCGCCCGGTTCCGGTTCATGTAGTACCGGGCCGAACTGCAGTTGTGGTCGTCGACATGCAGAATGATTTTGGTTCGATTGGGGGCATGTTCGAACAGGCCGGAATAGACATCTCGGGAATTCGGGAAACGATTCCGGCCATGGCCGCGTTGATCGACGGGGCGCGTCTTTCGGGTATGACGATCATCTTTTTGAAGATGGCGTTTCGGGCTGATTTGTCAGACGCTGGAAAACCGGATTCGCCGAACTGGCTCAAGCATCTGCCCTTGAAGGCTGGCGAGCATGTTGTGGCACCCACTGGGGTCGCAAGCCGAGTTCTCATTCGCGACACCTGGAATACAGAGATCGTCGACGAGTTGCGGCCCCTTCCAGAAGATGTGGTGTTGTACAAACATCGTTTCAGCGGCTTCTATGAGACGGAACTTGATTCGATTCTCCGAGCGTCGGGAATTGACACGTTGCTGTTTGTCGGGGCGACGACAAGTGTTTGCGTTGAGTCGACCATCCGTGATGCGATGTTTCGCGACTTCCATTGCCTTGTCGTGGAGGATTGCGTCGCCGAACCCATCGGTGCTGACTTGTCGCGAAGCAATCACGAGGCGTCGCTCCTTGTCCTGCAGATATTGTTCGGCTCGGTCACTGACTCGCAGTCTGTCGAGGCGGCACTCGCATCTCGAGCATTCAGATGACGTATGCGTCTCGCCGCGACCTGACCTGACCGGACCAAGGCAGAACTTGACTCATCCCAGATCGCTGTAGGCAGCGGTGATGAGCGCAGCGCTTGTGGGCGAACCAATGATGCCAGCGCTCATCTTGTTCATCATGTACGACAGGGTCATCTTGCGAGTCGTGTCGACGATGATCATCGATCCGCCGAAACCGCCCCAGAAGCAGATCCCCGGGTCATTGGGCAGGTACGGCAACGTGTCGGTTTGCGGCAACGCATAGCCGATGCCAAACCGCAAAGGAATGCCAAGCACGAGGTCGACCCCATTGGCCTGCTCGTCGAAGATTACCTTGATCGTCTCCGGTGAGAGCAGGCGTACGAGTTGACCGTCTGCTCCGGTCGCCATTCCTCCGTTCGCAACCACCGACTGCACGAGCGCAACCGAACGAGCGTTGCCGTGCCCGTTCGCCGCCCCGATCTCGGCCCGACGCCAGGGCTCGCTGTTCGCAGCGTCAGGGTCTGGTATCGGACCGGTGAGTGTCCTGACGGCCGGGCTGTTCATGTCGAGCGTAGAGAAGTCGATCGATTCAGCCAACGGGGGCGGCGGGATTACGTTGGAAACACGGTCGAAGTGTTTCGGGTCAAGCCCGATGTGGAAGTCAGCGCCGAGCGGCCCGGCGACATCGTCGGCGAAGAACGCTCCAAGTGTGCGGCCTGTTACCCGCCGAACCACCTCGCCGACGAGGTGACCCTGGTTCAATGCGTGATATCCCGACGCCGTACCCGGTTCCCACCACGGCTCCTGAGCCGCAAGTCGAGCGGTCGACGTTTCGCGGTCGTAGATGTCGTCGGTGGTGACGGGCTGAGCCCACCCCGATACGCCCGACGTGTGCGATAACAGGTGACGCACCTCGATGTTCTCTTTGCCGTTGGCTGCGAACTCTGGCCAGTAGGTCGAGACTTTCTCGTAGACGTCGAGCAACCCTCGATCATGCAAAATAAGCGCGCAGAGGTTCGTCATCGTCTTGGTGGTCGACCACACATTGACAATCGTGTCGCTCTGCCACGACGCTGTCTGCGCCTCATCTGCGAATCCTCCCCACAGGTCGACGA
>JAYSSK010000087.1:0-4464 GCA_043720595.1 Acidimicrobiia bacterium
TACATGAAGGGTGGCTGGCCGAAGGCGCTGGACGCAGAAGTCGCCGCACAGGTTGCCAAGGTGGAAAAGCAGATGGGCCGCAAGCTGGGTGACCCCAAGAACCCGCTGCTCGTCAGCGTGCGTTCCGGTGCCAAGTTCTCCATGCCCGGAATGATGGACACCGTCCTCAACCTGGGCCTCAACGACAAGTCCGTCGAAGGCATTGCCAAGGTCACCGGCGACGAGCGTTTCGCATTCGACAGCTACCGCCGGTTCATCTCGATGTACGGCCGCATCGTGCTGGGCGTCGACGGTGCCCACTTCGAGCATGCCTTCGAGAACCACAAGCACAAGTCGGGCGCAGCAACCGACGCCGACATTTCTGCCAAGGCCCTTCGGGCCATGTGCGACGACTTCAAGAAGATCGTCAAGCGAGAGACCAAAGCCGAGTTCCCACAAGACCCCAAGGCTCAGCTGCGTGGCGCCATCGAGGCCGTGTTCAAGAGCTGGAACGGCGCACGCGCCATTGCGTACCGTGTCCGTGAGCGCATCGCCCACGACCTTGGCACTGCCGTCAACGTGCAGTCCATGGTGTTCGGCAACTTGAACGACAACTCGGGTACCGGTGTGGGCTTCACCCGTAACGCTTCTACGGGTGACAACAAGCCGTACGGCGATTTCCTTGTCAACGCACAGGGCGAAGACGTTGTGGCCGGTATCCGCAACACTGAATCACTCGATGCGTTGGCCAGTCACTTCCCGGCATGCTCCACCGAGCTGCTTGCAATCTTCGAACGCCTCGAAGCGCACTACACCGACATGTGCGATACCGAGTTCACCATCGAAGACGGCAAGCTGTGGATGCTGCAGACCCGCGTTGGCAAGCGCACCGGTGCAGCCACGCTGAAGATGGCCGTCGAAATGGCCACCAAACCAAGTGGGCCAACCAAGTGGAAGATCAGCAAGGAAGAAGCCGTCATGCGTGTCAACGCCGACGCCCTCGACCAGGTGCTGCATCCACAGTTCTCCAACAAGACCAAGCCGTTCGCCAAGGGCCTTGGCGCGTCGCCAGGTGCCGCTGTCGGCAAGGTCGTGCTCACTGCCGACGCCGCGGTCGAAGCAGTCAACAAGGGTGAAAAGGTCATCCTGGTTCGCAGCGAAACGTCGCCTGAAGACGTGCACGGCATGATGGTTGCAGAAGGAATCCTCACCGCCCGCGGCGGTCTGGTGTCCCACGCTGCTGTCGTGGCACGTGGCTGGGGTACCCCAGCAGTGGTCGGAGCAGAGTCCATCGACTTCGTCGAGGGTGGCTTCAAGGTCGGCACCGTCACGGTCATGGTCGGCGACGTCATCTCCCTCGACGGCGCAACCGGCGAAGTCATGCTGGGTGCGCTTGAAATGGCGAGCAGCGAGCCACCAGCAGAGTTCCACACGGTGCTCGGCTGGGCCGACGTCATCCGCAAGGGTTCAAAGACCGTCCGCGGTCTCAAGGTCCGTGCCAACGCAGACAACGGCCCAGACTCCAAGAACGCACGCAAGTTCGGCGCAGAAGGTATCGGCCTGTGCCGCACCGAGCACATGTTCCTGGCCGAGGACCGTCTGCCAATTGTTCGCGAGATGATTTTGGCCGACAACGAAGATGCCGAAGAGGCAGCACTCGAGAAGCTGCGCGCTGCACAAAAGACAGACTTCGAAGACATCCTGCGAGAGATGGACGGCCTTCCCGTCACCGTTCGCCTGCTCGACCCACCGTTGCACGAGTTCTTGCCGAAGACCGAAGAGCTGCGTATCAAGCAGGCCACCAAGGGTCTCACCAAGCGCGAAGAGAAGCTCTTGGCTGCGGCCGAAGCATGGCACGAATTCAACCCGATGCTTGGTACCCGTGGTGTGCGCCTTGGCGTCGTGAAGCCTGGTCTGTACGAAATGCAGGTCACTGCACTTCTCGAAGCAGCTGCCGAGCGTGTCGCCAAAGGTGGCAAGCCAGTTATCGAGGTCATGATCCCGCTCACGGTCACCCGTGAAGAACTGGCGCTGGCCCGCAGTTGGGTCGAGTCCGCTATCACCGAGACCAAGTCCAAGATGGACAAGAAGGCCGCCAAGGTCCTCGACGTCACCATCGGCACCATGGTCGAAACGCCGCGTGCTGCAGTTCGCTCCGACGAGCTGGCCGAAGCAGCCGACTTCTTCAGCTACGGCACCAACGACCTCACCCAGATGACGTTCGGCTTCAGCCGCGACGACGTCGAAGGCCGCATGATGACCGAGTACCTCGAGCAGGGCTTGCTGAAGCGGAACCCGTTCGAGACCATCGATCAGTCAGGTGTGGGCGAGCTTGTAAAGGACTCGGTCGTCAAGGGCCGCAGCACCAAGCCAGGCCTCAAGCTGGGCGTGTGTGGCGAGCATGGCGGCGACCCCGAGTCCATCCTGTTCTTCTACGCAGCTGGCCTTGACTACGTGTCGTGCTCGCCGTTCCGCATCCCGATCGCGCGCCTGGCAGCAGCCCAGGCAGTGCTCGGCGCCTCCGCCGGCTCGAATGCATAGGGCCGGTAACCCTCGGCAGTGATCACGACCCCGCTTCCGGCGGGGTCGTTTCGCGTTCCGGTTTTCGTGCGCGGAGCGTCAGCTCAGCTTTCGGTGTAGAAGATGGACGGGTTGCACACCGCCCGTTCCCACAGCAGGTCACGAGTCGCATCGGTCGCCCCCTCCGTTTCGCAGACGTCTCTGAACTGCTCGCGCACCGTGGAGACGCAACCATCGATGACGTCGCGGGCAGCATCTCGTGACAGCTCGTAGAGGGGTGCCGCCGCAACGCACGCGTCGAGCCGGGCCCGGCGTTCACCGTTGGCACCGAAGGCCATGGCAAGGGAGGTCTCGCCGGTGTTGCGAGGCTGCGGACAGATGTCGAAGGCCGGCGTGAGTTCGAGGTTCGCTCCGTCCCAGAATGCAGCATGGTTCCGTGGGTGGTCGTCGGTGTTTCCCACGATGATGTTCACAACAATGCGTCTGAACAGCTCGTGCCGGGTATTGGTGGGGTGGGCAAAGCGAAGTCGGATGACCTCTATCAGGTCCGTGTAAGTCCCGTGGCGTGCGGCCATCTCGTGCAACCCGAGAAGGGTGAGAGCGCTGAGTACGGAACGCCGCGTACCGTCGCCGGGTCGGTCGAACCGTTCGACCAGGAGTACATCGCGGCCAGCGGCGCGAATGAGTTTTGTGGGAGCTGTGGTCACGCCGCAACGGCGTGCGAGTTCCATGCCGATCGCTTCAGCCTGCATCCAGGGAAACACATCAGTCGACACGGAGAACTTGGCGATGTGCTCACGGGCACCGTCGCTGACGAGTGCCTTGGGGCGAGCCCCGCCAACCGCCGAGCCGTAGGTCAGTGCGTCGTCGAGCTCGGGGGAGAACGGGACTCCTCGAGCGAGCCGGTCGCCAGCCTCTACAAGCTCGTCGAGCGGCGCATGGGTGAGGCGCGCAATGAACTGGTCGGAGGACGCTTGAACGTCGATCGCTCCGACCCGGTTCGATCCTGACTCACGCAGATAGGTAATCAGGGACAGGTCGTTTGTGTCCTTGGCTGTCGTTCCAACCCTGCGCCGCAAGATGACTTGCTGGCCCCACGCGTCCGGTGCGGCGTCCCGGATGACGCCGTGGGCGTCGAGTCCCACAGCTGGCCGCTGCGGCCCCGCAACCAAACCCAGGCCGGTATGTTGCAGTGCAATGCGGTCTGCGCGCGCCAAGTAGGAACGGCCGTAGGTGAACACCAGCTCTCCCTGTGCTTCGTCAATTCGTCCACTGACTACGGGTTCTGTGCTGCCGGGTAACCAAGTCCAGACGAACGCGTGGTCCGGAGTATCAGAAGTCATCGTCAACCTTGATGGGTCGAATCCGGACGCGCTGAGGGAGCAGTGCGAGTTCTCGAACGCCGTTGGCCGCCAGTTCTGCCAGCTCTCGATCTTCAGCTCCGAACAGCGGAATCGATAAGACCATCGCAACCTCGAAATAGAGCCCAATCGCTACGTCTGGGTCCCCACGCTCGATGCGTCGAAGTGTGGTCCGTGTGATGCCGGCCCGCTCCGCGACCTCCTGGCTGGTCCGCCGTTGGGCGCGTCGCTCGGTACCGAGCTGCGTTGCGAAGACGAGTACAGCGTTCGAGGTCGACGAGAGGTAATTGCGTTGCATGTGTCGTTCTCCTCGAATGATGTGAGCTTCACCATAGTCGTTAAGTATATTACGGGATAGTCTAGTGCTCAAATATACCATCACTCTTTGGCTGGTCAGCTAAGAATTTTGGTTTGTTGGAATCCTCTTTCGCTTCGAGCATCGTTGGCGTGCCGCGGAACGCCGCTGTCGCAGTCACGCGAGCAGCTGTGCAACTCCTCGCATCGCTCGTGGTCGGCCAGCGATTTGTGGCCAAGGTCGATGGACTTACCGCTTCCCGCCGGACCATGACGTGCGTCGCGACTAGGAGATCAAGCGGACGGCTGA
>JAYSSK010000088.1:0-1843 GCA_043720595.1 Acidimicrobiia bacterium
TTTGGGGGCAATCTCTCTCGCAGAGCTTACGAACCTGTGCGGACTGCGGTGGCCGATGCCAGGAACGCTGCGTGCTGCTCGTCCGTGGCGGTGGTGGCATCGTCGATCAATAGATCGGGGATGCCTTCGATGACCGCATAGATGCGGTGCAAACGATCGTTGTAGAGCACGCTGTGCTCGGGGACGTACAGCAACGGCTGACGGTCCTCGGGGCACACCAGCAGTTCGATGAGCAAGGGGGCAAGCGATCCAGACATGGTCATCGGCCTCAGTACCGGTACGACTCGGCCTTGAAGGGCCCAGACAGGTCGACGTCGAGGTACTCAGCCTGGGACTCTGACAGCGGAGTGATCTTCGCGCCAAGTGCCTCGGCATGGATGCGGGCCACCTTTTCATCGAGCGCCTTCGGCAGCACGTACACACCAACGGGGTACTTGTCCGGGTTGGTGAACAGCTCCACCTGGGCAAGGGTCTGGTTGGCGAACGAGCAGCTCATCACGAAGCTTGGGTGCCCCGTTGCGCAACCGAGGTTGACCAGGCGACCCTCGGCGAGGATGAGCACGGCGTGACCGTCGGGGAAGGTCCACAGGTCGGTCTGTGGTTTGATTTCCAACCGGGTGGCTCCGCTGCGCGCAAGGCCTGCCATGTCGATCTCGTTGTCGAAGTGGCCGATGTTGCACACGATTGCGTTGTGCTTCATCTTCGACATGTGCTCGGTGGTGACCACGTCGGTGTTGCCGGTTGCCGTGACGAAGATGTCGGCCTTGGACACGACCTCGTCCAGCAGCACCACTTCGTAACCTTCCATCGCAGCCTGCAGGGCGTTGATGGGGTCGATCTCGGTCACAAGAACACGAGCGCCCTGGCCACGGAGCGACTGTGCAGAACCCTTGCCTACGTCGCCGTAGCCGCAGACGACAGCGGTCTTGCCGCCGATCATCACGTCGGTTGCACGGTTGATTGCGTCGACCAACGAGTGGCGGCACCCATACAAGTTGTCGAACTTGGACTTAGTGACCGAGTCGTTGACGTTGATCGCAGGAAGCATCAGTTCGCCCTTGGCATGCATTTGGTACAGGCGGTGCACGCCGGTGGTGGTTTCTTCGGTGACACCCTTGACGCCAGCCAGCATGCGGGTCCACTTGGTCTTGTCTTCCTTCAGCGTCTTCGTAAGCACGCTGAGGATGATGGCGAGTTCCTGGTTGGAGGCTTCGCCCGGGTCTGGCACGACACCGGCCGATTCGTACTCTGCGCCGCGGTGCAACAACAGGGTTGCGTCGCCGCCGTCGTCGAGGATCATGTTGGGGCCGTCGCCATCAGGCCAGGTCATCATCTGCTCGGTACACCACCAGTATTCCTCGAGCGATTCGCCCTTCCATGCAAACACTGGAACACCGCTGGGGTTTTCTGCTGTGCCGTTGGGGCCGACTGCGATTGCCGCAGCGGCATGGTCCTGAGTCGAGAAAATGTTGCACGAGGCCCAGCGGACTTCGGCGCCAAGCTCAACCAACGTCTCGATGAGCACAGCGGTCTGGATGGTCATGTGCAGCGAGCCCGAGATGCGTGCGCCCTTGAGAGGCTTGGACGGCCCGAGTTCCCTGCGGATGGCACGGAGGCCGGGCATCTCATGCTCGGCCAGATGGATCTCGCGGCGGCCAAATGGCGCCATTGCAAGATCGGCGACCTTAAAGTCGCGCGGTGACAATGTTCGTTCGGTTCGGTCGGTTCGGTCGGACGCGTTCACGTCGTTCTCCTTGTAAGGGAAACCAGGTCGGCAGAGCCGACGCCTGGAATACGGGTGTGAGTCTGTCGGCCCGGAACACCGGGTGACAACCACGCCGAA
>JAYSSK010000089.1:0-1832 GCA_043720595.1 Acidimicrobiia bacterium
AAGATATCATGACTGCACGCAACGTCATCGAGCGACACATCGCGCCCCGGCTTGATGAGGCGTTGGCTGATACTCCGGTCGTCATCTTGCAGGGTGCCCGGCAGGTGGGCAAAAGCACGCTGGCTGCCGCGGTTGCGAGCCGGCTTGCAGGCCGACTGGTGACACTGGACGATGAGCCAGTGCGGCGCGCGGCGTTGACCGACCCAGCGAGTTTCGTGGAGTCAGCCGACGGGTTGATGGTGATCGACGAGGTACAGCGTGCGCCGGAGTTGCTGCTCGCGATCAAAGCAGCCGTGGATCGAGACCGTCGTCCCGGCCGGTTCTTGCTGACTGGGTCGGCCAATCTTCTGCAGCTGCGGTCCGTGCAGGACAGCCTGGCCGGAAGGGCGGAGACGATCGAGTTGTTCGGATTCTCCCAGGGCGAGTTGCATGGCGTTCGGGAGGCCTTCGTTGATCGACTCCTGTCCGAGGTTCTGCCGGCGGGCTGGGAGTCCTCGATGGCCCGGTCAGACTATGTCGAGGTGGCGTGCGCGGGTGGATACCCCGAGGCGTTGGTCCGAATGGAACGCCGTCGTGCCGCCTGGTTCGAGAGCTATACCCAGCGGATCATCGAGCGGGACGCCGCGGACGTGAGCGGCTTGCAGCGCCTCGGCGACCTTGGTCGTGTGCTGCGGTTGGTTGCAGCCCGCAACGCGACCGAGCTGAACCAGGCCGACCTCGCCGCCGACTCGGGCTTTCCGGCTCGGACCCTGCCGCCGTACCTGGACCTGCTGGAGACGCTCTATCTGATCTGGCGCGTGCCGGCGTGGTCAACGAACCTGACGCGGCGCGTCGTAGATCGCCCCAAAGTGATCGTCGTCGACAGCGGGCTCGCCGCGCACCTCATCAACGTATCCCCGACGAGCCTGCACCCAACGCGCCAGCCGTTACCTGCAGGTGGCCTGATCGAGGCCTTCGCGCTTGCCGAGTTGCGTCGCCAAACCGGCTGGAACGACGAACGGGTCCGCATCTTCCACTACCGCGACCGGACCGGCCCCGAGATCGACATCGTGCTGGAGCACGCCGACGGCCGCATCGCCGCTGTGGAGGTCAAAGCGACAAGCAGTATCGGCGCGAGCGCCTTTACGTCGATGAAGAGACTGCGCGACAACACCGGGCAACGCTTTGTGCAAGGAGTCGTGCTCTACACAGGTGCCAGCGCCTTGAGCTTCGGCGATCGACTCACCGCCCAACCGCTCGCCGCGCTCTGGGACCCCCACGCAGCCGCATGAGGCAGCGCCTTCGTTCCCGACCAGTCGCGAATAGCTCGGCGTGCCCTGGCCCATGACGAGGCTCCTCCTTGGCCCGCTGTCCGACCGTCTTGATATCGCCAAGTGCAATGAGTGGATTCCGAAATATCATGAGCCCCGTTGTCTCAGACACGAATGTACCGAGAAACTTTTTTGCCGATACGGGATCGCGGGATGCGTAACGACCCTTCCGTACATGCTCGGGACGGGTCAGCTGACGATCTTGCGGCTGAGGCGGCGCAGGGGGAACCAGAAAAGGGCGGCGGTCAAGGCAACCAGCGCGCCCACGTGGGCCAGGGTCAGCCAGCCGACGTCGCCCAGGACCAGGTCGCGTGTGCCTTCGACCAGGTGCGACAGTGGCAGACACCAGCCGATGATCTGGGCCCAGGTGGGAAGCTCGTCGAACGGGAAGAACACGCCGCCGAACAGGAACATCGGCGTCAGAAGGCCCGTGAAGAAGATGTTGAAGTGCTCGATGTTGGTCGCAAGCGACGTGTACGCCATGCCGAGCACCGCAAAGCACATGGCGCCGACCACGAACAC
>JAYSSK010000090.1:0-1831 GCA_043720595.1 Acidimicrobiia bacterium
AAGCAGCGTGAGTCACACGAGTTCTCGCGGTTGTCGCCCATCATCCAATACGTGCCAACGGGGACTTTGACAGATGCGAACTCGCTGGTGATCACGCCGGTGGGCAGATACGGTTCGTCGAGCACCTTGCCGTTGATCCACACCTTGCCATCTTTGCCCTGCACGGTGTCACCCGGTAGACCGACCACACGCTTGATGTAGTTCTTGTCTTTCGGCTGGCCGATACCCACGAACTCGCCCAGGTCTTTGACCAGGCGAATAGGCAGAATGGCCTTGGGTTTTGCCTTGTACTCGGGGTTCTGGAACACCAGAATGTCGCCCCGGTTGGGCTGGTGCATCCGGTAGGAAAGCCGCGACACAACAACACGGTCGCCAACCTGCAACGTGGGAACCATCGACGGGGACGGAATCCAGAACGCCAACCCGAGGAATGCTCGAATGAGCGACGCGAGAATGAGAGCGCTGCCGATGAGGACTGCGTACTCCCACACAGTGCGCCATCCTCGATTTCGGCCACGATGTTGGCCTCGTCGGCGTGCAGCGCGGCCGGAGACGCGGGGGGTATCGTCGGCGTTCAGTTGAGCAGCGCCAAGCAGTGCATTGCTTTGCGTGACGGCATCGGCTGAATCGGCCTCCAACTCCCCCGCCGCGGTCACTTCGGGACTCGCTTCTCCTTGATCTTGGCAGCCTTGCCCTGGAGATCACGCAGGTAGTACAGCTTGGCCCTACGTACGTCGCCGCGGGTGACAACCTCGATCAATGCGATGGTCGGCGAGTGAAGAGGGAACGTCCGCTCGACGCCCACGCCATAGCTGATCTTACGGACCTTGAAGGTTTCACGGATGCCGTCGCCGGCACGGCCGATGACGTGCCCCTGGAACACCTGGACGCGCTCTTTGTTGCCTTCCACGACTCGGACGTGCACCTTGACGGTGTCTCCGGGGGCGAAGTCGGGAATGTCGGCCTTGAGGGACGATTGGTCGATCAGGTCGGTGGACTTCATGGCGCAGGGCTCCTGGCGGAAGGGAATACAGAAAGAGATGAAGCGAGTGGGCAGCGAACCGAGTATCGCCCCAACACAGGGACGTACACCGTCGATGACAAGCCTGGAAAGGTTAGCCGAGCGGCAGAGCCCAGTTGACCGCTGTCCGGCCGGCAGCCTCGAGCGCTGCGTTTGCCCTGCTGAACGGTCGACTTCCGAAAAACTTCGTGGCCGACAACGGGGACGGATGGGCAGATTCGATGATCGTGTGGCGAGAAGTATCGATGAGCGGTGCCTTCTTCCGCGCATATGCCCCCCACAGGATGAAGACGACTGGTTCAGGCTTCGCATTCACTGCAGCAATCACCGCGTCGGTGAAACGCTCCCACCCCTTGCCCTGGTGGCTGCCAGCCTGATGCGCCCGAACGGTGAGCGTTGCATTGAGCATCAGCACACCTTGTTCGGCCCACGGCCGCAAGCTGCCGGACGTGGGGATGGGTACACCAAGGTCGGCGTGCAGCTCTTTGAATATGTTCACCAGCGATGGCGGCGGGGGCACCCCGTCTCGCACGCTGAAACACAGCCCGTGCGCTTGACCAGGCCCGTGGTAAGGGTCCTGACCAAGTATGAGCACTTTGACCTCGGCATACGGCGTGAGGTGCAGCGCGGCAAAGACATCGTCGTGCGGCGGAAACACCACATTCGCAACCCGCTCAGCGTTGACGAACGCCTGCAATTCTTTCCAGTACGGCGCATCGAGCTCGGTGCGTAGCACCGGGTTCCAGTCGGTTGGCATGGTCTTTTAGTTGGGTCCGCTAGCCCTGACGGGGGCGGGGTCACCGTCGGTGG
>JAYSSK010000091.1:0-11932 GCA_043720595.1 Acidimicrobiia bacterium
GTCGGACACACAGCGCCCGAACCGCTCGAACCAATTGGAACTGCCACCGGCGACAACATCGAAGAAGACGGCGTCCACCATGCTGAGCAGACTCGCAACCCGGTTCGCCAACATGGCCACGAGGCGAACCTTCTGGCGAGCCTGAACCGCACCGAAATCGAAGTCCTCAGGCACACAATCACAGGAGAGCGCGTTCAGACCATTTCAACCCGGCTATTCCTCAGCGAACACACCGTGCGCAACAGCCTGAAGCGAATCAATCGGAAAATGGGAACCCACTCGACGGCCGAATTGCGAGAGGTGTTGGGTTCGACCGCCGGAGGGAACGGAATACACCGGTGACTACGAAGCCCGTTGGTTGGACCCGACCGACTCTCGCAGTTCGCCCAGCGAGCTGACGCCGAGTTTCCGGTACACCCGTTTCAAGTGATTGCGCACCGTGTTCTCGCTGAGGAACAGTCTCGATGCAATCGTCGAAACCCGGTTGCCATCAAGTACGAGTTGCACGATTTCTCGTTCACGCAGCGACAGCGCAGCCCTACCTATGCGCGCTGATGATGTTCGAGAGTCACCTGAACCATTGGCTGAACCATGGGCAGAACTTTCACCCGGGCCCGACATCGAACCATCGCCCACGCCCTTATCCGCAAGCTCCACAGCAACTTCGCCACCAACTTTGCCCGAACTTGGTCGCTCCGGCCGTTGCGCTGCTGCAAGATCAATGAACTCCGGGTGCGTGCGTGCATCCGACCGCGCGACAACTGGTTCGAACCTGAAGGCTACGGCCGCTGCTTCAACGTCGGGCAGCATCGACCATCGGAGCACCACCTCAATCGAGGTTCGATCCCTCGGTCCCAAGTCCTTCCCACCGTCATTTCTGGCAAGGGTGCCCAGGGTCATAGCGAACTCGACTGGGCGATTGTCTCCACTGTCTGAGCGATTTCGGAAGTACCAATCGACGAACGCTGTCAGCAGCACACGATGAGGGAGGGCGACAAGCCCTGCGAGGTCATTCCCAAGAACCGCAGCGGTCGACAGATCTAGACCATCCGACAATCTACCTAGCAAGGATCGATTCGCGCTCACGACGGCACCAAGACGATCGATGATCGCCAGCGGTTCGTCTAAAGCTTCGAAGAATCGGCAAAACGGCACCAACCGTTCTGGATGTTCAGCGAGCATTGGTTTCCGTTTACTCCTTCCTTGGAATCAGGATCATTGGACGGGTTCGAGTTGCTGCCGTTCAAGTTGGTGCCGAATGAGTTCTGGGCCTTCTACGCCCGCAGAATCGCGACCCTAACAAGGGTTTAAGTCTTTTTCACTAGGGATCTCCTTAAAATGAACTCGCACGGAAGGTGCAGAAATGTGTAGCGCCGCCTGGCGTGACGCTGGCGGATCCAACTGGTAGACCGGGCGAGGTGGTCTCCGAGGAACTCGGCACGCAATGGGAGCAGATCTGCGGGGTTGCTTCGCAGCAGAGCCGTCGCGTGCTCAATTCGATCGTGGATTCATACAGCGACTCGTCCAGGCGCTACCACGGGCTGGGGCACGTGCTGGGCGTTGTCGCCCGCGTGAACGACCTGGCCAAGCAGCCACTCTGGACAGACACCGCCCAGGCCGCCGCCGACAAAAACGCCGCTGTTGTGGCGGCCTGGTACCACGACGTGATCTACGACCCGCGGTCTGGAGGAAACGAAGCGGCAAGCGCCACTCGGGCTACTGAAGAGCTTCACCAACTGGGGCTCGCACCGTTGTTTGTGGCACAAGTCTCTGACCTCGTACTGATGACGATCGAGCATCGTCCCGACACCGCGGCCGGAGCACTCTTGGCCGACTCGGACCTGTGGACGTTGGGCGGACCGAAGGCCGACTATTTCGCCTACGGCAGGCTCATTCGACAGGAATACGCCCACGTGCCGGACCCGGCTTGGAGGATGGGCCGTTCGGCTTTCATCGAGGTGTTTCTCGGCCGAGACCAGATCTTCAACACGCCGCGTGGCCAAGCCGAGCGGGAAGCTCAGGCCCGAAGAAATCTGCGCGCAGAACTCGCCAGCCTGGTCAAGTGAGCGCCTAACAAGCCGCAAGTCAGCAGCACCGCCGACTGCCGCGCAGGCCCGATTTGCATGAGAGCATGTCTTTGTGATCTTTGACGGTTTTGCCCGCCAGTTACCCGACACCGACCCAGGGGAAACCCAGGAATGGCTCGATTCGCTCGATGCCATCGTCGAACAGCATGGAAAAGTCCGTGCCCAGACGCTGGTCAACAAGTTGCTTGCCCGCGCTCGGGCACTGCAACTAGGCCTCCCAACGTTGGTGTCCACCCCCTACATCAACACCATCGCCACCGATCAGGAACCGTGGTTCCCTGGCGATGAACTGGTCGAACAGCGCATCCGAGCCACCATCCGGTGGAACGCCATGGCAATGGTGGTGCGCGCCAACCATAAGCACGAAGGCATTGGCGGCCACTTGGCCTCCTACGCATCGTCAGCATCGCTGGTCGAAGTCGGTTTCAACCACTTCTTCCGCGGCAAAGACGATGGCGGTTCCGGCGACCAGATCTACTTCCAGGGCCACGCGTCGCCCGGCATCTACGCACGTGCTTTCGTCGAAGGCCGCCTCACCGAAGACCAACTCGACAACTTCCGTCAGGAAGTGGGCGGCAACGGACTCTCGTCGTACCCGCACCCTCGTCTCATGCCTGGTTTCTGGGAGTTCCCGACGGTCTCCATGGGCCTTGGCCCAATCAATGCCATCTATCAGGCTCGGTTCAACCGCTACCTGCTCAACCGCCGCATCGCAGACACGTCGCAGTCACGCGTGTGGGCGTTCCTCGGAGACGGCGAGACCGACGAGCCAGAGTCACTCGGCGCGTTGTCGCTGGCTGGCCGTGAGCAGCTCGACAACCTCATCTTCGTCGTCAACTGCAACCTGCAACGCCTCGACGGTCCTGTGCGCGGCAACGGCAAAATCATCCAGGAACTAGAGACTGTTTTCCGCGGCGCGGGCTGGAACGTCATCAAGGTCATCTGGGGCAGCCGTTGGGACGAACTCATTGCCAAAGACAAAGACGGCGTGCTGCTCAACAAGATGAACTCCACCGTCGACGGCGAGTTCCAGAAGTACTCCGTCGAAACCGGCGCGTACATCCGCGAGCACTTCTTCGGCCCCGATCCCCGCCTCCGCAAACTGGTCGAGCACCTGTCCGACGACGAGCTGCGCACCCTGCCTCGCGGTGGCCACGACTATCGCAAGCTGCACGCTGCGTACAAGGCAGCGGTCGAGCACACCGGCCAGCCAACCGTCATCCTTGCCCACACGGTGAAGGGCTGGACCCTCGGCCCCGACGTCGAAGGCCGTAACTCCACCCACCAAATCAAGAAGCTCACCCGAGAAAACTTGCTGGGCGTCCGCAAGACGCTGCACCTCGAAGATCTCATTCCAGACTCTGCATTCGAAGGCGACGATCCTCCTTACGTCCGCTTCCCAGAGGGTTCCCCGGAACACGTGTACCTCATGCAGCGGCGTCGCTCGCTCGACGGTTCTGTTCCGAAGCGCATCGTCAAGCCATGGCCGTTGGAAACGCCATCGGTCGACTCTGCGGTGTTCAACGAGTTCGAGGGTGGGTCGCGCGGTGTTGCCGTGTCAACCACCATGGTGTTTGCCCGCATGATCCGCTCGTTGCTGCGTGACGAGAAGATCGGCCAGCGCGTCGTGCCAATCATCCCTGACGAGGCCCGCACGTTCGGCATGGACGGCCTGTTCAAGGAAGTCAAGATCTACGCACCGTTCGGCCAGAAGTACGAGCCGGTCGACGCCGACCTCATGCTGTCCTACCGAGAGAGCCAAGACGGTCAGATCCTCGAAGAGGGCATCACCGAATCCGGCGCCATGGCGTCGTTCACCGCCGCTGGCACCGCATACGCCACGCATGGTCAGCCCATGATCCCGATGTACATCTTCTATTCGATGTTCGGGTTCCAGCGCACCGGAGACCTTGTCTGGGCGTTCGGCGATTCGCGGGGCAAAGGCTTCATGCTTGGCGCAACTGCCGGCCGCACCACGCTCAACGGAGAAGGCCTCCAGCACGAAGATGGGCACTCGCTTGTCCTTGCGTCAACGGTGCCCAATATTGCAACCTACGACCCTTCGTTCGCATACGAATTGGCCGCGATCCTGGCCGACGGCCTGCACCGCATGTACGGCCCTTCCCCAGAAGACGTGTTCTATTACGTCACCCTCTACAACGAGAACTACGTCATGCCGGCCCGCCCAGAAGGCATCACCAGCGCAGACATCAACGGTGGCCTGTACAAGTTCGCGCCTGCCCCTGATTTGGGCGAAGGCCGACCACGCGTCAACCTCATGTTCAGCGGAACCGCTTATCCGGCAGCACTCGAAGCAGCGGGCATCCTTGCCGCCGACTACGGAATCGCTGCCGACTTGTGGAGCGCAACGTCGTACAAGGCGCTTCGTGAAGACGCACTGGCAGTCGAGCGCTGGAACCGCCTGCACCCAACAGACACGCCTCGCGTGCCGCGCGTAACCAGCCTGCTCAACGAGGCGCAAGGCCCCATCGTCGCCGTGAGCGACTTCATGAAGATCGTGCCAGAGCAGATCGCCCGGTTCGTTCCAGGCGGCTCGTCACGCTTCCATGTACTCGGCACCGATGGGTACGGCCGGTCCGACACTCGCGCTGCGTTGCGTCGTCACTTCGAGACCGATGCAGCCAGCATCGTTGTCACAGTGCTGCACGCACTTGAACGAGACGGTGTGGTGTCAGGCGACGAAGTGGCCAAGGCAATCGCCCGTTTCGGCATCGACACCGAAGCACCAGACCCACGCATCGCATAACCCCCGAGGCTTGCCCCAAGGGCCACAGTGTGATGAGCGAAAGATCGCAGTTCGTCAGGGACGGACTGCGATCAACAGCAGGTTCTTGCCCACGGGTACGGACTTCCATGTGCGGTGCACCAGCTTGCTCAGCGGCACGAGCACGTTGTCGAACAACATGGTGGTGCGATCGCTCAGCGCTGGCATCGAGCCCAGCTTGATGCTTGCCCAATACGGAGCCACGCCGACCGTGTCGAAGTAATGCAGGTCGGTGACGGTGAACCCTGCTGCTTCCACCAGGTCCCGCAGCGCCGCCTTCTGATACCGGCGGTAGTGACCAGTCTTCGCATCGAGACTGCCATAGAGACCTGGTAGCGCAGGCACGATGATGCCGATGTGACCGCCGTGGCGCAGCAGCTGCAGAGCCCGGCGTAGTTCGCCTGCGTGGTCCTCGATGTGCTCGAGCACGTTGACGTACAAGACCGTGTCGAACGCTCCGACCGGGTCAAGTTCCAGCGTTGACTGCGTGGCGGCGAGTACCCGTGTTGCGCTGATGCGTTCGACCAGTTGACCGAACAGCGCCGGGTCTGGCTCGATCGAGATGATTTCCGAATCCGGGTACGTCTCGGCCAGCGCCCGGGTCATGGTGCCGATGCCTGCCCCCACCTCGAGCACCCGCTTGCCGACGGCAGGGCCGATGGCAGGGCGAAGCATTTCGGCCATCCAGCGGTGGAATCGAACCGACTTGCTGAGTGAATGGAGTTCCTGGCTGCCCGCGTAGGTGCTTCCGGCCGCTGGGGCCTGGCCGCCGAAGCCCGGGAACCGCTTGGCCCATTCGGTCTGATCTGCCTTGTGCTGCTGAGAAATCGTCTTTGCCCGCTGCTTGAGCTCTGCCATGGCCGCCCGCGACCGAGGTGCCAAGACGGCATTAGTCCCAGTCAGTGTGTGTGGCCGAATTTCGACTTGGAAGCCATGGGCACCCAACAGCGAGATCACCGCACAGATGGCCGGAGCGCTGCTGAGTGGATCGCATGACGCCAGTAGTACCTCGGCGACGGACCGCTCCAAGACTGCGACACTTGGGCCACGGGACAGCCCGACCGGCACCGGGGCCACCGATTTCAGGCGGTCGAAGCGTGGCGACGGATTCGGACCAAAGACACTTGCCGCTGGTGCGCCTAGTCCGGACCTGGAGGCGTGGTGCGCGGCGACCAATTGCTGTGCAACAGCCGCATCGACTGATGACTGTGGGTATTCCTCGCCGGCCAGTGATGCACGTAACCGGGCAACCAATTCAATCTCGGTGCAGGAGGTGTCGACGACCAGGACTGCTCCAGGTGCCGGCGAATCAACGGGCACAGGTCAGGAACGAGCCGACGGCCGGAACAACTTGTAGTTCCGGTTGCGCGCCTCGGGGAGAGTATCGGGCCCAAACGTGGTGCCGTTGCCCGACTCGACGAGTTCGTCGATGGCGGCCTTGGGCACCGTGGGGTCATCGAGGTCATAGACCACCTGAGTGCGCTTGTCGCCGAGGAAACGGTTGTGCTCGAAGCGGGTGGGGCGGTTCGACATGGTTCGATTGTACTGACCCGATAGCTGGCGATTCAGCCACCCAGCACGAACGGTTGCCGCCACACCTCGTTCGGACCCACGTCGACATGGTGAACAAGCCCCCAAGATGCCAACAGAGCGTGCTTCTCGTCTTCCTTCTGGGGGTTCGACGGATACTTCTCTGTGACAACGATCCAGGGCCGATGCACTTGTGGGTCCATTCCCGACAAAGCTTCGAGGTCCATTCCCTCGCAATCGATGAGCAGCAACCCAATGTCGCCCTCGAAACCGAGCTCCGACAACAGCGGCGACAGTCTGCGCACCTGTACTTGGATGGACTGCTCGGAGCGCACCGCTCGCATCCACTCGTTGTCGTCGACGGACAAGGTCGAATTCTGGCCGGCATCGCCATCGCGACCGACGAAGAACGGCGCGGTCCCGTCGGCATCGGAACACGCCACGTTGATGCAACGGGCCCGGGGGTGTCTGCGATGGTTCGCCAGTAACCGATCGAATGCTCCGGGCAGCGGTTCGACCAGCACCCCGTCCCAGCCAGAGGCAATGAAGGGATAGGAATTGGACAGCAACCATCCGTCGTGAGCACCAACGTCGACGACCAACCGGGGAAAATCCGGCGTGACGAGGTGGCGAAGCAGGGTGACCTCGCCGGCCTGTGAATTGTCGTGCGGGTCTGAGATCGATCGATCCGTCGGCACGACGTTGATCGACGCGATGGTCGCAGACCCGCGTTCCCATTCTGCCCGTACCTCCATACGACGGGTCCGCCCAATGTCGGCAATGTCACCTGAAAAACCACAGCCAGACGCAGGGCGGGGCGCAAGCGCTGCCTCGACGTCGGGCCGGGGTTGGCCTACCGGCAAGGTGGCTACTTCAACACCATCGGCTACAACGGTGACACGCATCGCGGCGCCCTCACCCGCTGGTGGGACGACCCAGCCGTTGAAAAACATCCAGTCACCGTGGATGGAGCCGTCGGCGGGCCCATCAAGGCAGTACGCGAGACCGGCGGGGACAGGGGCAAGCCCTGCATGTTGCGCTTCGACATTCGTCACGCAAGCTGGTTTATCAACTGCGGCGGCCAGCATCGGGTCTCACGTGCCGGTTTCCTGCGGATCTTCGCAAGACCGCAGACGCGCCAGGAGCCGCGCCCCGAAAGGCACGGCTCCTGACTTGCGTCATCTGAGACAACAACCCAAGCTTTTTGACCGGGGGGACGACTTCCCGGCACTTGAGTTGTTCGGTGGGCTGGCGAGAATCCGCCAGCGGTCAGCTGCCGTCTAGCGGCCAGCCACCTCCAGAGTCCCAAGTTTCATTTCGTGAATGTGGACCACCTCCTTTCTCTGGTGAACCAACTGTGCCACGCGTTACACACCCGTCGCAAGGCAATATCTGTGAACAGTTTGTGACGCCAGAATCGACGCTGAAGACGGTGGCGACATTGAGCGCGGCTCGCGCTGAACGTGCAGGAGGCGCGAAAGCCCGCCTGTGCGAACGAACGAACGAACGAGCGAGCGCGCGCTACTCGGGCTTCGCAGCACGAGGCCCTATGGCCCCGATGCTGCGGAGGTAGTCCAGTTCCGCAGCAAGCACCATGTCCACGTCGACGCGGGACAATTCTGCGTTGGCCGCTATGGCCTGGTCGGCAATGCGATCCGCGCGATCGGGAGCCACAACCACAAGCTCGTCGACCACAAGCTTGGGGCCCTTGACCTCAAGCGATTCTTGTGACAACCCATGTCGATCGTGATCCGCACGAGACGCATCGAGTATCGACCGCACGTCCCAGAAACTCACCCGGCCAGATACATCTGCTGGAAGTGAGTCGGCAACGAACGCAACGGCGCGTTCAACGTCATAAACAGGAACCGGCGAAAACGAATCCAGGCGATGCGCTTCGCGTCCGATGGTACCAGCAGCGATCACAAAACTAATCAGCGCGCAGAGGATGCCGACGATGACCGGTGCCATGGTTAGTGACTCATTCCTCGAACAACGCGTCGACGTATTCGTCGGGGTCGAATGGAACGAGGTCGTTGACCTGTTCGCCGAGGCCAACGAGCTTGATGGGAATGCCGAGCTTGGTCTGAATCGCAAAGGCGATGCCGCCCTTGGCCGTCCCGTCGAGTTTGGTCAGCACCACCCCGGTGATGTCGGCGGCGCCACGGAATTGCTCGGCCTGGTTCAGCCCGTTCTGGCCCGTTGTTGCATCGAGGACGAGCAGTGTCTCGGTAACGCGGCCGGGCTCGCGATCAGCCACCCGGCGGATCTTGCCGAGCTCGTCCATCAGGTTGGACTTTGTCTGCAGACGACCGGCTGTATCTGCGAGAACCAGCTGTGTTCCTTTGGCCGCCGCCTTCTCGACACCGCTGTAGATCACCGACGCCGGATCTGCGCCCTCGGCGCCTCGGACAATGTCGGCGCCAGACCGTTCGGCCCACATGCCCAACTGTTCAGCTGCGGCCGCCCGGAACGTGTCACCTGCTGCCATCAGCACCGTTCGGCCTTCGGTAATCTGGCGCTTGGCGATCTTGCCGATGGTTGTTGTCTTGCCGACGCCGTTCACACCGACGAACAGCCACACGTTGGTAACACCTTCATCGAATCGCAGTGAACGGTCGCCCGGGGCGAGCCGCTGCTTCAAGTCAGCACGTAACGCCTGCATGAGCGCTTCGGGTGTTTTGATCGATTCGGCCTTCACCCGGGCTTTCAATGCATCGAGCACTTCAGTAGTTGCCACTGGACCGACGTCAGCGACGATGAGCGCTTCCTCCAACTCATCCCACGTGGTGTCGTCGATGGTTGAACGGCCGAGGACGCCACCGACATAGCCACCCAACGCGCCTCGAGCTTTTCCCAGCCGGTCTCGGAACTTCGGCCGAGGTGCATCCACCTCACTGGCTTCGACCTCGACGACCTCGACGATTTCGGCTGGCCCGGTTGGTTCGACCGGTTCGGCACGAGCTGGTTCGGTAGGTTCAGCCGGCGCTTCGGGAGCTTCGGCGGGCGGGGTGGCGGGCTCGGCAACGCTCGGTGATTCGCCAGATGGAGCCTCGGGACGAGCGGGTACCCGAACGGGACCTTTTTCTACGCCCGGCGCCGAATCAATCCTGGTGTCAGCAGCTGGCCGGTCGAGGGTGCGCGGCGGCGGTTCGTTCGGAACCCCCCCGCGCCTGGTCCGGCCCCGCTTGGCCACGAACCCGATCCGGACGATCACCCCGAGCACAACCAGACCCACCAACAGAATCAGCCACAGCTCCATTTCCCAAGCCTACGGCCTTGGTGCACCATCGCCGGGCGACCAAACCCGCCTGGACCCCCTCGTCAGAATGCAGCAGCCCTGAAGGCCAGTCCAGAGCCGCCAGGGGCCGAGCACTCCACCTTTCGCTACTTTCGCAGTGTCACGTGACGAAATCGCTTGTCTGCGCTCCAAGCTGCCCCAGCCTGCGAACTACGTAGCGAACCAACGTTGGGCGCCATGCAACCAACCTTGCGATGCAGCACCCTTCCAGACGCCACAATCACAACGTTGGTTGCCGCAGCGCCCACGTTGGAGAAACGACACCCGCGCTGGCGCAACGACTTCGCTGCGGACCACGTTCGCAGAACGACCGAGGTCGCGACTTCATCCACCTACCAGGGCATTTCGAGAGGCGGAGCTATTTCGACACGTGACGATCAAACTTCGGCCGAATCAAAGGATCCGCCTGATACAACGAAGTCGCCGACCTGAAGCTGCTCCCTACGCCGTCCGGCGAAACATGCCCGACGCAAGCCCCGACACGGACAGGTGAGCGGGCCAGCAAACGTCGTCAGGCCCTTTTCGGCACGGTGGTGTCCGCGGCCTTTGCCTTCGGGATCGTGGTGTCGGCCACCTTTGCCTTCGGCACGGTTGAGTCGGCGCTCTTCGCTTTCGGCACAGTGGTGTCGCCTGCCTTGGTGTTGCTCGGAACCGATGTGCTGGACGCCTTCTTCGCCAGCGCCCAATTCAGCTTGGTGCCAGTCTTCTTGCAGACCAACGCAGCCCCCTTGGCGGTTTTGCCAGCGGCACCGGACTTGGCACACCTTGCACCGACCTTGCCGACCGGCACCTTCGTCACGGCAAGCGCAGAAGCCGGGACAAACGACCCCGCAGTCAACAGGGAAACAACAGTGGCTCGCACAAATTTCTTGTTCATGCGAGGGACCTTAGGGAGCGCCACCCCGGACGCGTTGTTTCCGGCCTCAGCCCCACCACAGGCCACGCTCAGGTTCTGAGCGGCTGTTCAGTGGCCTCTCAGCATCAAACTGCCAAGAGGAGAGGGTTAGTTGCCGACCGTGCCGACAAGGTCTGGCAGCCGTTGGGTGCCAGTGCGTTCGCCAACGACGTCGCCTCGGCCCTTGATCTTTTCCGACACTGCTTTGGACGAACCGCCGGGCTGCATCGTGACGCCGTAGAGACAGTCGCCAGCTTCCATGGTGCGTTTCTGGTGGGAGACGATAAGCAGCTGCGCCTCGTTGCGGAACTCGTGCACCAAGCCGAGGAACCGAGACAGGTTGACGTCGTCAAGTGCAGCCTCGACTTCGTCCAGGAGATAGAAGGGCGACGGCCGGGAGCGGAACACGGCAAACAGGAACGCAAGCGCCGTGAGCGATCGTTCCCCGCCTGACAACAGCGAAAGCTTGCGAACGTTCTTGCCAGACGGGCGCGCTTCCACTTCGATGCCAGTGTCGAGCGGATTCTCCGGGTCGCTGAGACGCAGGCTTCCGCTGCCGCCAGGGAACAGCATGGAGAACAGCTTGGAGAAGTTCTCGGCCACGTCGACATAGGCCGCTGCGAACACCGTGATGATCTCTTCATCGATCGCCTTGATCACCTTGGCGAGTTCACGACGAGAGTTGCGAACGTCATCGAGCTGACCCTCGATGAGCGTGTGACGCTCTTGCAGCTGATTGAACTCCTCCAAGGCGAGCGGGTTGATTGGACCCATGAGCCGCAGCTCGCGTTCGAGGTCCTTGACCCGAGTGGTGGGAGCTGTGGCATCGACAAGCTCGGGACATTGGGCGTTGAGCGTGGCCTCGGGCTCGATGTCGAACTCTCGCCGGATCTGTTCGACCAACGTCTCGAGCCGGAGCCGGGTCTCGGCACTTTCAAGATCAACTCGCGCGAGCTTCTCGCGGAGCTCTCCGAGCTGCTTCTCCGCCGCACCGCGGTCTCGGCGGAGAGCTTCCAGACGGCCCGTTGCAGCGCGGGCCGCTTCGCTCTGGCGGCGACGTTCTTCGCGCAGTTCAGCGAGACCGCGCTCGATGGACTCTGCCCGGTCTTGCACGATGGCATGTAGTGCTTCGGTGCGATCGGCCAGGAGATCGAGCTCTCGGCGACGCTGTTCGGCGTGTGTGCGTTCTGCAATGGACTTTGACAGGCGATCGTCGATTTCGGTCAGGCGCGTGCGCAACACTCGGCCGCGTTCTTCCAGGCCAGCCACTAACACTTCAAGGTCCCGGCGCTGCGAGGCGATGGCCCGGGCGCGTTCATCAAGCCGCTGGCTTG
>JAYSSK010000092.1:0-11919 GCA_043720595.1 Acidimicrobiia bacterium
GGGGCGAAATGGATCACCGGTCCTTTGTCAGCAGCATGCACCCACCCAGCGGACCGCCGCCGGCGCCGACCACCGCCACCTCGGCTCCCTCGACCTGCCGGCCGTGGGCCTCGCCGCGCAACTGCGCGCAGGCCTCGTACAGATATCCGTATCCGTGCAGACGACCGCCAGAGAGCTGGCCGCCGTTGGTGTTGAGCGGCAGCTCGCCACCCAGCCCGATGCGGGCCTCACCGGCGTCCAGCCACAGGCCGGCCTCGCCCTTGCCGAAGAAGCCAAGCGCCTCGAGCCATGTGATGGTGAGGAACGAGAACCCGTCGTAGAGCTGGACCGTATCGACATCGGCCGGCTTCAGATCCGTACGTGCCCACATCATCGGTGCTGCGTCGTGCGCGGCTGTTTCAGTGAGGTCAGCACGTTGATCCCAGCTGTTGCGACCCGTAAGCGCGCTGCCTATCGCCTCGATCCGAACGACCTGGCGGAGATCGGGCGAAGCATCAGCCCGCGAAATGATGACCGCGCACGATCCATCGCACGGAATATCACAATCGAACAGTCCGAGCGGACTTGAGACCATGCGAGCGCCGAGGTAGTCGTCAAGGGTGAGTGGTTCCCGGAAGATGGCCTCGTCGTACCGCGCCGCGTGGCGGCGCTGGTTCAGCGGAATCTGGCCGAGCTGGCTACGAGTGAGGCCGAACTCGTGCATGTATCGCTGCGCATAGATGCCAACCCAGTTGGCAGCGGACACCGCATGAAACGGCACCATCCACTGCATCATGCCGCCCACGCGGCCGCCTGTACCCACCACGCTGGCCCGCCGATCCGCCGTCTGAGCGCTGGACTCGGTGACAGTTCGGAACACCAACACATGGTTGGCCAGCCCTGCCGACACCGCAGCGACAGCGTTGAACACCGCGCCCAACTGCGCAGGAACCTCGCCACCCCCACTGAACCAGTTGAGCTTCAGCCGGAGCGCATCTTGCACGTCGGCCACACCGCACGGTGACATGCCTGGTGATGCGTCGGTCAGACCCGGATAGGTGGACAGTCCGTCGATGTCGTCACGCGTCAGGCCGGCATCTTCGATCGCCTGCAACGCTGCCTCGACGGACAGCGACAAACCGGATCGACCCAGCTTGCGGCCCACCTGCGACCGTCCGATACCGGAGATGACAGCGTCGCGTTCCCCGATCCTGACACCGCCATAGCGGCTCCCATCACGACTCATCGTGCGCCGCCCGTCGGCTTGAACAGCGGCAGCCACACTTCGTCTGCCGGGGCAAACACCACTTCGACAGCCATGCCAACGTGCATGTCCTGCGGTTCCACGTCGACGAACCGCGTGGTGAGCTGCACGCCCGGTGCGTCGTCGAGCGACACGATCCCGACGACATACGGCACCACCATGTCGGGCGCCCACGGCTGCGCGTTGACCGTGAACCCTTGCACGGTGGCGCGGCCGCTGACCGGCTGCGGGCCGACGTCCATCGAGAGGCAATGCGGACATACCGGCGCAGGAGGATGGAAACGACCGGCGCACGCCGCGCATCGATGAATGTTCAACACACCGTTCGCTCCTCCCTCCCAGAACGCGGCAGTGTCCTCGGTGATCACGGGCAACGGTTGAAACGACATCAGAACTCCTCATCGTGGCCGCTTGGCTCGGCCGCACCGCAGGCCGTCGACGACCCGAGTGCACTTGACGTATGCGTCAAATTATCCGTTCATCACCGCTCGGGCTGAACACCGCTACCAGTATGTGGTCACGGGAAAATCGGCGAACGCCGGGTCGGCGGTGACAAGCACCGCCCCTTCGACGGCCGCTTGCGCCGCCAGCATGCAGTCGAACGGGTCCCTGTGCGACGATGGAAACTGGCCGGCGAGCAAGCTGTGTTCGACGCTCATGGGCAATGGCTCGGCAAGCAGGTCGTTAATGGTGGCCCCGAAGCGCAGGACGATCGGTTCACCATCGGGCATCTTGCCGAGGCGGTGCTTCGTGGCCACTTCCCAAGCCGAAGCGGCAGAAACAAGGATCGTGTTCGACCGATCGTCAATGGCCCGGGACGCTCGTCTGCTGAGGTGCGACGACCCCACCGCACGCCAAATGAAGGTGTGGGTATCGAGCAGAAGCTTCATTGCTGCCATGCATCAAGTTCGTCATCAGGGAGAGGACCGAAGAACGGGTCCTCCGGGGCCAGATCGGGCCAGATGCCTGCGAGCATTCCCGACGGGCGAGGTCCTGCGTCGGTCGAGACCAGGCGAGCACACGGCACGCCAGAACGAGCGATGACAACCTCCTCACCTCGCTGCACATCGTCGAGCAACCGGGACAGGTGCGTCTTCGCCTCGTGGACATTCACCGACTTAGTCATACAACTTAGTCTACCCCCACCAGGAGAGCGACGACTCCACAAAAGACCCTCTGCCTTAGCCCAGCAGGGATGGGCCGAGAGGTTGCATGGTGTGATGAGCGGCCATGGCCGAACCCGCCGGACCCATCAGGGCTTTGTAGCGGCGCCAACGACGGTTGAACAGCACAACCAACTCGGCGTCGTGGGCACCGTCATCGCGAAGAACGTACCGCTCGAGTTCTGCCTCGCACTCATCCCACGTCGCTGGCTTACGGCCGGTGAGCGCTGACACGTCGGCCCGGTCCTGGTCCTGCACTTCGGCGCCGATCTGGTCGAAACGCTCAAGATGGCGGGCGAGGCGAAATGCTATGCGCACTTGATATGAACTAAATGGGTCACTCACCTCGATCGACCGGAGGGATCTGGACAGGTGCTCATGTGCGCCCGACACGGGCGTGGGAACAGCATCAGGAACCGGAACGTCTTCCAGCTCGATGCCCAGGTACTCGGCCATCGTTTCGACGGTGTGCAGATTCGTCTCGCTGACCCAGTGTGCGTACGTCATGTAGTCCGTGCCGGCAATTGGGCGCGCAAGAGGTCCGTGAAACGAGAGCTGGTTGGTGAGGGTGAAAAACAGGTGGTGGAACTGGATTGCCGCCATGTCGACCGCCTCACCCATGAGGTTTGCGTAACGGTTGTAGATCGAATTGAAGTCACCGAACGGAATGACCGTCTCTCGCATTCGCCACGCCGCGAGGTCCATCATCGGATCGCCGAGGTGACCGATCTCCACGTCGATCAGCGCGACCAAATTGCCATCCTGGTGATGGAACTGGCCGGAATCCCAGACGACGGGAGCCTCACGGTTCGACTGCGGCAACGGGTGGCGTCGGAGCCAACCCAGTACGAACTCCATCAGCGGATCGGGCCGCACCTTGGTCTTACGGAACAGATTTTCGAACCGGCGCATACCGACGAACGCTGCATCGCTCTGTGAGCTTCCACGAACGATTCCGGCCTCGGCAAACCGCTTCACCGGCAGGCGGTGCATGCGCACGAGTGTCTGCACGTACTCGTCGACAACCGCGTCACGCTGGGCCGGCGGCGTTCCCGCAAATCCCGGTACACCAGGTACTGCCGACATTGCGTAAGCCCGTGGCTCGTCGCACCAGCCGAGCACCTTCGGAACAGCGATTCCGTGTTCGTCGAGCAGTTGCTGGAACCGCATCTCGTGGTCCAAGGGGAACACCAGCGGTGTGTCGCTGCGTTCGCCGCGCACCACAATTCGCTCGACGGCGGCGCCCCGATCGATGTCGACGAACCACATCGGACGCCATCTTGGTTGTCGCTCCCAGCCGACGACCTTCGCACCGAGCGCGGACTGGACCCACGCCAAGATTTGGGCATCAGCACCCGTCGGCGGCAGCATTTTCGGACTTTCCGGCCGAGCTGACATTGGTCTCCTGTTCCTTAGAACCAAGCCGAGCAAGGGCGGCGAAATCAAATTCTGACAGATGTGTCAAGAACTGCAACAATCAGCAGCGAGGGGGAAACATGGCCGCTGCGCTACCAATGGGAACGAGTTGGTGGGATCTGATCGTTCGCCGCGCAACCGCCACCCCTGACCGCACATTTCTTTCCGACGACCACGGCCGCTCGCTCACATTCGAGCGGTTCAAGGAGTGCGCTCTCACGACGGCGGCGGCATTGCACGCCGACGGGATCACGCAGCAGACATCTGTCAGTTGGCAACTGCCCTCCACGCTTGAAGCTGCCGTGCTGATGGCCGCCCTATCGCGGCTTGGCGTGCGACAGAACCCCATCCTCCCAATCCTTCGTCACGCGGAGATCAGCCTCATGACGCGGCAGCTCGGCACCGATGTGCTCATCGTGCCCGGTGACTACCGCGGCACCGACTTGGTGGGCATGGCAACCGACGCCGTCGAACCCACGTGTCGAGTCATCGACGCCAGCGCGTGGCCCGTCACCGACACGCTGCGCCTTCCAAGATGCCCTGCACCGGACGCCGAGAACGCGCTGCAGAATGCGCTTGGTTCAGGCCTGCAAGCCAACACTGCTTCGGCTCCGGCCGCAGACCGGTGGGTGTTCTATTCCTCGGGCACCACTGCCGTCCCGAAAGGTGTGCGGCACAGCGACGCAACCGCTATGGCATCGTCCATTGCGCAGGTGGAATACATCCGGGCACGCGACGCAGAGGTGTTCCCCGTCGCGTTTCCGATCTCCCACATCGGCGGCATCATGGTGCTGACGGCATACCTGCGCGTTGGCGCACACATCGTGCTGCTCGACGGGTTCGACCCGGCACTCACACCGCACCTCATGGCAGGGTTCGGCGCAACCGTGTTGGGGTCGGCAACGCCGTTCTTCAACGCCTACCTTGCAGCGCAACGCGCACAGGATCAGCCGCTGTTCCCTCACCTCCACCAGCTGCAGGCCGGCGGTGCACCCATCAGCCCTGAACTGAACGCCGAGTGCCGGCGGGTGTTCGGCACACCGATCATCAACCAATGGGGGCTGACCGAGTTCCCCTCTGCAACCAGCCTGGCGGCAGATGACCCACCGCATCAGTTCGCTGCATCTTCGGTCGGCCGAATGGTCCCCGGCGCAATGCTCAAAATCGTCAGCCCCGATGGTCGCTTGGTGGAACCAGGCGCAGAAGGGGAATTGTGGGTCAACGGGCCACAGCGGTTCCTCGGATACGTCGACAAATCGTTGGACGAAGGCGTCTTCGATCCAGACGGGTACTTCCGCACCGGCGACCTCGGGCGCATCGATGGCGACGGATTCGTCCACATCACCGGACGGTTGAAAGACGTAATCATCCGCAACGCTGAGAACATTTCGGCGCAAGAAGTTGAGAACGCGCTGGTCACCCATCACGCGATCGCAGACGTCGCGGTGATCGCAGTACCCGACCACCGGACCGGTGAACGCGCATGCGCTGTCATCGTCCTGGCACCGGGAACCGCATCGTTGTCCGTTGCCGATCTGGTTGCACACTGCACCGCACAAGGACTTGCCAAGTACAAGATCCCTGAAGAGATTCAGCTGATCGATGCGTTGCCGCGCACGCCAATGGGCAAGGTATTGAAGCAAGACCTCCGTCAGCAGTTTCAATGATGACCAACGACCGCCACACTCCCAGGAGCACCCGATGAATCACATGGACAAGCTGGTCCGTTTCAGCCGAGGCGATATGACCACGGTGGCCGATGTGTATGCCAAGGACCAGGGCGAGGTGCCATGGCCGCTGCTGCAGCAGTCTCCCCCGCCGCCGGGGACGGGCTCGATCTCCACCCACGTGTACTGGTCGGCGGAAGTACACCGAAAAGAGGTGGAGCAACTCTGGAGCCGCACCTGGCAATGGGCGTGCCGCCTGGAAGAGATCCCCAACGTCGGCGACACCGTGGTCTTCGACATCGCCGACCTGTCAGCCCTTGTGGTCCGCGTCGAACCCGGGGACGCGCCCGGAGCGGTGAAGGCGTACCGAAATGCCTGCCGCCACCGAGCCACCAAATTGCGTATCACCGACGGCAACGCGCCGATGCTTCGGTGCCCGTATCACGCATGGACGTGGAACCTCGATGGCTCGTTCGATTCGATGCCGTGCGAATGGGACTTCGAACACCTCGACACGTCGGCCCTGGGGCTGCGCGAAATCCCCGTCGAGACGTGGAAGGGGTTCGTCATGATCAACTTCGACACCCACGCCACTTCGTTCGTGCAACACCTCGGCCCGGTGGCCGAGCACTTTGAGTCTTTCCCCCTCGAAGACTGGGCAATAAGCGTACATATCGACAAGGTGATGCCTTCCAACTGGAAAATAACCATGGAGGCCTTCCTCGAGGCATACCACACGGTCATCACCCACCCCGGCCTGCTCGAATACACCGGCGATGCCAATTCGCAAAACGATGTCTGGGAATTGCACAGCCGCCTCATCACGCTGATGGCCGTCGCCTCCCCTCACCTCGGCGGAGACGACTACGACCAGATCGAAGTGCTTCGTGCAATGCAATCCACGCGCAACAAGGGGACCGAAATCGTCTTGCCGCCCGGAGTATCAGCACGGCGCCAAGCGGTCGAGAACATGCGTACCGGGCTGCAGCGGTCATACGGCGTCGACCTCACCGGTGTAAGCGACGCGATGCTCATGGACAGCGTGCAGTACCTGGTGTTCCCCAACTTCTGTCCCTGGGCAACGTACGCGACACCGCTCGTGTATCGATTCCGACCCAACGGAAACGACCCTGAAACCTGCATCATGACGCTGATGATGTTGCGTCCGTTTGCAGGCGAACGGCCAGCACCGGTCGCCAAGACATCGCTCACCATCGATCAATCCTGGGGCGAAGCTCCTGGCATGAAGTCTCTCGGTGTTATCTACGACCAAGATGCGGCGAACGTACGGCGGGTTCAGGCAGGCATCAAGACCTCAGGGCAGGACACCGTCGAACTTGGCGCGTATCAAGAGTCGCGAATCCGTCACTTCCACGGCCTCCTCCACGAATACCTGAACGGCACTCGATGACCTCCTCGAATCTCTCCAATGTTTCCTCACCCGACACGGCGATCGCACGGAGATTTCTGCACACTTGCTATGTGTGCAGAGATGCCGATGCCGCCACGTCGTTCTTCGTCGACGCGCTCGGCATGCGAAACACGATGCGAACGACCGACGCCTACTCGCCCGGCGACATCTTCAGCATGGACCGTCCCATCAAATCGGTTGCATCATTCGTCTACGACGCCCGAGGTCCACGTATCAGCCCAGCGATCGAGATTCAGGCCTGGTCAGACCCCGAGACGTGGGGATCGCCGTCCACCGACCCGACAGAGGTTGGCATCAAGGCGGTCGGTTTCGCCACGTCCACGTTCGACGCCATCGTCAACGAATTGTTAGCACGGGGGTGTGTCCCGGTGCGGGGTGCAATCGGCGAGCAGGACGCACGCACGGTCACGCTCGTCGATCCGTGCGACATCACAATCGACTTGCACGAAGACACCACTGCTCCGGCAGGCCTCACGCGCATCAGCCACCTCCGAGCAACGGTCACAGATCTGGAACCGACACTTGCATTTTACGAAAAGCTCGGCTTCGCCTTCATGGAATGTAGGTCGCTCGAAGGCTCCGCGTTGTCTTTCGCTCCAAGCGACTCGTCCGACGCCACCGTCGTCACTCTCCGTCTTCCCGACGAGCCGTTCCGGCTGCAATTGGTGCAATGGCACGCCCCCGCATCGCATGGCCGCCACTACGACCGCCCGTTCCACGCAGGTCTGTATCGGGCGGCGCTCTGCGTAGACGACACCCGAGCGGCCTACGCTTCGATGTCGGCAGAAGGTGCGTCGTTCGACCGCCCTCCGCTGGAAGTGGAACTGTCGGGGACCCCTGTGCCCGACATGTGGATCACGTTTATCTCCGACCCCGACGGCATCCCGTGGGAGTTCGTGCAACGCCCACGTTCGGCTTTCAAAACCCAGCCGCTCGGCGCCTAATCGTGCACGAAATCGGTCCGAGGCCGATTTCGAGCACGAGTTGCCCGGCCGATCGCTACCTGGCCCAGGCTGATACCCCCGTCGTTGCACGGAACGTTGCGGTGCACAAGCACGGTCAGACCTAAGTCCTCAAGACTTGTCCGAACCATGCCATGCAGCAACTGGTTCTGAAACACGCCTCCGCTGAGTGCGACGATGTCAAGCCCTTCCCTGGCGCAGATGATTCCAGCCGCACGCACCGCGGCCTCTGCGATCGTCCGGTGTGCGATCCAAGCCAGTTCGTCAACCAGAGCGGGCCGTGTCCCTCCAGGCCCTACTGCCTCGGCAAGCGACCGGACGAACAGCGACGGGTCGAGCACGACAACGCCGTCGCGTTCGCCGACATGTATCGGTTCAATTCCCAATTCGACCGTGTCGGCAACCGCATCCGCGCGTCCCATGCCCGCACGTTGCTCAAGTTCCATCGCTGCCTGGCCTTCGAACGACACCGAGTCGCGGACTCCGAGGATTGCCGCTATCGCATCGAACAGCCTTCCGACGCTGGTCGTCTGCATCGTCTGGCTATGCCGTGCAACAGCCTCCACAGCAGACCAACGATCCTGATTTCTCATCCGAATGGCGAGCTCGCCCGGAACGGCGCCCGCATACGCGTCGAGCAGATGGGCAGCTGCCATTCGCCACGGATCGCGAATAGCCGTCGAACCACCAGGCAGGGGAACCGGGCGGAAGTGCCCGGCTCGCTCGTAACCGACAAGGTCAGCAACCAGGAATTCTCCGCCCCACAGGGTGCCGTCTGGGCCGTAGCCGTGACCGTCGAACGCCAGCCCGACGACAGGACCTCGCATCGAGTTGTCCGCCAGACACGACGCTATGTGCGCATGGTGATGTTGGACGCCGAGCAAGTCCACCTGCTGTTCGTGAGCCCATTTGGTTGAGAGGTACTCCGGGTGAAGGTCGTGAACGACCAACGCGGGTCGCACCTCTAAGAACGCCTGCAGGTCAACGATCGCCTCAGTGAAACTTCGATACGCCTCGACGTGTTCGAGGTCACCGAGGTGCGCAGACATGAATGCCTTGTCGCCACGGCTGACACAGACGGTGCTCTTCATCTCGGCGCCTACACCGAGTATCGAAGGCTCTTCCGTCGGTTCGTCTGCAGCCGTGAGGTCAATCGCGACCGGAACGTAGCCACGAGCGCGTCGCAGCGTGGTGACTGTCGTGGCAAACCGCCTCACCACTGAGTCATCGGCACGCCGATGAATACGACGATCGTGGTACAACACCGAATCCGCAATGGTTCCAAGCCGATCGTCGACCAGTTCGTCCAACATCACAATCGGCTCGTCCAATCGGTTCCCACTAGTGAACACGAGCGGTCCGTCACATGCTTCTGCCAGAAGGTGATGCAAACCGGTCGACGGCAGCATCAAACCCAACATCTTGCTGTTCGGGGCAACCCGGGGACTCACATGACCAAGGTGCTCAGCTCGGCGCGACGCAAGGACGATGGGGGCGTGTGGACCCACCAGCGCGAGCGCTTCTTCGTCGGAAAGCTCGACAAGATCCCGGGCTGCGTCGACCGACCGAACCAATAGGGCGAAGGGCTTGTCGTCGCGGTGCTTTCGAAGGCGCAACCGACGCACCGCCCCGTCGTTGCTCGCATCAACGGCCAGGGAATATCCGCCGATACCTTTCACCGCAACAATCTGCCCGGCCCGGAGCGCAGCAATCGCAAGCGCCAGCGCGCCCTCTTCGGTTTGACCCGGTTCTGGTTCCGGTCCGGGTTCGGGTTCAGGTTCAGGTTCAGTGGCCTGAACCTCGCCGCTGGATGGCGCTCCTGGAAGCGAGCGGAAGTGCAGTCGGGGACCACACGCTGGGCAGCATATTGGCTCGGCATGGAAACGACGGCTGCTGGGGTCTGCGTACTCCAATGCACATTGTGGACACATCCCGAACGTCGCCATCGTGGTGTTGGCCCGGTCATAAGGGATAGCGCGGATGATGGTGAAGCGCGGCCCACAGTCCGTGCAGTTGATGAAGGGGTGCCGATACCGGCGGTTGCCGGGGTCCCGCATTTCGAGCAGACACACTGTGCACGTACGAACATCGGCAGGCACAAGAGCTGAATTCTCTGCCGACGGTGAACTTGGCCGAATCACAAAGCCCGTCAGCTCCCGGTCAGCGGCAATCCCATTAACCCACGGTGCTGGAACCACCTGGGCGGATTCGATGACTGCCAGTGGTGGCGGCGACGACCGAAGTTCCTGGAGGAAAAGATCGATGTCGGCCGTTTGGCCGCGCAATTCGATCAACACCCCGTGGTGGTCGTTCAAGACCCATCCTCGAAGGTCTAGGCGGGTGGCGAGCCGATGCACGAACGGTCTGAACCCAACTCCCTGAACAACGCCGCGAACGCGGACGTGAACACAGACGAAAGGATCGACTTTCAGGCTGGCACGTTCGCTTCGATGATTCCGACGAGGGAATTGATCTGCTCCCATAGCAATGGGGCCGCATCGTCGCTGACTCGTCCGCCAGCCCGATCGGCTGTGGTGACTGCAGCATCCATGGGGAAGACGCCGACCAGCGGCACCCCCAGCTCGGCACACTGGACGCGGAAGAAGTCAGCATCGCCTGGCAGATCGGCCTTGTTGCCGATCGCGATGCATCGGCTGATGCCGAGTTCTTCCGCCAGCGAGATGGTGCGGGCTGCGGTGACGACCGACTTTCGGCTGGGGTCCATCACGATCACCAAGATGTCGGCGTACGCGAGGGTTCCGCCCGATCTGCTGAGGTGTTCGATGCCGGCCTCCATATCGACAATGGTCACGTCGGCGCGTGCCTCGAGCGCTTCGCCGAGCAGGCTTCGCACGGTAGAATGCCCTCCGCAAGTGCAGCCCGCCGCCGCCTCGGTGACGCGTAACGCCGACAGGACCGTCACACCGGACGGAGTGACGACACCGAACTGGTCGAGCAGTTCGTCGACGGCGTACTCGCCACGGCTACCGACCACCAGCGACCTCGGCAGCACCGGGATGGCTTCGGTGGCCGCAAGATCGAGCCCCAAGGACATGGCCAGGTTGGGATTGGAGTCGGTATCAACTGCAACCACTCGCAGCCCCCTCGCCGCGTACGAACGCGCCAGTAACGACGAGACGGTGGTCTTGCCGACGCCGCCTTTACCGACAACACCGATCTTCAATCCGGGTTTCATAGGGCTCCTCTGTTGCTCGATGCATACAACTTGCTCTATGCGTACAACATACAGACCTGTTACCGTTGCCACACGTTCGAACCGACGTGAGGAGTAAGCGCATGATCCTGTGGTGGATTGGAAACGCAGTGCTCCTCGTCGTTGTGGTGCCAGTCGTCATTCTGCTGGCGAATCGAGTCATCAGGCCAGCCGTCGAGATTGATCGATACGCATCCGACATCCTTGAGCATGGTGTTGGTCTGACCGAGAACCTCGAACCTGTCCCAGCGCTGCTCGACACGCAGGCGCTGGTCGCCGTCGCCAAAGGCCACGCTGTCCGCTACGTCGTCGCACTCAAGCCGCTCGTCTGAGGACCTCCGAACATGCCAGCTGCCGCAATCGTCACGCTCATCCTCACCGCCGTTCTTGTTCTTGCGTTGGCCGCCTATCTCGTGCAAGTCATTCGCATCCTGAACCATGTCAACGACACACTGGGCAAAGTGACGTTCGGGGTGAGGGCCATTGCGCACCAGACTGAACCCGTCACAGAAATCGTCACCGCAATCAACGGTGACCTCGGAGCCGTTGCCGATTCGCTTGAGGCGCTCGTCGCCTCCGTCTCGAACAGCACACAATCCGAGCAAGCAGCATAAGGATGGCAGAGACGCTCAATTTCGCATGCGCCAGGGTGGGGTTACTGGACTGCAAGTGTTCGGTCAGCGCGCCCACCAAGGAAGAACTCCTCGCCATCGTGGCCGACCATGCGCTGAAAGTACATGGCGTCGCGCTCAACGGCACGCTTATCAACTACGCGCTGACCACCGTCACCAGCTCGTAGCGCACGAAGGCCGACCAGCGAGT
>JAYSSK010000093.1:0-40536 GCA_043720595.1 Acidimicrobiia bacterium
GTGCACTGCTGCTGGTAGTCAGAGAGTTCCGTGGCTTGCCGATCAGTTCGTTGCGTTCTTTCGAAGCCAACAACATGATGAGCCCGACGAGGATAAAAAGCGCGCATGCCATGAGCGGAACTTTGGCCAACCACCAGCCGGTGGTTCCAACAGCAGCAGTCGGCAGCAACCCCGCCTTTGAAAACGCGAACGCCGCAATCGCAAGTGCAGTGAAGTGCCACAGATACGACGTCATGGTCATCGTGTTGGCCACAACAACGGCCTTCCACAACCCAACCCGGCGAGTGAGCAAGGCGCTGATTCGGGGCGCAGCAGCGATAGCGAACGCGCAGATGCCAAGGCCGTAGAACATGAGCGCAAGCGATGGTGGCCAGGTGTTGGCGAACTGGGCGCCGGGCACACTCACCATCGCGAGCGGCCATGGGCCGAAAGCCACCAGCGCCGCAGCGATGCCCCAGGAACCGGCGCCACACCAAACCAGCCGACTGCCAACGGGCATCCGATCACCACGATCCTTCCAGGCGAACCCCACAACCTGGAACAGCAACCAGCCGACAACGATGTTGATCTGCGGGAGATAGTGGATCTTGAAGAATCGAGCGGTCTCGCCTGCGGCGAATAGAGCGATTAGCGCGCTGATGAACGCCGAGCGGTGACGGCGAAATGCGGTCAACGTGAGGGGCGCTAGCGCCGTATCCACCACATAGTTCGCAAGGAACCAGAGCGGGATCGCAGCAACCGCCGCTGCCTGGGACGCAAGAGTGCCAAGGCCGAAAAGGTGTCCAACCGCCAGCATTGGCAACCACACGCCTGCCAACCACGCCGCCGGCGCAGATAGGCGTGCGAGGCGAGCTCTCACCCACGTGCCATCACCGTTGCCCTTGCGTCGGTGCGCGTCGAGAGAGGCCGCGTTGGAATATCCGCCGATGCAGAAGAAGATCGGCATCACCTGGAAGAGCCACGTGATGATGTGCAGCGAGCCGAGTTGATCGAGCGCGTTGCCGGCCACAAGCTTGCCGTTCACCAACCGTGGGTCGGCAGCAAGCCAGTGACCGAACGCAACGGCCACCATGGCAATTGCGCGGTAGGCGTCGATGGCTCGGTTGCGGGTCGCCGGGGTGTGGGCTGCGGCCGAGACAGCAGAAGTCCGCGACGCCGGCCTTGTTGAGGAGCCGCCGGCAGATGGTTCGATGGTGGCAAGCCGCTTGTACGGCCGATTCGGAGCCGAGTGGGTGCTTCCGGAGGTGCCGGGCAAGGAGTTGATCCGGCCGACCAGAGACTGGAGCGGCGTGAAGTTCGTGTTCATACGACCACGTTGAAGCAATGGCCGATTCAGACCTATCCGGCGATACCCCCAAAAGTCCTTGGGTCGGCCAGTCTTTCGCCCGCAAGGCCGCCGGTTACGACGACTGGATCGACCGGACAGCCAACCACCTCGGTGCCATGCGTACTGACTAACCGATTGAGCATCAAGCAGGGCAATCATCTTCTCCGCCGAATAAATACACCACTCACCCGTTGGAGGCCTTCCTGGGCACCCAAATTGCAAAGTGGTGTACCTATCTGAGCAGGGTGGTGTACCAACGGCCTGGCCCACGGCGAGTGGCAGTCCCAGAGCGTGCCGCAGTTCCACGTCATGTTCTCGAACTCGGTTCGGGTTCGGATACTCAACGCTGTAGAAAGCGCTGGCACTTGACGCAGATGGGCGCGTACTCGCAGTTTGCCAATACTCGGCCCGATTGCGTGGCCCGAAAGCTGGTTCCGTACCTCGTCAGGGCAAGAGCGTCAACGGGCCGATGGATGGCCGTACCACGGTGAAATGCCGGCGATCCAGCGTCGCGACTTCAGTGATTCCACGACGTTCGGCGACGGCGACGACCGATGCATCGGCGGTTCCGATTGGAAGGTTCCGGTACTTGGCCACAAGTTCTGCGATTCGCAGCCAATCATTCGCGTGAACCGGCTCGGCGATCAGATTGCCCTCAGCGAAGTCGGCGAGGAATCGGACCTCTGCCTCGACTCCCAAACGGGTCTCCAGCAGATACGCCGCCTCGGTGATGACCAGCATCGGGACGAGTAATGGACCGGGATGGGTTTCAAGAAGTTCGAGGCACGCCAGGTGATGCTGATCGTCTCGATCGATGTAAGCGAAGAGCGGCCCCGCGTCGACGATTAGAGCGATGAGTCGAACTCCGCAGCAAGGATCTCTTCGATCCGTTCAGAGATGTCCGTGCGGCCGCTGGCCCCGGCCCCTGCGGCACGAAGTCGTCTTTTGCCGGTACGCCCGCCGAGATGCGCCTCGATAGCCTCCCTTGTGATTTCGGAGATCGTTGTTCCCCGCCGATGTGCTTCATGGCGCAACCGAGCGTCAAGATCCTCAGGCAGTTTCACTGTGGTCCGGTTCATGTATGCCAGCATACCTTGGCGGGCTCGCTTCGGTGAGATAACCGTAGGCCGGTGTACTCGGGGTCGGTGGATCCTTGGCACATTTAACTTGCCGACGCAACTGTTGCCGCAATGTCCTGCGAGGCGACCACGAGCTGATAACCCAAGTGATCGGGCTGCTCATCGTTCTTCGCTAGGGCAGAGACGAGCCCGACCACGAGTCCGTCGTCACCGATTACGGGGGGTCGCGATCAGACGGTTTCGGTGCACGGTGTCACGCATACTCATCGCGCGAAATCAGCGGGGCCGGTAGGCCGTTGCTCGGTGCTCTATCCGGTAGACAATCACCAGCCGCTCGGTCTCCTGGATTTCGTAGACGATGCGGTAAACGCCGCGTCGAGCAGAACGCATCCCCGCCAGTTCCCGCTGGAGTGTGCCGCCGACTCGATGGGGGTTCTCAAGCAGCGCTCCGACCATGAATTCGACGATCGCAGCCGCGGTACCTTCGGGGAGTCGAATGAGCTGTCGTTCGGCCGGACCGGTTACCCGCAGTCTGTAGTCAGGTTCCTCAGCGCTCACTTGGTGAGGTAACGGTTGCGGAGCCCTTCGCCGGTCACGAAGTCACCGTCGACATACGCCTGTCGTGACTCGTCGAGTTGGCGCATTGCGTCCGGGTCAGAGAGCAGTTCGAGGGTGTCTTCGAGCGACTCAAGTTCCTCGGGACTGATTAGCACGGCGGCGGGGCGACCGTTTCTCGTCACGATGATCCGATCATGCGTGTGCTCGACCCGATCGACCATTTCAGAGAACCTCGCCTTCACCGACGCCAACGGCAATGTTTCAGACATGATCATGATTCTAGTCACGGATCGGCGGTGAACTGCGAACCCGAGACGGGCGGATGGTTCACATGCTCGTCGCACCGGCCATGCAGCACGAGCGCGCCGGTCGCTGCTGCCCGTTGCGCCACCTCTTCGGCCAGACGCGTCTTGCCGATACCTGGCTCGCCGCCGCTTCGGTAGAGGGCGACGGCCAACTGGGCCCAGAACACTTCCCGGAGTGGGTGCAGCGCAGTCAGCTCCTCCAGCCGCGGCACCATTCCGGTGTGCCCCCCGCAGAGCAGCGCTGCCTCTCCAGAGAGCTCGTCGACCTCGGTAACCGACTCGTCGATGCGCGCCTTCAGCGATGTCAGCACACCGTGTGTCGTGATGTTGGCGAACACTGGGCCACGCGCCAGCGCGGCGCACTCGTGAATGGCGGCGTGTGCAGCATCCGGATCGGCGTTCAGCATCTGCCGTGCCGCCCCGAGCTGCCGTTCGAAACGAATGAGATCGATACGATCCGGGTCGAACACCAACAGGTAGGCCTCGCCTCGACGTTGGATGCGGTTCGCGCCGAGCAGACGGCGCACATCAGACACATACCCCTGAACCAGATTGGTCGCGGACGCAGGCGGCTCATCGCCCCACAGAGCGTCGACGATCACGTCCAGCGACCTGGCCCGGTCGACGTCGTCGGGCCCAACGATTTTGCCTAGCGGAATCTGTCAACATTACGGATGGCACGTCAGCACCGACCTTGCTCGGACCGACGAGAGAGGAGTGGAGCAATGCCGAAGTACCTCGTCGAGCGAGTGCGGGAGCCGATGGACGAAGAGGAACTCGCCAAGATGGTCGTTCTCTCCAAACGCCTGATCGACGACACCTTTACCGATCTCACATGGGAGCGATCGCAGGTCGTCAGCGATGACGCGGGAGTCATTCGCACGTTCTGCGTCTACTCAGCGCCAACCGTAGCTCGCGTCCACGAGCACTCGGCAGTGCTCGGCTGTCACCGGGTCGATCGCGTCTACGAGATCGCCGGCGTAATCGACCCGGCCGAGTTCCCGTAGCCCTCGAACGCGGCAACCTGACTCGTCCGTCTCCGTCAGCGTACGACGATCGGGCCGACCATCAGGCAAGTCAAAGTAGCGCAGTACCGGCGATATATAGGTGATCCTGCCAAGCGGTTTCTTGGTCAGCCGTATTTCTGTTCGTGGTGGTCGTGAAGTACCGGTGCCTCGTGCCTAGTCAATGCCGTGCTCGACGGCATAGCGAACCAGGTCGGCCCGCCGTGACAGCTGCAGCTTTCCCAATATGTTGCGGACGTGGTTCTCGGCCGTTTTCGGTGAGATGAACAAGGCACTGCCGATCGCCGCATACGTATGACCTCGGGCGACGAGCTGCAACACCTCTCTTTCCCGCGCCGACAACGGCGAAGCGCCGGTGGCCTTAGACAGCCGTCGGAACTCGCCCATCACCAACGCCGCGAGCGATGGACTGAACACCGGCTCGCCCTGGGCGGCTTTCACGAAGGCGGTCTGCAGTTCGCCAATCGGCGTCGTCTTCAGCAGGTAGCCGGCCGCTCCTTCGGCGACCGCGTCGAGCAAGTCACGCTCGGCCTCGGACACGGTCAGGATGACGATCGGCGCGATGTTGGCGCAGGCCCGCACGACAGCCAACCCGCCACCTCGCGGCATGTGAAGGTCAGACACGACCAGATCAGGGCGATGTGCGGTGACCACGTCGATAGCGCCCTCGGCATCGTCGGCCTCGCCAACGACAACAAAGCCGGCTCCGAGTTCTGCCTTGAGACCAGCACGAATGATCGCATGGTCATCTGCCAACACGACACGTAAGGGGCCTGGCCGGTTCGGCTGTTGATTCGGATCTGTATGTGTACTCATGACTTGTTTCCCTTGGCCACCGTCTAGATCTTCCTTAGCGCTCTTGTTGTCCGATCCCGATGCGGCCCGTGATGCGGATCTCGGTGCCCGTTCCGGGGGCACTGGTGACGTCGGCGCTAGCACCGACTTCCTGAAGCCTGGCGACGATCGACGAGGTGATTCCCTGTCCGGACCGGGGATGGCCGACGTCGAAACCCTGCCCATCGTCTGAAACGGTGACGAACAGAACACCGTCCTCGTCGACTTCGGCATACACGACTGCCCGGGTGGCCTTCGCATGCTTTGCCACGTTGGTGAGAGCCTCGCCAACGGCTCCCGCAACGGCGGCAATGACCGGGTCACCGGCGGCGGGCGCATCGGAGTCGTCGAGCACCGACACGGTGATGGGCAGGTCATGGGTCTGCGCGACACGATCCGCAACGCGGCGGAGGCGCTCTTCAAGCGTTGCGCCCTCGTCGTCGGAGCGGATGCCGTGGAACAGCCACGCCCGCAACTCGCGATCTGTTGACCTCGCCACAGCCGCCAATTCGGGGTCGGCCACTCGAGCCCGTCGATCAACCAGGGCAAGAGTCTGCAACACCCCGTCATGCAGAGTACGTGCGACCTCGTCTCTTGCGCGGCGCAAAGCGACTTCATTCTCAACCGTGCGCAGTCGCTGCGTGATGGCACCGAAGACCACTGCGGCAACGCCGTAGAACACGGCGCTCGACAACAAAGACAGCACACGCTCGCCTGGGAACTCCTGCACGTTGTTGATCAGCGCGCCGAAGTATCGGCCAGACGCGGCGATCACGCCGAGCAACGCGCCCCACTTGGGACCAAGCGCTGTTGCAGCCGAGATCGACGCCACCAGCGGCCAGTTACCCGCCAGGTTTTGACCAGACCCGAACGAGTGACCGGCGGCAAACACCCAGCCGTCCACGAGCAGCAGCACCCACGCAATCGATACCTCCACGAGCACGAACAACGGATGCGTCAGCACATGAGGGCGTCGGCTGAGCAAGACCGTGCAACCGATCGTCCAGCCGAGTGCCACCAAGATGGCAACAGCGGCGATGACCGGGTGATCAAGCTGGTCGGACTGAACGAGAGCGGTGAGGGCAAGCCAACCCCAGATAGCCCACCGGGCAACAGCAATACCTTGGAGCACTGTGCGATCGGTTGGCGTCTGAGTGGGCGTCTGCGAGAGCGCCCATCGAGAAAACTCGGGGTCGTCCTCCGTGGTCGGCACAGCCATGCAGTGAATCGTTGTCGCTCAACCGCTGGGAACGGCGGATGGGGATTGGAGCGCGACGACGGCGCGGCCACGTTGGCAACCGATGACAACCCACGGGTGCCCATCCGGCTGCACGTGAAGAGTGTCATCGGGACCAAGGCCCACAATGGGCGTGGAGCCGAGGTGGGACGACGCTCCGCAGAGGATGATTCTGTCTGCTCTATGTCGTGCCAGCACCGGAGCCAAGGCAGTCCACAGCGCGTTGGTGGGCCGTTCAACCACGAGCGCCGAGAGGTTGTTTACCCGTTCGGCACGCAACGCTTGCAGGAGCGGGGCACCCTTGGTGCCTGGTCGTGCGACGAGGATCGTCACCGGGTGCTGCCCCGAGCGCCACAACGCCGACGTTCCCGTGAGTGCGAAGCCGTTGACGTCGGCCGATGTGCCGACCAGTTGTCGCCTGACGTTTGGGAGGACTGCCGTCGAGCGGACTACCAGAACTGTGCCTGCGAGGAGAGCAACGGCGATGGTAGCAACGGCGACCACGGTCGTGCGAAGGTTCGACGAACGTGCATAAGCCAGGCGAACTGCGAAGGCGATTGCGAGTACACCAAGCGGCCACCACAGCGGCAACGGGGCAAGCCGACTGAGTTGGCCGGCCCACCGCGCCACTCCGGCCACCCACCAGATGAGGACCCTATCGACGGAATGCAGCATCGTGGCTGCCGGTTGGCCGAGTACGCCCGCAGGAACACCGATGATGACGCCCCAGATCATCAGTGGCTCGGCGGCTGGGAGGGCCAGCAGGTTCGCCGGGATACTCACCGGCGAGACACCGCCAAGACCCAGGAGCAGCGGGTACGAACCGATTTGGGCTGCGAGTGTGGCAGCCAGTGGGCGACCGAGCCAGTCCGGCACACCCCGCATCGACATCCGTTCTTCGAGAGGGCTCGCGAGCATCGCGAGCCCTGCGGTGGCACAGACGGAGAGTCCGAACCCGATTGACCAAGCAAGTAGCGGATCGATGATCAGCAACACCATGACCGCAAGAGACAGCACCCGCATCGGCTCTTGCGGCCGGTAGGTGGCGCGTGACAGCACCACCAACGCAGCCATGGTGGCGGCACGAAGTACCGATGGCTCGAACCTGGTGAGCAAGGCGAACCCGCCTATCACGACAATCGCGACACCAGACCGAGTCGTCGAGGGAAGCCGCCTGAGGATGGGGTTCGCAGCGGTGAGCACGAATGCCACGTTCTGCCCGGACACAACGAGGAGGTGCGACAAACCCGACGCCCGAAAGTCGTCGGCTACCGCCAGATCTTGGCCGCGGTCGTCGCCAAGCACGAAGCCCCCGAAGAGCGCGCGTTGATGTGCCGGCAGCCCGGTCGCGCCGAGCGCCACTTTGGCGCGAACCCACCGGGCGATGCGCCACGGCAGTGAACCATGGTCGACGAGCGACGCAGTCTTCACGGTGACCCGTCCCGCGAGATGTTTGCTGATCGCCCATCCCGGCACTGCGCCGTCCCACGATTGGGTTCGACCGGTGACCCGATATCTGCTCCCAGCGCTCCCCATGGCGAGTGCGCGTCCGGCATCGCCATAGGCGACCAAGCGAAGCCGCTTTTCGGACAACACAACAGTGGCGGCAACGCCGCCACCAGGGATAGGTGACGGGTCGGCGACAAGCTGACCGATTTCGGCGACTTGCCCCGGCTGCGTGACGCGGAGCCCAAGCAAGCCCCGAGTGGCCAGCAGAGGCATGACCGCCACGATAAGTGCACATACGATAGATGCGAATGGACGGGGAAGGTCATGGCCGTCAAATCTTCCCGCGCAGAACTTGTTCATCAAGAGCGCGCCACTGAGCGCGAAGACGGTCATGCCGATCGGCAAAAGCGCCACTTGCTGCGAGTAGCCACACAGGAACGGCCCCATGCGGGCGGTAACGGCAGCGAGCACAGCGCCAAGGGCGACACCAGTCCACGCCGGCCTGTTGAGGTGCACGTTTGCGGTCAACCTACGGAGAGTTGTTTTCGCATCGAAGCAAGCTTCGCCTCACCGATGCCTGGCACATCGAGCAGTTGATTCACCGATTTGAATCGACCGATTCTGGTGCGGTGCTCGATGATTGCCACAGCCGTTGCGGGACCGACGCCGGGTAGTGAATCCAGCTGTTCTACCGTTGCCGAGTTGAGATCGACCACCGGCTTGGTGAGGATGCCACCTGTACCGGTTGAAACTGCCGTGGCGGCCTGTCCGGAGGCCTGAATCGTTATCTGGCCTTCGGGGACAGCCGGGACCGGTGCGCCAATCTTCGGAATGTACAGCCGGCTCCCGTCGCTGAGGGGCGATGCGAGGTTGACCCGATCAGGGTCAGCCTCTCGGGTCATTCCACCTGCCGCAGAAACGGCATCGGCTGCCCGAGCACCAAGTTCCAGCACGTACACCCCAGGGTGGAGCACCGCCCCGGCCGTGTGAACCACCAGTGACGGTGCGGGGGGAGCGACCGGCGCAACCGCCGGGGAAACGACCGACGCGGACACCGAAGGCGCAGGTGCGCCCCCGGCGGAAGCGGAGGCTGGCACCGCGCGTGACACAGAGCGTGACACAGCGCCTGACACAGCGCCTGACACAGCGCCGTGCGACGATGGAAGGACGTCAACAGAGGTTGTCGCAACGCCGGAACTGAACGGGATTTCTCTGATGGTGGCCTGCGCTGCGGCTCGGCCGGCTCGGCTTGACTGGCCAATGCCAGCGCCGACTGCAAGCACGATGAGCGAGGCTCCAGCAAGGGTGAGGAGGCCAAGCTGCACCCGTCCGCGCCTGAGTTGCGCGAACCAACGCATCGCCTGACCGGTGTGAGATCCACGGACATCGGACGGGTCGGAAACACTGTCTGGAACTTCGACATCGCGAGGGTCGACATCGCGAGGGTCGACATCGCGACGGTCGAAATCGCGACGGCTGGAAGGGTGACGTTGGGCATCGCGACCGCCTTCGTGGCGAGAACTGGAACGTCGAGTCGAGCCGAACTCAGACGGGCGACGCGAGCCGCGAGGCGCCGGAGGCGCTGAACTAGGGGCCAAGAGAACCATGGCGCCCTCCTCTTCGATCACGAAGGAGAACTGCAGAACGCGGGGGAAGCGTCAACGATCTGGCGGGCCGCGCACGGCCGATGAGGAAGGCCCGATCGGACCGACGACGACCGACTGTAGCGCGACTGAACGTGAACTGGATCGACCGATTGCGATTTTGGCCCTCGCGCAGCGAGGCAGATCTGGAGCAGATCTAGCTCTGATTTAGAACAGGGCGTTGGCCAGCTTGCGGCGAAGGTCTGGCACCCGCGGGTCGTCGCCCATAACCGTCAGTAAGTCCACATAACGTTGCTTCGTCGTTTCGTCGGCGCGGACGGTTGGCAGCAGACCTGCCAACTCGGCCACGATCGCATCGGACTCGCCGGCCCTGGCTTCCACACCGACGCGTGCCAACGATGCGATCTGGCGGGTTTCGGCGGACTCGGGCAAACGCTCCAGCAACTGAAGCGCTTCGTGGTTCGAGCCGTTCTCGACCAGCAGCCGTGCCAGCTTCAGAACGGCCAGCGGATGGTCGTGCTGCAAGCCCAGTGCTTTGCGCAGCGATGCCTCGTCGTCGGCGTCGGCCAGCTCGTCTGCCTCGGTTCGCGACGGAGCGAAGCGTTGAACCCACTCGCGGATCTGAGCCTCGGGGATTGCACCCACGAACTGCTCGACCACACGACCTTGGAAAATGGCGAACACGGCTGGGATGGACTGCACCTGGAAGGCTTGCGACACCTTCGGGTTCTCGTCGACGTTGACCTTGACCAGCAGCACCGCGCCGTTGGTTTCGCCAATCACCCGTTCGATGATGGGGCCGAGCGTCTTGCATGGACCGCACCACGGCGCCCACAGGTCGACCACGACCGGGGTGTCGGCAGAGCGGGCAATGACCTCGGTCTGGAAAGTTTCGTCGGTGACGTCCACGTACATGACATCAACTTACGCGCACGACGCCCAGTACGGTGGAAGCACCATGTTGTCTCGGCCTTCACCGCTCATCCAATGGGAGAACCCTGTCCCGCACGATCTCACCGATCCTGTCCTCGTCTGTTACCTCGATGGGTGGATCGACGCCGGCTACGGAGCCCAGGCTGCGATGGGTTCGTTGAAACAGCAAATACGCACGCACCGCCTGGTCAGCTTCAACATTGATGACCTGATTGACTTCCGTGCGCGCCGGCCGGCCATGCGGCTCATCAACGGCGTCAATACTGGGTTGCAATGGCCGCGCGTACAGATGCGCCACGGGCGCGACGTCAATGGGCGCGACGTTTTGGTGCTCACAGGGCCCGAACCCGACTTTCGTTGGCTCAGCTTCACAGGCGCCATCGTCGAGCTCGCGCAGAAACTCGACGTCAAGCTCCTCGTCAACCTCGGAGCGTTCCCAGCACCTGTCCCCCACACTCGCCCCGTGTCGCTTGGCTCTACCGCCACCACTCAGGAGCTGGCTGAACAGATCGGGTACATCGATGCATCGTTCGAAGTGCCAGCAGGTGTGAGTGCAGCGCTCGAGCGTGGGTTCGCTGAAGCTGACCTTGCTGCAACGGGGGTCTGGGCGCGTGTCCCGCATTACGTGTCGCAGATGCTTTATCCCGCGGCTTCAGTCGCCATTTTGGAGGGCGTGTCACGGGTCTCGGGGTTGACGTTCGACACGTCGATTCTTGCGTCGCAAGCCGAACAGATCGACGAGCAGATCCGCGCCCTGGTGGCCAACAACCCCGAGCATCAAGAGATGGTCACTCAGCTCGAAAACCAGGTCGACACCAACGCGTTCGACGGCGCAACGGGCCGCATGGTTGCACCGGTCGACGAAACCCAGATCGTCAGCGGCGATGTCATCGCAGCCGAGTTCGAGAAGTTCCTCCGAGAGCAGTAGCGGCTCATCCGCACGGGCCACCACGCTTCGCAGGGCACAGTTCCCCAAGTTTTGGTATTCCCTCCTGAGCCGCCGACCAGGAGACTGACCAGATGACAGAGGTCACCCGGTTTCCAGCAGCGCTGGTTTTCGATTTCGATGGGTTGATCCTCGATACCGAAGTGGCCGAGTACACCTCTATCGCAGCGGTGTTTTCTGAACACGGTGCAACTCTCGGCCACGATCGGTGGGTGCATGCCATCGGCAGGGCCAACCCCGACGGCTTCTGGCTCGATTGGCTCGAGGCCGACCTGGGCCATCCGGTTAACCGAGATCTGCTGTGGATCGAGCAGCGCCAGCGCAATGATCACCAGATTCGGCGCCTGGAAGTGCGACCCGGCGTCGAACGCCTCCTCAAGCAGGCAGCGGTTGCCCGCGTGCCCTGCGCTGTTGCGTCATCGTCTCGCAACCGTTGGGTAAAGCCGCACCTCGATCGCCTCGGCCTGCTGGACTATTTCGAAACAGTCGTTGCCCGAGAAGACGCCGCCAACGCGAAGCCCGCCCCTGACCTCTACTTCGTGGCGCTCGACCGCTTGGGTATTGCGCGCACCGCTGCACGCCACGCCATTGCCTTTGAGGACTCGCACAACGGAAGCCGTGCCGCGGTCGACGCGGGGCTCACCTGCATCGCATGCCCGAACGACCTCACCCGCGTCAGCGACTTCTCGCACACCCATCACCAGGTTTCTTCGCTCACCGACCTGGCACTTGACCGGCTACATGATCTGATCTCCCAGCCAGCCTGAGCAGCACATCGCCGCCCGCTTCCACCGAGTTGTCACGTTTCGCGCGTATCGGGCGAAAAAGTGACACTTCGACGACCCACCCGGTTCTAGGAGCTGGCTGCCCAAGGTGGCGATTGTTTCGCGGCGAACGCTGCCATGCCTGCTGCAGCTTCTTCTGAGGCGAACAGCTCGGCGGACAATGTTGCCGTCCATCGAAACGCGTCCACCGTGTCCATGCTCGGCACCTTCGAGAGCAACTGTTTCGTGGCCGCAAGCGCCTTCGGACCGCCGAGCAACAGTTTCGCAATCATCTCTTCGGTGGCTGCGTCCAACTGATCATCGGGAACCGCTCGGTTGATCAGGCCAACCGCTGCTGCTCGTTGCGCCGGTATCCGTTCGCCGGTGAGGAACAACTCAGCAGCATCGGCCATCCGCAGTTTGGGTAGACACACCACGCTGATGATCGCAGGGGCCACGCCGATGCGAACCTCGGTGAAACCCAGTAACGCTCGCTCTGGAGCGACGGTGAGATCGCACGAGCAAGCCAGACCCAACCCGCCTGCCAGCGCATGACCATTGAGCTTGCCGACCACCGGCTTCGGTGCTGCCGCAATCGCCTGGAACACCCGGACGAACGTAGGCAGCTCTTCCTCGGTTGCTCCCGCCGTGGCCGTGCGACGTTCCTTGAGATCAGCTCCGGCACAGAACACCGTGCCTGCGCCAGTGAGCACGATCACGCGGATTTCCGCATCGTCGATAGCCTCGTTGAGATGGGCCGACAGACTGTCGACCAGCTCGGTCGAGAGCGCATTGCGATTGTCGGGACGGTTGAGCGTGATGGTTGCGACGCCACGAGCATCGACATGGAGCAGCGTTGCAAGATCCATCGTTGGAGTGGTCATACTCGCACGGTAGCCAAATATGTGACACAGCCCCGGGGAGTGGATTGGCTCGCTGCATGGGTGGCGGGCCGCGTGTTTCCGCTGCGTAGGTCGGCGGGCGCGGCTGATCGGTGAGCGGAGGACGGAGCCAGTCCGAGGTGGGAAACCAATCCGGGACGGGTCCTGCCTCCTCCGGCCCTTTCCCACTATGACCATTTCCTGCTCGCTTCGCTGCGCACGGTTGGCCCCTTCCTTCGGGTCCACCCCACCCACTCTGCAGCTTGTCGTCTTTCCCCAACCCGCGCGCCAACTGGGCAGGACACGGCGCCTGGTACTCTGCCGAAGAATTTTCGAGAACGGAGCTAGTCGGTGCAGCAGCCACTATCAAGTTCGCCAGCAAGCTTGTTCCTACACGATGACCTTCGCAGGCTGTCCGAGCGTTGGCTTTCCGCTCCGCCCGATGTACGACCTCGTCCGACGCCCGCAGCGTTGGAGTACTTCGACGGATTGGTGACCGCATGGGCGAACGATCCGGAGATGCCTTTGCTGGTCCGCAAGAGCGGGCATCCCAGAGGATTGCGAACAACGGGACCAGAGGGTCGGGCAGTCATCGCTGTCGACAACTCGCCCGCACAATGGATCTATGCGCTTGCACTCGTTGACCGCCGCCCGAGCATCGCTGAGATCGCGGCTGACCTCACTGCAGGTGCTTCTTGGCTTACGAAGATGCTCACCGCTGCCGAATCACAGGCGCTCCGCGTACAACGGGGAGGAGTCACAACAAGATCCGTTTTCACACCCGGAGACCTCAACAAGGCAGGATGGAAGCTCGCACACATTTCCGCGGTCGGGTTAAATCGACGGGGGCCGCTTGATGGGTTCGAAGCAGACCAACTACGCAAGCACCATCGACTGTTACTCAGTCCGTCCAACATGTTTCTCGTCCCGAAGGAACTGGCCGGCCTGGGTGAGGTCCCGCAAATGTGCACAGCCTTCTCATCCGCCAGCCCGACGGCTCCGAGCGACGTTTCGGCTTGACACTCCTGAAAGAATTGGTGCCGTCGCCCCGGCGATGAAGCGATTCGATGAGCGTCTCCAAGCCAAATCTAGGTTCCGCCACACGTGCGCGTCGAAGCCGCACCGTCCCCTGGGATTGTTCGTGTGCTTACTACTTGAAAAGGGTGGGGTGGGTTGCTGGGGGTGGTGGGCCGTGAATTGTTCGACCGCTTGGATACTCGGCTACCAGAGTTGAGTTTTGCCAGTGGAGCTTCACGCCCCGCCGGTGCAACTCTCGGTGATGGAACCGGCACAACATCACCAGATTCGATAGTTCGTGAGTTCCACCGTTTTCACGTTCACGGATGTGATGAATCTCACAGAAACGGGCTGGTTGATTGCAACCGCCCAGTCTGCAACCACGGTCCCGGACGGTGACTGCCTTCCGGTTCCTGGCCGGGATCACTGATACCGGTGTTCCGACGTCGAACACCTCACCGTTCAAGGTCGCGCTAACGGCTGTGATCGTCGAATCGCACAACACTTGGGACAGTTCCCAGTTCCGAAGGAACCAGCCACCCGTTGTATGCGCGGAACCATCAGCGGCGTGGAATACCACGTTCACGTTCGGACGTTCATTGCCCACCGAAGGCCGATCACCGTTCGCCAAAGATTCCAGGCACACGTCGACCAATGCGTCCGCACGTCGCTGGGGCGGGGTGCGGAGGTCATCAACATCTGGCGTCATTGCTGCTGCGAGTGCGGCTTGGACTGCTTCGCCAGCAGCCGGGTCAAGGACACCGTTGATCCGCCACGTGCCATCCAACAGTTGCGAGAGCTGCAACCGCCGTGACTTGTGGGCGTCGTCACCAGCGGTGGGATCCTTCAATTCGTCGTCAGCTAGGGCAACCACCGGTTCACAACCTTCGCAAACTGCGACGCATCCAACACCACCGCAAAATCAACGAACACATACTGATCTCGAATAGCCAGCGATTCACGTGCCCTCGTGACGGCCAGAGCAAGACACGCCAGATGAGACGAACCGAACTTCCCGGCCGCAACTGCTGCATCGACCGAGGGCAGCAACTCAAGGAGCTTCGCCTGTTGACACCGCGCCCGGCCCTCACCACGCCGCGCACCAGTTGCTGCTGCAAACCAATCACCAACATCACGGAATCCCAACGCGTTGAAACATGTGCCGTCAGCAGACTTCGCGACTGCCCGGGTCAACGCAAGATCTGCTAGTTCGTACACCCGCCGAAATCCAGGAACGTCGTCCAAGCCAACCGACCCGCACGCGACAGCATCAAGCAATCGACCGAGCCCCTCGACCAGTTCGTCAGTGATGTCCGCGACCGCCGCACGCATACTGACACCCTACCACATTAATACGAACATATGTTCGTCATCGGGCATCTTTCGAAGAATATTTCCCTCTGAAACACCCTCACAACCAGGCACAACGCAACACCACTCCCGCCAGACCCACCACCAGCGAAGCGGGCGGGGGTGACCCCACGGAAGGGGCAGACTGTGCACATGCTTATGAAACCGGTGATGACCCTTGACGACGCTCGCCGCGCAATCGACACGATGAGGGCTTTGGCGCAGGCACACCTCGCAGAACATCCAGGCAACGCTGCCGTCGTGGTGGTAGTCGACGATCATGGCGAGTTGATCGCGTTGGAGCGCATGGATGGTGCGCCGTACCAATCGGTCACCATTGCAACGAACAAAGCCTTCACTGCCGCGCGGGCTGCGACGCCTACGGCAGAACTCGGCGCACTCAATACGGCCGCAAAACGCGGCGAGGGCAACTTCGAGTTCGGATTCTTCGGCGACGCGCGCATGATCGGCTGGGGCGGTGGCCTGCCTGTGCTCGTTGACGGCGTGTGCGTGGGAGCCGTCGCAATCAGTGGACTGCCCGAGGCCATCGACAAGCAGATCGCTGCCGCAGGCGTGGCGGCGATCCTCGCTTGACGGTTGCCGACCCTGGCCGACCCTGGCCGACCCTGGTCGGCCCAGGCCCGCGTCAGCTGGTGACGCGGTACCGGAACGCAACCATGCCATCGGTGCCGTGCGTCTGAGGCAAGAGACGCAGGCCACGCGCATGGCGTTCCCAACGTTGCGCACCAGGCCCCAGCTCAGGTACCAGGTTGGGATACTCCTCGGACAACCAGTGATCGTGGGCCACTGACTCGTCGATAGTAAGCGTGCATGCGCTCAGGAGCAACAACCCGCCAGGCTTCACCAAACGGATGGTCTGCTGCAGTAGCCGGCGCTGCAAGATGGCGAGTGCGTCGACGTCGGCTTCGGTGATGCGCCAACGGGCATCAGGACGCCGGTGCAGAACACCCAAACCCGAGCACGGAACGTCGAGCAGAACCTTGTCGAACGACCGCAGCGCGAACGGTGATGCCAAGCCATCGGCCGCTACAGGCAGGCAGGTTTCCTGGAGGCCCAGGCGGTCGACGTTGTCAGCGATGAGACCGACCCGATGCGGCCTGATGTCAGCCGCCACCACGGTTGCCCCACGCGATGCAGCAAGCGTCGCCTTGCCGCCGGGGGCCGAGCACACATCGAGGAAACGGTCGCCTGGCAATGGGTCCAGAAGGTCAACCACCCATTGGCTGGCAAGATCTTGCACGTAGCCGTCTTCGCGTTCGGTGACGTCGGGTGCCTCGTTCATGAACCGAAGCGCATCAAGCGCCGGTTCGCCAACGTCTGCAATGAGCCTGTCGACGATCCATTCCGGGTATCCCAACTCGGTGGCCAGATCGGGCCACTGCACGCCGGCTTCGACGGTGTCTGACACCCGTCGTAGCACGGCGTTGACGAAGCCCTTCGCGTACTCCGGCGCCAACGTGACGGTCTCACCGACGGCCGCGTGCGGTGGCACCCGCGAGAACGCCAGTTGATATGCACCCAGATGTAGTACCCGCAACACGTCGTCGGCCGGTTCACGTTCGACGTGCTGCATCACCAGCCAGTCGATGCTGGAACGACGTCGCACAGCTCCGTAGGCCAGTTCGGTGGCAAAACCGCGGTCCCGTGCATCGAGGCCGGACTGGTTGAGCAGGTCGGACAACACCAGGTTGGCGTATCCTCCCTGGTCGACGCGGGTCAGTGCTTCAATCGCAACGGCTCTCGGAGACGGTTTCGGCGGCCGAGGCGCACGAGGGCCCCGGTCACGACTGTCGGAGCCGCGACTGTCATATCGGTTGTCAGATCGGTTGTCAGATCGGTTGTCCGGTCCTCGGTCCGAGTAACGGTCGGGGCGGCGGTTGCGGTCGGGTGGGGGGTTCATGTCAGGAGGTGTCCAGTGAGTGGGGGCTGGAGTTATTGCAGCGAGGTCGCAGGAGTTGCCGGGACGCTGGCCCCGAGGAGTTCACCGTCGGCGGGCCGCGCACCGTTGATCCATGCCGCGACCGGCATTGGCGCCTTGCCCTCCGGCTGGACGGTGATCAACTCGAGCAGCCCGTCGGCGCACTGCACAGAGTGGCCGTGAACGGACCCTGGCTGCGCGGACTCTGACTGCACATCGGGGCTGCCTGAGAACACGGCGGCCGGCCGGGCATCAATGACCTTGATGCGCCTCCCACGAAACAAGGTCCATGCGTGGCCGATGCGAACCGTGCCATGCACTGCAGCCACGGGCGAGGCCCAGTCGATGCGGAACTCTTCGGGTTGCAGCTTGGCAGCATGGGTCGGGGTGCCGTCTTGGGGCACCGGCTTGCCAAGCGACGCGAACCCATTGGACAAGGCATGGGTGAGCATGTCGGAGCCGATTGCCACCAAGCGCTGACGAAGCTGACCTGCCGATTCGAGCGGGTAGATGGGGGTAACTTCACGCCGATAGACAGGACCGGTATCCAGCCCTGCCTCGAGCGCCATCAGGCAGCAACCCGTTTCGGAGTCACCGGCCAAGATGGCTCGCTCGACCGGAGCAGCGCCCCTCCATCTGGGCAGGAGCGAGAAATGTATGTTCACAAACGGGATGTGTGCGAGCAGGTTCGGCTTGATGAGGCGACCGAAGGCAACGACGACGCCAAGCTCTGCAGTGGTCGCCAGCACGTCGTCGACGGCATCGGTCACGGGAAGGCCAAGCTGCATCGCAGCCTGTTTTACCGGGCTGGGCACCACTGCCCCGCCACGGCCTCGCTTGCGGTCGGGTTGGGACACCACCAGCTCGACCACGTGGCCAGCTTCGACAAGCGCATGCAAAGGCGGCACAGCTGCCTCGGGAGTACCGAGGTATACCAACCGCATCAGGAAAGGCGCTCGGCCGTCAGCGGCCGGGCAGGCTGAGGCCGAGACGCGCTGAACGCGTCGAAACCTGTGGCGGCGTTGGCGTGTCGAGCAGACGGTTGCGAAGAACCTTGAGGGCTTCTTTGCGACGCTCGTCGTCGAGCTGGTCGATGAGGAGCTTTCCGTCGAGATGGTCCAGCTCGTGCTGGTACAACCGTGACAGCAGCTCGCTGGCCTGGATGTCGACCTCGTTGCCATCAATATCGAGACCGACAAGATGAATCTCGTTGGGGCGCGTGATCTCCCATGACAAACCAGGCACGGAGAGGCAACCCTCTTCGTATGTCCACTCGCCAGAAGACTCTTTGATGACTGGGTTGATGAGCGTCTGTGGCCCCCTGCCGTCGTTCATGTCGTAGACGAACAAGCGCTTCTGAACGCCCACCTGAGGGGCGGCAAGACCGAGCCCCTCAGCCTTGTACATGACCGGAATCATGTCTTCGACCAGCTTGGCGACGGTGCCGTCGATATCGATGAGTTCCTTGGATACCTGACGCAGCACAGGATCACCGAAGATGCGAATGTCGTATCCGGCCATCTGTCCAGGTTACCGGCTGAAGGCAACCCAACGGGAACGACGACAAGCCTGACCGCGACCTTGCAACGCCCGACTCGTAGAGCCTGACGCGTTTCATGCAGCGACCGCGTGCCACCATGAATCGATGAACGAAACACCCACAGGACCGTTGACCGGGATTCGGGTGCTCGATATCACGACGGTGGTGATGGGGCCGTACGCCACCCAACTGCTGGGCGACATGGGCGCAGACGTCATCAAAGTCGAAGAGCCGAGTGGCGACCTCAGCCGGGCAATCGGACCGGGGCGACACCGTGAGCTTTCCGGGATGGCACTCAACCTCCACCGGAACAAACGCTCGGTGCTGTTGGACTTGAAAGACCCCGGCCGCCGCAATGTCGTCGAAGCGCTCGTTCGTTGGGCCGATGTGATCGTGACAAACCTTCGGCCCGGGCCGTTGGCTCGCCTGGGCCTCGCTTACGAGGACTGCGCTCGCATTCGCCCCGATGTGGTGTTCTGCCAGGCGCAGGGATGGCCGACGGACTCGGCAGACGCCAACCGGCCGGCGTACGACGACATCATCCAGAGCGCGACGGGTGCCGCCGACGTGATGGAACGCGGCGCAGGCAAAGTCACGCTCTACCCCACCATCGTCGCAGATAAGGTATGTGGACTGATGATTGTGAACGGTGTCACGGCCGCACTTTTCCATCGCGCCGGAACCGGTCAGGGTCAACGCATCGAGGTACCGATGATCGATGCCATGTTGTCGTTCCATCTGGTTGAACACCTGGCCGCCGGCGCCATGGAGCCCCCGCTGGAACGCGCCGGATATGCACGGGTGACATCACCCGAACGCGGCCCAAAACGGGCACTCGACGGTTGGATCACCGTGCTGCCCTACGACGACCGGCAATGGCGCGAGATGTTCGCAGCTGGCGGACGGGCTGACCTCGCTGACGACGCACGCTTCGCAAACGCACACGCTCGAGCCCTGCATCCTGGTGAGCTTTACGAGGAACTGGGCGCGCTGATTGCCACGCGTACTGTGGCTGAATGGATGCGCGCATGCAATAAAATGGGTATCGCCGCCGAGCCGGTTCGATCGCTCGATGACGCGATCGAAGCCGGAATTGCATCTGGGTCTATTACCCTTGAGGAACACCCGGTGATTGGGACGTACCGCCAGGTTCGGCCCTCGGTGCGCTTCGATGCCACCCCTCAGAACGTGTGGCGCCAGGCGCCGTTGATCGGCGAGCAGACCAACGAAGTACTGGCAGAACTCGGCCTCTCCTAGCCTCGATCGGGTCAGTCTTGGCCGGGTCAGTCTTGGCCGGGAAAGCGGTAGCCAAGGCGATCCAGCAGGTGCGGGGAGCGCTGCCAGTCCTTGGCTACTTTGACGAACAGCTCGACGTATGCACCCGGCGGAAGCTGCTCTCGCACTGCGGTGCCGACCTGCTTCAGCACGGTGCCGCCCTTGCCGATGACGATGGGCTTCTGCGACTCTCGTTCGACCAGAATTTCTATGCGCACGAAGGGTCCGCCGTTATCACGGTCTTCCCACTCGACAACGCGACATGCAATGGAGTGGGGCAATTCTTCCTCGGCAATGGCAAGCAATTGCTCTCGGACCAGTTCGGCGACCCACACAGTGTCGTCGGTCTCGCGGACGGTCTCGACTGGATAGAACATCGGCCCGTCGGGGAGACGTTCAATGATGGCCTCGATGAGGGGCCGGATACCGCTACCGTCGGCGGCCGAGATGGGAAAATACTCGGCGAAGCCCAGTTCGGACGCTGCGTGCAACTGACGCAGCACCTGCTGGCGCGATGCCAGGTCGACCTTGTTGACCACCAGGAAGCTGCTGGTTGGCAGACGTGAGGCAATGAATCGGTCGCCTTTGCCGAACGGCATGGTTGCATCGATCAGCAGGCACGCCACGTCGACGTCGCCGATGGAAGCAGTGGCAGCGGCATTGGTGCGTTCACCAAGCAGCGTGCGGGGCTTCAGCACACCGGGGGTGTCTACGAAGATGACCTGCGCGTCGGTGAAGTCTTCCGGTGATTGGAGGGTGAGCACGCCGCGCACCTGGGTGCGGGTGGTTTGAACCTTGTCCGAAACAATGGACACCTTGGTGCCGCAAATGCGATTGACGAGGGTGGACTTGCCAACGTTAGGTCGGCCCACGATTGAGCAGAACCCAGAACGCATAGGCCGGACAGCCTACCAACCAAAGCCAAACCTGCGGCCCGCCGCCACATTCCGCCCAAATCAGGCGTGTTGAGGACCGCTCGGGCCTGTTTCAGGCAGGTGCATGCAAGGTAAAGCAAGGGTCAGGCGTCGAGATGGGCGTCTTCGTGGTCCTCGTGGGGCAGCTTGGAGATGCGTACCCGACCGATGCGACGGCCTTTGACGCGCTCTGCGCGCAGGAGAAAACCCTCGTACTCAACCTGCTCGCCTTCCGACGCCGGATGTCCGAGCTCGTTGAACACAAGGCCGCCGACCGAGTCGTAGTCGTCTGAGGGCCACTCGACCTCAAGGAAGCTATTGAGGTCTTCGATGAGCATCCGGGCCTGGACCCGCACATCACCGTTGGGCAGCCGTTCCAACTGCTGTTCTTCGGTGTCGTACTCGTCGGATATGTCGCCGACCAGTTCCTCGATCAGGTCTTCGAGCGTGACCAGGCCGGCCGTGCCGCCGTACTCATCGAGCACGATGGCCATATGACTTTTCGAGGACTGCATCTCGCGCAGCAGCTCTGACACCTTCTTGCCTTCGGGCGCAAACCGAGCGGCACGAGACATAGCGCCGACCTTCGCTGAACCGCGCCCGTCGCGCACTGCCTTGATGAGATCTTTGACGAACACGACACCCGCGATGTCGTCCTTGGATTCCCCAGTAACGGGGACGCGAGAGAAGCCATGAATGATGGCCACGTCGATGGCGTCGTCGACCGTCGAGGCTGCGCTGACAGTGACCATGTCAGGCCGCGGCACCATCACCTCACGCGCAACCGTGTCGCCGAACTCGATCACCGAGTGGATCATCGAGCGTTCATCACGCTCGATGACGTCTTCTTCAAGGGCCGCGTCGGCAAGTGCCAACAGTTCCTGTTCCGACGTGATCGGTCCGAGTTCGATGCGGCCCGGCAGCAACGCGTTGCCGATGGCCAGCAGCCCACGCGCAAGGATCCGAATAGGAGGGAACCGCACGATAGCCAGCACGATGGGGGCAACGAACAGCGACACCCGATCGGGGTTCTTGACGGCAAAGTTCTTGGGGCCGAGCTCACTGAAGATGAAGATGCCGGCGAGTTCAACAACCACCGCGGCGACGATTGCCAACGAACCGAGCGGGGCCACCAGTAGGCCAACCAGTGTGGAGATAACAAGGTGCGACATCAGCACGAGCAGCAGCACAGGCGACAGGAACTGGTCTGGGTGCTCCATCAGGCGCACCAGCGCACCGGCGCCGCGTCGCCCTTCGTCTCGCATGGCCCCGGCTTTGATCTTGGTCATGCGGGTAAGGGCAGTCTCTGACATGGCAAGAAAACCGGCAACGGCGACCAGCACCAACACTGCGAAGATCATCCAGATTTCTGTCTGACCGAAGGAGAACTCTCCGGAAGCGGCAGCGATCACGGCGACTCATGCTCTGTTGCGTTGGCCTGCAGCGCGAGTTCGTCGTCGCTCAGGATGGGCCGGTGGAACGTGTGCAGCAGCCACCGCTCGCGTGCTTCCATGAGCTCGGCTTCGGCTTCGACCATGTGGTCCAGACCGAGCAGATGCAAAATACCGTGCACCACAAGCAGCGCCAGTTCGTCGTCGACGGTGCCGTCGTGATGCGGGCCGACGTGCTCCGGCGCGTTGCGCTGAGCCACGACAGGGCACACCAGCACGTCGCCGACGAGGAACGGCTGATCGTCGTCGGTGTTGTCGAAGCGGTCGTCGTTGGGACCCTTTGGACTGTTGTCAGGAGATCGCCCCGGCGGCATGGCTGCCGCTTCTTCGCCGTCGATGGGAAACGACAGGACGTCTGTGGGGCCTTCTTTGCCCATGTACTGCTCGTTCAACGCGGCAATGGCCGGTTCGTCGACGAAATACAACGACATCTCGACGTCTCGCCCGTGCGTACCCGTGACACCCTGGGCAGCAAGGACCTGAGCGGCCAGTCGCAGCCAACGGTCGGTGTCGATGGGGAGGGAATCTTGTTCGTCTGCGACAAATACTTCGACGGTGCCGACCTGCACTGCAACTGGGCTCGCCTGAGCGGCTTCGGTTTGAGGTGCGGTCGGCTGGCTACTGCCAGAGGTGGTCATTTGTTTCCTGTGTCTGGGCGTGAGGCAGATCGGCTTTCGTCTGCGTCTCGGAAGTGTGTTGAGCGGAAATGTGCGTTCGTCGCGTTTGCGTTGATTGTTGCGTTAGAGATGTCCGCCCGTTCGTACGCGTCGACAATGTCGGCGACGATGCGATGACGCACCACGTCTCGACGGTCGAGATGTACGAACTCCAGTCCTTCGATGGTCCCCAGAATACGTTCTAGACCGGCCAGGCCTGATCGGTCGCCGCGAAGGTCTACTTGGGTGACGTCGCCGGTGATGACGGCCTTGGACCCGAAGCCGATTCGGGTGAGGAACATCTTCATCTGCTCAGGCGTGGTGTTCTGCGCCTCGTCGAGGATGATGAAGCTGTTGTTGAGCGTGCGGCCGCGCATGAACGCGAGCGGCGCAACTTCGATGGTTCCTTTTTCGATCATCTTGACCGCGCCCTCTGGTTCGAGCATGTCGTAGAGCGCGTCATACAACGGGCGCAGGTACGGGTCGATCTTGGCCATAAGGTCGCCGGGCAGGAACCCGAGCCGCTCGCCAGCCTCGACCGCAGGGCGGGTGAGGATGATGCGAGTGACTTGCTTGGCCAACAGTGCCTGCACCGCCAGCGCAACGGCAAGGTAGGACTTGCCAGAGCCAGCAGGCCCGACGCCCACCGTGATGATGTTCTGTGCAATTGCGTCGGTGTAGCGCTTCTGACCTGCGGTCTTCGGGCGAACGCTCTTGCCGCGTCCGGCCTTCATCACTTCGGTCGTGAGTACCTGCGACGGACGCTCGTCTGACATAACCATGTCGATGCAGCGAGCGACCATGGTTTGATCGATTTGTTGGCCCTGGGATGCGACTACGACTAGTTCTTGGAGCACCGTGGCGGCACGCTCGGCATTGGTGCCACTGACCGTGATCTCGTTGCCGCGTGCCGTGACGAGACACCCGGGAAGGGCGCGTTCGATGAGCTTCAGATGCTCGTCTCGGTTGCCCAAGATCTGCATGAGTAGGTGGTTGCCGGGAACGAGAACTTTGAGTGGCTCGGGCACTGGGTATTGCGCAGGTTGCGCTGGTTGCGCTGGTTCAGGTCGGGTTGGAACGTTGGACACGGTCAGCCTGAGAACGGGGGCCAGCCCATGGGACGGCCGCCGACCACGTGCAGATGCAAGTGGTTGACGGAGTTACCAGAGTCTTCGCCGACGTTGAACACCAAACGGCAACCCGAGGCGTCGACGCCATCGAGCCGCGCCACGTGTTGTGCTGAGACGAACAAGTCTGCGACCGCTGCCGCGTCGTCTGCGGTGATGACCCCGGCATGATCGATGTGGTGTTTGGGAACCACCAGCACATGCGTGGGCGCCGTTGGATTGAGGTCGCGGAACGCGTACGACAGATCAGATTCGTACACCTTGGTCGAAGGGATTTCCCCGGCGACGATGCGGCAGAACAGGCACTCCACGCTCCGAACGATAGTTGGCATTCAGAATCGAAAGCTCATGTGATTCGAAAAGCTCGTGAATGGCTCATGGCGGCTCATGCGAACGGGTGAAATCGGTTTCATAACTGAGATTCTCATCAATTCAGGGTGTGATGACGTGTGCGAGTGCTTCGTAGCGTCTCCCGACGTGATGGAACCGGCAGACCACTCGAACAGAGACCACGAGGCGGACGCCTTCGATCGACCCGGGCAGGACCCTGTTCTGGACCCGGCGCTCGACCCGGCGCTCGACCCGGCGCTCGATCCGGCCTTGGATGATCGGGCCCTGGAGGAACTGCTGGCCACTGCGAACGCCGACGGGAAGCGCGACCGTCGCATGCGGGGCATGGTGGCACGCGAGGAATCCACACTGTCTGGCGTGCTCGTCACATTGGCCGAGCAGCGTGCCCGCATCACGGTTCGTACGTCGAGCGGCTGGGAGTGCCGTGGTGCGATCACCGCGGTCGGTTCAGACGTTGCTGTGCTGCGCGGCGACGACTTCCGTAGCTACGCGGTGCGGACGTCGCACATTTCGTCGGTTGCGCCGGACCGGTCATCGGTACCCTTGGCCGGCAACATCACCGGTGACCGAACAGGCTCGGCGATGACCTTCGACTCGCTGGTGCGCGACATGCATGCGTTGGACGCAGCAATGCATGTGGTGATGGACGGCGACTCTCGGGCTGGCGTTGCGAGCTGGGTAGGAGTGGACCTTGCCTGCATCGTTGCTGCAGGGCACGGCGGGCCTGGCCACGCGTTAGCCACGCCATGCTTCGTGCGGCTGGACTCCATCGTGGCGGTGATCACGGAGTGAACGGAGTAGAAGTTTCGGCTGAGCAAACCATCGGGTCCGGGCGCGGCCGAGTGGTGAACGGAGGGATCGCAGTTGAACCCGAGGTTGAGCAACCCATCAGACACGCCGCGGAGGAACCCGCCGTGTCGGTGAACGTGCGTCAGTGGCCAGTGGTGCGAGAGTCGACAGCGGGTCAGTCGTCGATGCCGAGCTTGGCTTCTGGATACAAATGCTCCAGTGTGCCCGGCTCGATGCGGACCGACCCGATGAACGAATCGACCTCGGCTTCTTGCAGCCGAATGACGCGTCCAAATTTGTACGCAGGCAGATTGCCTTCGTCGATGAACTTGTACAGCGTGCGAAGCGAGACGCCCAAGCGCTTCGCAGCATCAGCAGTGCTGAGCCATCGGATATCTCCAGACATGGGCCGAAGCGTAGCCGGATGGAGTTTGGGTAGGTCCATGAGTCGTCTCCATTTTTCACTTGATAAGAATGTATCTCATGGTTATACAATGGATTTCACATGAACGCATCCACTCTTGATCTGCCCAGTCAGCGCCTGACGCCGCCGCGTCGAGAGGTCGGGCGGGGTCGTTCGCTCCCTTCCAGCCGCGCTGCAATCGGCTCGCTCCTGGTGGTTCTCAGCGGCCTCGGGCTCACCTACGCAGCCCGGCGAGCCACCGCGGAACCGACTACCCGGTTCGCTGTTGCTGCACGTGAGGTAGCTCCCGGCGAAGTACTCCGGGCCACCGACGTGCGATTGGAGATCATGCAACTCAGCGATCAGGTAGCAGGCCGGGCGTTCTCCGACGCTGGTGTTCTGGTTGGCGCAGTTACCGTCGGGCCGCTCGGGAGAGGCGAACTCATTCAGTCGTCATTGGTACAACGCGGTGGTCCGTCTCTGCGCGAGATGAGTTTTCCAGTCGAGTCATCCCGAGCACTCAATGGCAACATCGACCCCGGAGACCGCATCGATGTCGTCGCGACCGTGGGCACGTCAAGTAGCAACGCAAACACGTCAACTGTTCTGTCTGGCCTGCAAGTGCTGTCGGTCACTGGCGACATGCTCGACGCCGGCGAATCCGCCACCATTGTCGTCACGGTCGCCATTACGGACCCTGCCCAACAGGTCACGCTCGCCGAGGCAGTCAATACCGCCGAACTCTTCCTCGTGCGGGCCAACGATCAACTCGACCCAGCACGGTCCAGTGAAGCCGAGCCGAACGACGGCGGTCAACCCACCGACACGGCCCGGGCAACCGGCAGCAGTCAGGCACCAGAGTGAACAGTTCTCGATACGTTCTGCTGGGCCTCGCACATCCACGAAGTGAGTGGTTTCGAAAGCTCGCGCAGTGGTGCAACGGCGGCGCCGTGCCGGCCGAACTGCTGAAGTGCCTCAGCGCTGAGGACGTCGCCCACCGCCTGGACTCCGGTAGGCCAGTCTCTGTTGTCATCGTCGATGCAGGTATGCCTGGCACCGACCGCGATCTGCTCAGCACGGCCCGTGCGGCTGGCTGTGCTGTCGTCGTGGTGGACGACAGTCGCGTGGTGCGGGACTGGTACACGATCGGTGCTTCAGCGGTCCTCGCCTCAGACTTCGGACGCGCCGAGTTGCTCGATGCGCTCGCCACCCACGCAGTGCTCATCGATCGTGCGAGCGACACCCCGGCGGCAGCGGTCGAAGTTGCGAGCGACCCGCTTCGGGGCGAGGTCATCGCTGTCATCGGCTCCGGCGGAACCGGTGTGTCGACCGTGGCCATCGCGCTCGCTCAGGGGATGGCAACCAGCGGCAAACGAGTGCTGCTGGCTGACCTCAAGCTCAACGCCGAGCAAGCCATGCTGCACGACGTCACACGTCCCACAGGCGGTCTCATTGCGCTCATCGACGCACACCGGCTCGGTGGATTGGGGTCCGAGCGGATCCACGACTTGTGCCTGTCGGTCCCGGCTCGCGGGTACGACCTCCTTCCTGGATTGCATCGGTCACGGTTCTGGTCTTCCGTTCGGCCCGTTGCGTTCACGGCTGCGCTCACCACGCTGACAAACGTGTACGACGTGGTGGTGTGCGACGTCGACGCCGACGTCGAACGCGAAGAGACCGGGGGTTCGATCGAGGTCGAAGAACGCACAGCCATGAGCCGCATCGCCTTGGCTGACGCGGCAACCGTCGTTGCTGTCGGCCACCCTTCGATGAAGGGCCTGCATTCGTTGAATCGGGTTCTCGTCGAACTTGGTGACTTAGGCGTCGACATGGTCCGAGTCATCCCGGTTTTCAATCAGGCAGCCCGTTCGCCCAGAGCGAGAGCCGGATACACATCTGCGCTTGCCGAGCTGGTGGAGTGGCGCAACGGGGTACACCCCACCACTACCCCGGTTCATCTCCCCGCCCGAGAGGTTGACGAACTCGTGCGTTCCGGGGCAGCGCTCCCCGATGCGCTTGTCGGGCCGATCGCCTCGGCGGTGTCGTCCATGTCGTCCATCGGCGCCGTTTCGACAACGCGCCACAACTCATCGCTGTTTACGCGGATCAGGCCGGGCTCACTCTCATCGATTGCGCAGGAGGCTTCATGAGCATGCTGTCTACAGAGCGATCGTTGCGCCCGCACGTCGAAGACGTCGTGTCGCCGCTCATCGCCATCGAACGGGCTGTGCAAGACGAAGCAAAAGTGCTGGGCTTCGATCCTGACTCCCTCACCGGCAGGGTTGAGCTTCGACGTTTGGTGCAGGCGCAGCTGGACCGGTGGCAGCAAGACTTCGAACGCGGTGAACGCCCGCACCCCATCTCTGATCCTGCGGTCACTCTCACCAGGGCGGTGCGCAACATCGCCGGCTACGGCCCGCTCGAACCACTCTTGGCCGACGATGACGTCTACGAGATCATGATCAACGCACCCGCAGCGATCTTCGTCAAACGCCACAGCAGACCGAGCGAATACCACGACGAGGTGTTCCACGACGACGACCATGTGCTTCGTACGCTTACCAAGATTCTCGACGACGCAACGTCGGCCGGAGCCAATCGCAAACTCGATCCGTCAGAGGGTTTGCAGGATGCACAGCTAGACACCGGTGCCCGGCTGCATATCGTGCACCAAGACATCGGCCGAGACGGTCACATGCTGGTGAACATCCGCAAGTTCACAGGTGTGGCTATTCGTTCCATGGCCGAGCTGGTGAGCCGAGACATGCTCGACCCCGTCGCCGCCGAATTCCTCAGCCAAGCAGTGCGTGCAGGAGCAACCGTGGTGGTTGCCGGAGCGCCCGGCTCCGGCAAGACCACCCTGCTGTCCTGCCTGGTGGCCGAGCTCGACCCTGCCCTTCGTGTCGTTGTGGCTGAAGAGGTCTTCGAAGCGGACGTTCCGCTCGCCAACGTTGCAGCCATGCAGACCCGGGCGCTGCGGCCTGACCGCCGCGAGGTCGATCTTCGCCGCCTCGTGGCCGGGTTCCTGCGCATGGCACCCGACGTCGCCATTGTCGGAGAAGTTCGTGATCGAGAAGTGCTGCCGCTACTTCTGACGCTGTCGTCCGGAGTGCAGGGCTTCACCACCATCCACGCTGGTTCTGCCCGACAAGCGCTCACCCGTTTGCGATTCATCGCGCAGCTCGCTGACACCAGCAACGAAATACCGATGTCGGCGTTGAACTCGCTCATCAGCGAGGCGGTCGATCTGGTGGTCTTCGCAGAACGCACCGGCGGACATCTTCAGGTCAGCGAGATCATCGCGATCGAAGAACCGTCGGCGGGCGCCGATGCCGTTGCGTTCACGACCACAGATCTGTTCCGCAGGGTCAACCCGACGTCGTCGCTGGCCTGGACTGGCCAACTGCCGGTGCGCCTCAGCCGCATGTTCGATCGTCGGGGCCTGGACTTCCGTCGAGTCGTGCGCGCCGACGAACACCTCGAAGTGGATTCGCGCGCATGATCGCATTGCTCATCGGGATCATCGGCGCGATCGGTGTGCACTATCTGTTCACCGCAGCAATCGGCTGGCGTGGCGTTGGCTTGTCCGACCGAAATTCGGATCAGCTGTACCTCAGGTCCACGCCTTCGCGCGCGCTGCGAACATGGATGACTCAGGCCGGCATCATCGATGTGACGCCGCTCGAGTTCCTTGTCGCTGCTGCCGCTTCGGCATTGGTTGCTGCGTTGTGCGCAATGGTTGTGTTCGGCGCGATCCTCCCAGCAATTGTCGTTGGCATCTTCGCGAGCACAGCACCCGTTGCGGCTTACCGCCGCAGGCGAACCATCCTTCGGACCCAAGCCCGCGAGGCGTGGCCCCGGCTCATCGAAGAACTACGCGTACAGACGTCATCAGTGGGCAGGTCGGTGCCTGCGGCATTGCTGAGCGTCGGCAAACGGGTGGAAGCAGGGCCGATGCGATCCGCGTTTGAGGCAGCAGACCGGGAATGGCTACTCACGACTGACTTCGCCCGAACGGTGGCCGTGCTCAAAGGCCGCCTTGCCGATCCTGCGGCCGATGCGGTCTGCGAGACGCTCTTGGTAGCGCATGACCTCGGTGGGTCAGACCTCGACCTTCGCCTCCGATCGCTGATCGACGACCGGATGGCTGATTTGGAAGAGCGGCGCGACGCCGTGAGCCGCCAGAGCGGCGTGCGTTTTGCTCGATGGTTCACCCTTGTCGTACCCGTCGGCATGGCACTGGTCGGCATGACCATCGGAAACGGCCGCGAGGCGTATCGCACCGCTGCCGGACAACTGGCGCTCGTTCTCGCCGTGCTGTGCACGGCAGCTTGCTGGATTTGGGCCGGTCGAATCATGACGCTCCCCGACCAACAACGGGTGCTCGTCCGATGATGCGGATCGTTGTCGCTGCGTCCCTTGGCTTGTGGGTCGGGCTCACGATGCTGCTCTCCGTCACCCCGTGGGGAAGCCGCATCTCGTTGGCCGAACGGCTTCGGCCGCATGCGCCAGGCAACCCCGGCCGCGGCAACGCTGGCGTGCTTTCTGCCGAGTCGGCACGCCAATCGCTCGGTCCGCTCGCGTCAAGCATTGGGGCCAAGGTGGCGTCCTTGTTCGGAGTACGAGAAGACCTTGAAATTCGACTCCGTCGAGTGCACTCACCGATCGACGCGACCGAGTTCCGCCTCCGACAGGTCGGTTTCGCCGCTGGGTCGTTGGGAGTCGCTGTCGGCGTGACCCTGGTCCTGTCGTTGCCTGTGCCGCTGGTTGCGTTGGCATTGGTCGGCGCACCCGTCGGAGCGTTTCTTGGTGTGGAACAACAACTGAGCCTGCAGTCGTCACGTTGGAAGCGTCGGCTGTTTCTGGAGTCGCCCGTTATTGCTGACCAGATCGCGATGCACCTTGCTTCGGGTGCCAGTTTGGCAAACGCACTTGCCCGAGTCACGCAGCGAGGGAGCGGCGCCATCGCTACAGACTTGCGCGTCGTGCTGCTTCGGGTGCGCCAAGGATTGTCGGAGACCGAGGCGCTCGGCGAATGGGCCGACGTTGCCGACGTCGCAGAGATCGGCCGGTTGGTTTCCGTGCTGTGTCTGCATGGCGAAGCAGGTGACCTGGAACGCATCGTGTCCGACGAGGCACGTTCGCTGCGCCGCGAAGTTCACCGAGAGCTCATCGCTTCGATCGAATCACGTAATCAGCAGGTGTGGATTCCTGTCACGGTTTCCGCGCTCATCCCCGGGGTCATCGTGCTCGCAGTCCCATTCCTCGCAGCTGTGCGGTCGTTCGCCGGCTGACGCACCCGCCCTCGTTCATCCATTCCCCGCAACCCAGCAGTTCAAACCCACCAGTTCAAACCCACCAGTTCAAACCCAGCAAACACCAACTTCAAGGAGCTCACATGAAATCGCTCAACGACATCGTCCTTCAGCACACGGTCGCCACCCAGACAGCTGCGATGCGCACCCGAAAGCGGGCTGCCGCCGCGCTCGATTCCCGCAATCCGCACGGCGAACACGGCGAGGGCGTCATCTCAGTCGCTTTGGCAGTGCTGATCATGGCCGCATTGGCCGCTGCGATGTGGGTTGCCTACAAGGCAATGTGGGACGACGCCAGCAAGCGAACCGCCGACGAGGTCAAGAAGATCGGCGGCTGAGTTCCTCCCCTTCGCCCAGTCGACGACGAACTCGGATAACGGACCAACTCTGATCGTGCCTCCAAGCCTTCGCCTGAATCTACGCGCGCGGACGGAATCACTGGCTCGAACGCGGGGAGACGCGCGTGACGAAGGCGGTGTCGGTGCGATTGGGACCAGCATCGGCGCCTTCATGCTGCTCGAGCTGTTGCTGATTGCGCTCCACACGATGCTCGCCCTGCAGACCCGGTCGTTGGTGAGCGCTGCTGCGTGGGACGCAGCGCGCAGTCTTGCTGTGCACGAAGGGGCGACAAATGCCGAGGCTACGGCCCGCGTAGAAACCATGATTTCCGGCCTCAACCCCTCCGTTCGAATCAACACAAACGACGAGACGGTGTCCGTCACCGTGTCAGCGGAGTCCCCGGGGTTCTTCCCCGGCGTCACGTCGTTTGACAACGTGCGGAGTGTCAGCCGCACAGCAACGATGCGGCGAGAGCGGGTTCGATGAGCCGGCGATGCTGCGCCGCGCGGCGGGCCCGATTTTGCACGGCAACGCGCTCAGACGAGGCCGGCCTTGGTGGTGTCGAGGTGCTGCCAATCGGCGTGCTGGTCATGACCGTGGTGACCATCATGGTCGTCATGGCATGGAACGTGATGGACGCCAAGTTCGCCACCACTGCCGCAGCGCGTGAGGGTGCACGCGCCGCCGTTGAGACCTTCGATTCGGTTGCAGCTCGCTCAGCAGCTGGGCGGGCATGGAAAGATCACGGCAGGAAGTCGGCACTTGATGTCGAGGTCGATGGCGCGCTCAGCCGGTGCAACCGAATCACCGTCACCGCAACTGCCGAGGTGGCGGCCATTCCGATGCCGATCCTACGTGGATGGTCGTCAACGACGGTTCGCTCTGCCCACTCAGAAGTGGTCGACCCGTACCGGTCAGGACTGGCAGGAGAGGCCTTATGTTCAGCGGCAAACTGACCCAGGCCCCATACGGGCGAGCGCGCCGTTCGGCCGCTGAACGTGGATCGGCGTTGATACTGATCCCCGTACTGGTTCTGGTGATCGTGCTTGCGGCGGGGCTCGTCGTGGACTCAGCGGTCGCGTTCAGCGCCAAGCGAGATCTGGTCGAGGCAGCCGCGGCTGCTTCGAATGACGCTGCCAACGCTCTACAAGACGACCACCTGTACGAATCGGGCGCGCTGGCACTTGATTCAACGCAGGTCCGCAGGATGGCAGCGGACGCGGTCGACCGGCGGGTGGACGGGGTCGAGGACATCCGGGTGACATCTGCGACCGTGACGATGAACCGCGGGCGCCCCGTTGTGAGCATCACCGTCACCGGTCGGGCGCGCCCCATCTTCGGAGTACTACCTGGCGTCGATTCGTTCGAACTCGTCGCCACCGCATCTAGCACCACGTGGGAGTCGAGATGAACCAGAACAGCGCCCGACCGATGATTGACCGGATTGGCCAGACAGCAGCACTCGGTGCGTTGCTCGCCGTATGCGCGCTCGGTGTGCGGGTGGCTTGGGCCGACGGATGGAACACCACAATCGGCACATCCTTGGCCGATGACCCGACCCAGCCGGTGCTGTTGCTGGCGCGTGTGTTGCTGCTAGCGCTTTCCGTGTGGGTCGGTTCGTGCACGATGGCCGCCGTGATTGCGCGTGCGCTTCGATTGACGCGCGCGTGCGAAACCATCGCACGTCTGCTCCCGGCGTTCGCCCGGTCGCTGGTTGTTCGATCGTTCGCCAAACCGGTCGCAAGTGCAGGCCTGGTCGGCACGCTGTTCCTTGCCCAACCAGCGTCGGCCGCGGTCTCCACAACAACAACGACGACCAACACCGCGCCAGTTCCCTCGGTGCACCCAATTTCCGTATCTGGCGCCATTTCCGATCCGGTCGGTGGCGATGTCACCAACGGCCAGCACTGGCCATCCCACGACGGAGTGCTACCGCCGTTGCTCGATCTGGACGCGCCGGTACTCCGCGCGCCTACCGTCCGAGCAGCATCGACGGACCCTGGCACAACTCACCAAGGGACCGCGGCAACGACCTCAACATCAGCGACCGCTTCGACAACGCCAGGCGCTCACCGCACCTCGACACCAGCTCGCGGCGCGTTGTCCGTTCCGACATCGGTTCCTGCCTCTGTTCCCCCTTCAACGACCGCTTCAACGAACACTTCGGCGACCATTTCGGCGACCACTTCGGCGACCGCTACGACGCAAGCGGTGCCGACGACTGCAGCGAAATCAGCGTCGACAACAACCATCGCCCCTCCTTCAGCTCAGGCAGCGGCAGGGTCCACGTACACCGTCAAACCTGGCGACCATTTCTGGTCGATCGCCGAGCGCACGATCAGGGCAGTTGACGCAACTGCAGATGAGACGCAGGTGCGGCGGTACTGGATTCGACTCGTCGAGGCGAACGTTGCCACGCTCCACGACCGCTCGAACCCGGACTTGCTGCATGTCGGCACTCGCGTAACAATTCCGCCGGTCGCCGATCTGTAGGGCTCACTTCCGGCAGCCGTACTGCGGCTACCAGCCTGTAGCCAGCCTGACCAATGGGTTGTCGGCAAACCGTCTGATTCTTGAGGGCAGGTCGTTGCCGATACCGGTGAGATCCGCCGGGTCATATGTACGCAAACGAAGCGTTGTGGTGGCAGCCACAGACCGCAGCGGTGCCACATACCAACGGCCGTCTCGTTGCACAACCACGATCTTGCCTAGGTCTTGGGGGTTCGACAGCCAGCCAAGATCTCCGAGGTCTGGCGCAGTCGTCCCGAACAGATCGGCGATGACCTGCGGAATGGCCGCACCGCAATGGCGCGATGACTCCAGTTCCACGGTCACCCGCACGCAGTCGCCGTTCAACACCGCGCTGCTGCCAACTCCAAAGTCCGACGGCAGGTCCAACTGGGCAGACAACCGGGTAACTCGAACCTCGGCGCGTGAACCGCTGACCGTTGAGGACAACCCCATGTCGGGAAAGGTCCACCGGGCGTTGGTCAGCGACCACGCCGCCAACCGGTTGACGTCGTCTTGAAGCACCGAGCCGTAGCGATACGCAACCGATGCCTCGTCTGGGTCCAACACCGAGATGAGCCCGGGAAGGTCAACGGCTGCGAAAGCAGTCAGCATCTGTCGCACTGCCGCTTCTGGGTTCGGCGCTCCGACCGGTTCAACGTCAAGGCCCGGAAACTGACGACCGAACTCCACTCTTCGAACATCGGCCGCTGTGTGCAGTATGGATACATACCATCGGCCTTTGCGCCTTACGCTGACCAATTGCCCCGGTTGGCGGATGGTGTCGGCAACGTTCGCACCCAACGGCCTCACCAGAACGGTCGGCACGGACAAGGTTCCGGAAATCTGCACCGACGACAATCCGTCGGCAAGGAAGATCTCGTTGCCCAGCTCGACCTTGCCTCCTCTGACGCCAGTCCCGCCGACGGTGACCGAACGCTTGACGACACCCAGCCGCCGGAGCTCGGACAGCAGTTTGGGACCCTGCTCGACCAACGCCCGGCGCTCGACCGGGTCGAGCTGCTCGAGAACGGCAAGGTTGTCGCCAGCGCGCAACGCCTCTGCGAAGTGGGCCGCCGCACGGGTTGAGCTGCTAGCGCCACCCCGCAACCCCACCCCGAACAACAACAGCCCGGACACAGCAACTACACCGCACCCCGCAACGACCAGCACAGCACGGCCCCTGTTCTGCCCTGGAGGATCGACTGGGCTCGCGGCGACGGATCGGCCGAACCGCCTGGCAGCCAGGAGAAACAGCGACCCGAAGGCGGTCACAAGGGCCCCGAGGCGAGGTGTGTCGGAAGCCAACACCGCAAAAGCGGATGTGACGAGGCCGACCGGGGCAAGCACATCAGCCAGCAGGCGTGACAGCACCCGATGCCCTGTGAGCAATAAGCCAATGAGGAACACGGCACCCAACGGCAGCGCCATTGCAAGAACAGCCCCGCCGGCGCGCACCGGCGAGTTCACCAGCCCAAGGCGAACCGCGGACTGCACGCCGCCGAACAACGACCGACTGGTGCTTGCTATGCCGGCGAACGGCAGCAAGGTGGTGCCACCCAGTACTGCTGCGGCGGCGCCAAAACGGAACAACCCAAACGGAATACCGGCCAGACCATGATGGGCTGGGCTCGGCGGAACAGCTGAGGCGCCCATGGGGCGTCAGGCTAGATGGCCCCTGCGACTTGGGGGACGCTCACAGTCCGCGCCCCGGCGGATCTGGCGGCACTGGTGGCACCGGCGGCCTCGACGGAAACGTCGGTTGCTGGGTGAAGGTCGGTGATTGCTGAATCGATGCGGGTCTTCATGGATTCCAACGAAACAATGTTGAGCACACCCTGGCCATGACGGACCAGGTCGAGGATTTCGCCGCCATCGCGGACCAGCAGCGGGGTCTCCCCAGACAGCACCAGGTTGGCGTTGGCTAGGTCTTCGCCAAGGTTGGACCGCAGGTAGCCGATAGCCCGGCGTGCTGCACCAAGACCCACACCAGCATCGAGCAGGCTCTTGATGACCTTCAACTCCACCAGATCTCGATAGCTGTACAGGCGCTGCGAACCAGAACCCTTGGCATCAGCCAGGCTGGGGCGCAACAGGTCGGTTCGTGCCCAGTAGTCCAACTGTCGGTAGGTGATGCCGACGATGGTGCACACCTGGGGGCCGCGAAATCCTGCGGCCAATCCGGCGGCCGATAGGCCAGCAGCGGACAACCCGGCCGACGACGACTGGTCGGAATCGACCGGGCGAGCTGAAGTGGGGAGTGATTGAGACGACACAGCTGCTCCTGTGAACCCTGGACAGTTCGCCCAAAGGACCGACTCTTTCGGAGACACCGCCCAAGGTTTGGGCGCTGTTCGTGGAGGTCGGACCAGTCAGGGAAGGCGAAGCGGCAGGGCTGAGATCGGTTGGTAGGCGGAGAACGACGGTGGATCCGAGAGGGGTCTGGGCAAGACTCCTCAAGTTGAATCACGTCCGTGTCGTTCGGATTGCTCACCATAAGGAAACCCGGGCAACCGCGTCAACACCCAAGCGCCAAAGGGCGGGTGTGTTACCGAGCGACCTTGTACGACATGCCCTCCTGCGGAGGACTACTCGCACAAAGTTCACCCGAATGATCGCCCACTCCCCCACCCGTAGGATTCGTGCATGGAACGATCCGCATTGCGAGACGGTATCCGCACGATCTGGCGTCAGCAGGCTGTGCCGGCGCTCCAGGAATACGTGGCTATTCCGGCGCTCTCGCCGGCGTTCGATGCCGCCTGGGCGACCCACGGGCATGTGACACGGGCCGTTGGCCTGCTCACCGATTGGGCCACGCAGCTTGGGCTTGCGGGCACGACCGTCACCGTGCATGAACTACCGGCACGCACTCCCGTGATCGTTGTCATTGTCGACGCACACGGTCAGTCCGAGAATCAGTCCGAGAATCAGTTCGAGAATCAGTTCGAGAATCAGACCGACGGCCACACCGACGGCCAGGCCATCGATCGCCCTGGAACCGTGCTGATGTACGGCCACCTGGACAAGCAGCCAGAAATGGAAGGGTGGCTCGACGGGCTGGCCCCCTGGTCGCCGGTCATCACCGACGGCAAGCTCTACGGCCGTGGTGGCGCCGACGATGGTTACGCGCTGTTCGCATCACTCACGGCTGTCCGCTCGCTGCAGACCAAAGGTGGCGCGCATGGCCGCATCGTTCTGGTGATCGAGGCATCTGAAGAATCGGGTAGCCCTGACCTGGCCGAGCACATCGCTATGCTGGCGCCCACCATCGGCGAAGTGGAACTGGTGATCTGCCTGGATTCCGGGTGTGCCACCTACGACCGGCTCTGGACCACCACGTCGCTGCGCGGCCTGGCACAAGTCACCTTCACTGTGCGAGTGCTCTCCGAGGGTGTCCACTCCGGAGCGGCCGGCGGGGTGGTGCCGAGTTCCTTCCGCATCGCCCGCTTGCTGCTGGACCGCCTCGAAGACTCCGCCACGGGCGAGCTGCGGCTACCTGAATTGAATGTGCAGATTCCCGAGGCCGCGCAGGTTGCGGCACAAGACACGGCGGCGCTCCTTGGGCCTGATTGGGCTGAACGCAATTACCCGTGGATCAACACCACATGTGGACATATGACCAACGCCGCCAGCGTTACCCGCGAGCATCTGTTAGACCGCACGTGGCGTGGCGCGTTCGAGGTGACCGGTGCCGACGGTCTGCCGGCAACTGCCAAGGCAGGCAACGTGCTGCGGCCCCACACCACACTGTCGTTGGCCCTGCGGCTGCCTCCTACAACGGACACTGCTTCGGCTGTCGCCGCGGTCACACGCGCGCTTAGGACTGATGTGCCATACGGCGCCACAGTAGAAATCGACACCAATGCTGCGGCTGGCTGGGCGGCTCCTCCTGTGGCCGATTGGTTGTCGGCCACACTCGAAGGCGCCAGCAGAGCCGCGTGGGGGAAGCCTCACCGCTCGATGGGCGAGGGTGGGTCCATACCCTTCATGGCGATGCTGGCGCACCGGTATCCGAACGCGCAGTTCGCCGTAGCCGGCGTGCTTGGCCCAGGGTCAAACGCGCACGGCCCGAACGAGTTCCTCCACCTCGGTTATGCAGAACGGCTCACTGAAGCAGTGGCGCACATCCTGCATAGCCACCAGCACAGCCACCTCCACGGCCGTCGTTAATGGTGGAACAGCCGGCCAAGATGACGGTGCGCCGTCACGTGAAACCCTGGCCAGAACACTTTCTGTTCCTCTTGGGCCGGTGCTGCCGAGGCATTCACCTGAGATGTGGTGCCGTCGATGCACGAGACGGCGAGCACTTCGCACGGCGCCATCCGAGCTACGGCGTTGATCGCTGCCGAGACACTGTGCACCGAGGGCTTGCCTGGTTCAGGAGCTGGGCAGCCGATGATGACAACCGAGGCATTGACCCGTGCCGCTTCGGCACAAATCGCGCGCGCCGGACGCTTCTGCAGCACAGCGCAGGTGTAGCCGGCCGTTGGTGCCAGCTCCTGGCCGAGTGCAAACAGCATGTCGTGACCAATGGTGAGGGTGTCGATGAACCAGTCTTCGGACCCTCGCCGCATTGGGCCGGTGAACGCGTCACGAACCACGCTCACCAGGTGCAGTGGTCGCTCTTGCGCGTTGGCCATTCGGACGGCGTGCAGCGCCGCAAAGTGCGACTCGGGGCTTCCGTCAATGTCGACGAGGATTGGATTCATGTGAGGGTCCTTTCAGCGATCTCTCGACGATCCCGTCAGGACCATCAGATGATCGGTGTTTGCTCAAGCAGAGCCACTCAAGCAAGTCTGAAATGACCAGGCGGGTCAGTGATCCAGATCACCTACGCAGGGTGTTGGGTGCCACACTCTCGCCGACGTCTACAGCCAGCGGGCTGTCCAGCAAGGGCTGCGTTAGCCGTTGAAGTCGTCGGGGTTGATGTCGTCGAGGAACTGGCGGAACTGATCAACGATCTCGTCGGGGTCTCCGTCTTCGGAGGTGCCCGGCTCGACGAGGCCCTGTTCGGTGAGCAATTCAGCCCGCACGAACAACGGGGCATCGTTGCGGACCGCCAACGCGATTGCGTCGGACGGACGAGCAGAAACCACGCGCTCCTCGGACCCGACCGTGATGCGAATCTCGGCGTAGAAAATGTTGTCTCGGGTTTCGGTGACCACGATGGCGTCGACCGTGGCACCGGACGCAGTGAGCACCGCTGCGAGCAGGTCGTGGGTCATTGGACGCGGCGTTGCACGCTTCTCCAACCCGATGCGGATTGCCTGCGCTTCGATATTGCCGATGAAGATCGGCAGCACCGTTGGCCGTTCGGCCAGACGAAGCGCGTCGGAAGTGGCCCGCAGGATAACGACCGGGTTGTTGGTCGACTGATCGATGCGAACATCGACCAAGTCCATCGCAATGAGCTCCTCCATGTGCACGAAGTTACTTGTTGATGGACGCCTTCAGTACCTGGCGCAGTGCAACAACGCGCAGTTGTTCGCCAAGCCTCACCAGCTCACCCAAAGTGTCGATGGCACCTTGGCGGGCATCGGGGTTCTTGCGTCGAAGCTGTGGAGTGACCACCTGCTCGAAAAAAGATGCCTCGCGGTCGGCCGCCAACTTGTACATCCGTAGGTGCCGCGGTTCCACCCCATACGTGCCAAAGGCCGCTACCAGCTTGCAGGTGAGCAGGGAATCTTCGTCGTAGTACACCGACGAGAACACCGTCTGGCCTCGTAGCAGCCCAAGCGATTCGAGTTCGCGGATGGCCTCGATGGTGAGCCCCGTGGCCGTAACCAACTCGTCGAGGGTGAGGCTGAGACCTGAGGCGTTGGCAGCCAAGGGGTTCTGCGATCCGAGCAACGGGACAGCGGGGTCGGCCTGTGCCGGAGTCGCCGGTGGCGGTTCCGCTCGGTCAGCGGCTTGCGTCGGCTTCCCTGATGGAACCACGCTGAGCTGCGGAGGTGCCGTTGACTGACTTGGTTCAGGGTTTGCGGGTTCAGAAGTTGCTGACGCACGGGTGGCCGCGTCGGGGGCTGCTGTTCCCGGGTCGCCGGAGCGCGACGCAGAGGATTGGGAAGATGATCCGGCCGCACCCGCCGCAGACGGGCGAGACGCGAGTTCCCTGCGAAGCGACTGGAACGCTGCTGGATGGCGTCGTTCAGGTTCACCTGGCAATTCACCGTTGGGCCCAAGTTCCGGCGCATCGTCGGAATCATCGTGGTGATCATCGGAATGCAACGCATCAATTCTCGACGACCCTGCTCCCAACGACCCTGCTCCCAACGACCCTGCTCCCGATGTCCGTGCTCCCGACGTCCCTGCTCCGGTCGATGAAGCAGTTCCAGACGAGTCGGACTGCCGTTCAGACAGGCGGCGCTGCGGGCCGGTGGCACTGCCGTTCAGCAGCGTGCGTAGATACGAGATGTCACCGTCGTAGAACTTGCGGTATCCCGACGCCGTTCGCTCGAGCTCGAGCGCTCCAGCCGACTCGAGCGCACGGATGCGCGAGATCGACAAATCCGGGAAGTCGCCTTTCAGCAATTCCAGGACCTCGCCGATCGACAAGTACGGGCGCTCACTCATGTGGAGACATCTTGCCCGGTAACCAGCGGATGGTCAGGCATTCCATC
>JAYSSK010000094.1:0-1815 GCA_043720595.1 Acidimicrobiia bacterium
AGGTTCGCGATGAGATCCGACGAGATTTTCCCGAGCTTGGTGCCGAAGCAGCAGTCGTTGTCTATCGCCAGAAAACGCCGATCACAGCTGATCGATCCGGTATCCAAACGTTGCTCGCCGCACTAGCCAACAGCCCCGGGGCGTCCAACGTGATCGACCCCCTTGGCGCGCCCGCCGAATCGGGACTGGTTTCACCCGACGGCCTGGTTGCGTTGATTCCGGTCCGTTTGGACGCTCGACATGATGCAGAACTTCCCGAGTCAGCCGGGAAAGTCATGCAGACGGTGGGCGCCGTGTCACTTCCGGCCGGGGCGCAAGCCGACACCACTGGAGAGTGGGCGGTGTGGCATGACTTCAACAAGTCGAACGAGCAGGCGCTTCACAAGGCAGAGCTGCTCTCAGCCGTTCCGACGATGATCCTGTTGTTCATTGCATTTGGTTCCGCACTTGCCGCCGGCCTTCCTCTGCTCATTGCTGTGGCAGGGATCGCCGTCGGGTTCGCCACTCTCCACCTGGCCACCTTCGCCACGCCGATGTCGGTCTGGTCAATGAACTTCTCCATGATGATCGGACTCGCAGTCGGGATCGACTATTGCTTGTTCATCGTGACCCGGTATCGCGAAGAACGAGCAGAGGGACGCAATGCGGAGGATGCGATCGCAGGCACCCTGGCTACTGCAGGCAAAGCAGTATTTCTATCCGCACTTACGGTCGTATTGTCTCTCGCTGCCATCTTCCTCGTCCCCGTGATGGTGTTTCGCGCCATGGCGCTCGGCATGATTTTGGCCGTGCTCGCTACCGCAGCTGCGTCGCTGACCCTTCTCCCTGCAGTACTCGTCGCGCTGGGCGATCGGGCACTGGCCACGCGTGCCTCGCAACGCAACGAGGAGCAGGCCGAGGGGCGATGGGCACGGTGGACAGCGGCTGCCATGACACGCCCAGGGGCAACCCTCGCCGCCGGATTGGGCGTGTTGCTGTTGCTTGCCGGTCCGGCGTTCGGAATGCGTCTCGGCATGCCGGCTGCGGCAGTAGTTGATCGTGGAGCGCAAAGCCGCGACGGGTACGACGCCGTTACTGCGGCGTTCGGTCCGGGCGCAGCTGCGCCGCTGCTGGTCACCGTGCCTGCGGCGGAGGCTCCACGTGTCATGGAAATCGCAGACAGCGACCAGGGAGTCGTCGTCGCACAGACGGTGACCGATCCCGCCGCCTCGGGACGGGTTGTCGTGCGAATCGTTCCAACCACAGCAGTCGACGCTGCGGCAACGTCGAAGCTGATCCATCGGCTTCGGGACAAACTGGCCAGCGACGTGCCGCACGCACAACTCGGCGGCCCGGGTTCACAAAACACTGACCTGACTAGCGCTCTCACAGGAACAGCTCCAGTTGCCATAGGGGCAATCATGGGAGTCGCTTTCCTTCTCCTCCTCATCGTGTTTCGTAGCCCCCTCATCGCCCTCAGCTCGATCCTGTTCAACCTCATTGGGGTTGGGGCAAGTTTCGGCTTTGCGGCGCTGGTGTTTCAACACGGCTACGGCGCATCAATGCTCGGAATCGAACACCAAGGCTTCGTGAATGCGTGGGCACCGTTGTTCTTCTTCGCCCTTCTGTTTGGGCTCTCGATGGACTATCAGCTGTTCCTGCTCGCCGCGATCAAGGAACGCCATGACAGCACGGGCGATGCGCGTCTCGCAGTGCGCGAGGGCATTGCCCGCACCGGCAGGCCGATCACCAACGCCGCGCTGATCATGATCGTGGTATTCATTGCCTTTGGGGTGACCGGTCCAATTCCGCCGACTGAACTCGGCATCACCCTTG
>JAYSSK010000095.1:0-4375 GCA_043720595.1 Acidimicrobiia bacterium
GCCGCCAAACCGTCGAAACTCACGGCAAGGCCGTCGAGGCTTTCGATGACGGCTTCGTTGCGACTGTTGACGAGCAACCCGTTGGTAATCATCGTCACCCGATACCCAAGTTGCCGGGCCGACCCGACGACTTCCGACAGTTGCGGATACATCAACGGCTCGCCTCCCGACAAGCTGAGATGCGAGTATCCCTGCGCTCGGAGCACCTCCAACGCAGCGTTGAGGACCCCCGCATTCAGGCTGTCTCGACGGTTCGGACCAGAGTCCGAGTAGCAGTGGCTACATGACAGGTTGCAGCGCGCACTGGGATGAAGGTGGACGATGCGGCCGGGAGCAAACCCCGACCTCCCGACCTCCGACCTGAGGGCCCCCGACCTCCCCGGCGCCGACACAAAGCTGGCATCGACAACCGGATGGTCCGCCGTGATGTCGAGAGTCATCCCCCAAGGGCACGCATCTGCCCTTTGCCCTCGAGCTGATCCACTTCGAACGCAACACGAATCCGAAAGCGGTCCCACTCGAGAATCCCGTATGGGAACACTTCCCACCGCACCACTCCCCTGCCGTGGTCAAGCATGTCGAGGACGGGCCGTTTGTCAGTGAAGTAGTCCACACAAATGCCATACATACAGACATTGAAGCGGGCGATTTGGGCGCCATCGAGAATCACTCGATCTGCGATTGACGCGATCACTTTGTCATCGAGTTGGTAGTTGGCCAATCGCCGAGACAAACGCGTGGTGAGGTCCATCGTCTTCGTCATTGTTCACTCTCGATCGTGGTTTGCTTCTACGGAGTGCCGCCACAGATTTCTGCGGCGGCAAGCAAAGCGTCGCGCCATCAGAATGCATGAGTCAACAACTTGATTGAAACTGAATATGCGTTCATACATGAACCAATATCCGGTTTACGGGGTGGGTTTGTACCCCACACGAGCCATCGCACCCCAGGTCATGTTCTTCTTGGTGAGCGACTTCATTCGCCAAAAAAGAGTGAGCTGACGAAAGCCGAACTGGCTGCCCACGGCGTACATCAGCAGACGCGTCGTGTCTTTCCACGAGCGGTACACGGCAATGTGATGGGTTGCAGTCCATACCGAAGAGGTGGTGATCAGCACACCGAGCACCTGAGCAGCAACCAGCAAGCCGACCCCCCGACCAGCCCTCCGCCAATCGACTAGAGCGAGCAGAATCGCGGTGGCGTACCCACCTAGTTCGATGAATGGTGCGATCCACTCGAACAGGAACATCACCACCAGCCCGACGGTGCCGAACGTGCCGTACTTGGGGCGACCGATTGCATCACGATGAGCCGAGAGCACCTGCCGCAGCCCCCGATGCCAGCGCATGCGCTGACGCTGAAGCACCGCGAGCGTCGAAGGGAACTCGGTCCATACAATCGCATCTGACACCTGGATAACCTTGAAGTCTTTGCCGTTCTCCTTCCACTTTCGCCGAAGACGAACCACGATCTCGAGGTCTTCACCAAGGTGCGGATGCGGGAAACCACCGATGCCAATCAGCTCGGACCGGCGGAACAGCCCGAACCCACCGGAGATGATCGGCATCGCGCCAATCTCTGCCATACCGGGGCGGCTCATCACGAACGCGCTGAGATACTCGACGATTTGAAAGCCGACCACCGGATTCTTAGCCACGCGCGCTTCGAGAACTTTCCCGCCGACCACATCGCATTCGTTCGTCGGGAGCAGTGATACACCGATCGCTCCGACTTCACCTTCGGTGTGCAGCATCTGGGTCATGCAGCGCAACAGCGCATCAGGGTCGACCAACTCGTCACCGTCCATGACCACCACCCACTCCCTGGTAGCCATGTTGATGCCGCAGTTGATCCCATCGCCCTTCGAACCTGCTCGAGCCTTGTCGATCACAACCAGGCGCGTGTCTGCCCGTGTTCGGTACACCTCGACAATGGGTTCGCAGTGAATTGGGCCGGCATGCGAGGACGAGGGCGCAACCGACATACTGAACGCTTCGGCCAAAACCTCAACAGTTCTGTCCGAAGAACCGTCGCTGATCACGATCACTTCGATGTTCTCGTAATTCATCGCCAGAGCGGATCGCACCGCCTCGACAATCACCACTTCCTCGTTGTACGCAGGCATCAAGATCGACACCCCAGGAAGCCGCGCGCGCACAGCCATGTTGCGCGCGCCAGCGCGAGAAGACGCTCGGCTCCGCCGCAAGCTACGCCGGCTGAGGAAGCCAAACGCGAAGATGCTCGCATAGTGCAGGCAACCAAAAATGAAACACGCCCACATCAGGACTTCGAGGAACAGACCCATATCGTTTGCCGTTTCGTCAGTTCACAGTCGAATCGAGCGGCCGCGGTAGCCCGCCGATCAGCCGGTTGACAGAACGCGAAGACAATGCCGGACGAAGCTCCGCAATGTCGCGCTGCTCATCCGGCTCATCGTGCAGATCGACATCGTCAAGATCGACGTCGTCTAGATCGACATCGTCAAGATCGTCGAAACCCTCATCACCGGCATCTTCATCGTCGAGCACAACATCTGCCAGGTCGTCGGCATTGTCCGAGCGCGTGAAGACCATCGGCGTAAGCACCACCGGAACACGGTGGGTCACTTCGGCAAGCGACGCGGCCAGCAGTGATCGAGACACCGATGACAGATCGGGCAGGGAGGGACCTGGGTGCGAAGCGTGTGAGTTCGTCCGTGCTGGCTGGACCGGCGGAGCCGTTGGAGCCGGTGGAACAAACACCACAGGTGGAAGTGGCTGCCCGGGAGGGTCAGGGGTTCCGAACGGTAGCGGTGTAGTTGGTGACGTCCGTGAATCGGGGGGTGGCCAGGAGTCGGCCGTGGCAGTCGGCCCATCCTCGGACTCGATGTACCAGAGTGCAAGGTCAGCAGCCTCGGCAGCGAGCGGCTCGGTCCCGGCGCGAGCGCGCCGCAACAGTGGCACTCCACCTGGAAGACGTGCGATCCCGTCGGCAGCAGCCATGCGGACCACGCGCGACATGTCGTTCAACGCGGCGTACAGCGGCAACGCGGTGCCTCCGTGGTTGACACGCGCTAACGATCGAACCGCACCGAGGCGAGTCATCTCGTCGGGGTCTGTCAGCAACGCAACCAGTGCGTCGCGGGACTGATACGAGGTCGGGTCGATAGCTTCAGCCGAGCGGGCGCGCACATCAGGGTTGTCATCGTCGAGCGAGTCGATCAGCGCCTGATTCGCACCGCCCGCTGGAATGTTGGCAAGCAGTCGAATGAGCGCAGGAGACGCGCCCCAGTCCTCGACTCGCCGCACAATCGCCAGCACTCCGTCAACTGGAAGTCGCTGCACCACATCGCCGAGGAGCGACGCTGCCCACGGACCTTCGGTATCGAGGATGCCGAGCAACACGCCGACGGAGGCATCAGGGTCGATCACGGCCAGCGACCGACACGCAGCAACACGAACGGTGGTGTCTTCGTCGGTGGTGGCTGCAAGAACAGCACCACGTCCGGACCGCAGACGAAGCATCGCGACGACCTCGCAGGCGTATGCGCGACGCCCGGGATCTTTATCTGCGATGGCGGACGTCACCAACCGGCTGATGGACTCCATGTCGTCGGCGCGACCACGCAGGCACCGCGCGACATCGGGGTCGAGCCGCGCCTCGTTCGTAAGTGCCTCTATGACGATGTCTCGGGTGCGGGTACCACGGAGCATCTCGGTGAATCGCTCTGCGGCCTCTGGTTCACCACGTACCAGTCCGCGTACGGCAGTTGTTGCCGCCTCCCAACTGCGGCCCGGATCGAGCCGACGGCGGTGAGAAAGTGCCTGCGAGATGATGCTATCGATACTTACGATTACGGCACCGGCGAACAGGGCTCCGGATCCGGCCCAGATCGCTTCGGTCATGTTGTGCAGCGGGAACTCGGACAGCTTCGGCAAGCCCGCCAGCCCCGGCAATGAAGGCAAAGAGATCAGCAGCGGGCTCATCGGTGGGTCCATCGACGGCTGATGACAACGACGATTGCCACCAACGTGCCAACTGCGAAGCCAAGCAGGCTGGGGAAGCCGACTCGCGTGCGATACGCCACGTCGGGTCGATCGTTCTGGACGAACGCGGTGGCGTTGATTCGCAGGTTCTTCACCCGACCGTCATGTTCGACCATGAGATCTCCGGTCAGCGACCGCAGCCCCACCGGGTTGGACAGCGCTTGTGAGAGCAGACGGCCGATGCTTTCGGTGCTGTCTGCAGCCAGCAGCAGATGATCGTAGGCGCCGTACTGGACAGCACTCAACGCAGCCGAGCCTTCCTTCACGGCAGCAGCGCCTTCAGCCTGGTACGACGCCGTTGGAGCAGCAGACCCGGGAGCTGTCGCGGGACCGGAGTCATCTGCCTGGGT
>JAYSSK010000096.1:0-11780 GCA_043720595.1 Acidimicrobiia bacterium
CAGATGCCACGAATGCTCGGCCGTGTTCTCTTGCCGGGAACCGTCTGTGATGAGGCTCTGGCGCAGGATCGTCTTCAGCTTGTCGATCTCGACGAGGAACGCCATCTGTTCAGCGAGACGACCGGTGCCTGGTAGATGCGACATGTCAGCCACGATGTCACACCTTCTCACAGCTTCGAGAACGACCCGATCTCGGCAATGGTGAACACTGGCTCGACCGTAGGCGAACAGCCAGCTCGCACACGACCGAGTTTCGCGACTACACGAAGCGCTACGCCTTGGGTGGCAGGACGCGGAGACCCAACTCGTTGAGCTGCTTGTCGGTGATGGTGGTCGGCGCGTTGGTCATTGGGTCCAAACCGCTCTGCGTTTTGGGGAACGCGATGATCTCGCGGATGTTCTCCTCGCCGGCCAGGATGGCGGCCAACCGGTCGATGCCAAACGCGAACCCGCCGTGCGGTGGTGCGCCGTACCTGAATGGGTTCAAGAAGAACCCGAATCGCTTCTGCGCGTCTTCCGGCGTGATGCCAAGCAGGTTGAAGATCCGCTGCTGCAACTCTGGCTTGTGGATTCGGATGGAACCAGAACCCAGCTCCCAGCCGTTCAGCGTGAGGTCGTATGCCTGTGCGCGCACACCGAACGGATCGGTTTCCAGCTTGTCGATGTCGTCGACGTGAGGGTGCGTGAACGCGTGGTGTGCCGGCGCAGGAGTGCCATCGTCTTTGGTGCCGTGGAACATGGGGAACTCGGTGACCCAGAGAAAGTGCAGCCCGCCTTCGTTGACCGGCGGCCGGCCGAGTTCGTTGCGCAACTGCCCCAACACGGTGCGGACGGGGTCGAGCTCACCGGCCTGGAAGAACAACAGGTCACCGGCTACCGACTCGGTGCGTGCAAGTACTGCTGCCAGTTCGTCGGCTTGCATGAACTTGGCAACCGGTCCGTCGACTTCGCCGTTTTCCTTGACTTTGAACCAAGCAAGGCCCTTTGCGCCCATCCGCTTGACGTAGTCAGTGAGACCGTCGATACGGTTGCGGGTCATCTCGGCGCCGCCAGGAACGCGGATGGCCTTGACGGACTGGGTTTGGAACACCTTCGCCTCGGTCTTGGCGAAAATGTCGGTGAGCTCGATGAGCTCTAGCCCGAACCGGATGTCTGGCTTGTCCGAGCCAAACCGTTCCATGGCGTCGGTCCAGGTCATCCGAGGGATGACATCGCACGGACGTGACCCGGTAATGGCTTCGGCTGCAGCCAGGACGGCCTCAGAGATGCACTCGAGCACGTCGTCTTGTGTAACGAAGCTCATTTCTGCATCGAGCTGCACGAACTCGAACTGACGGTCTGCGCGCAGATCTTCATCGCGCATACAACGAGCAATCTGGTAGTACCGGTCGGCGCCGGCAACCATCAGCAACTGCTTGAACAGCTGCGGGCTTTGCGGCAATGCGTAAAACGCCCCTGGCGTCAGCCGAGACGGAACCACAAACTCTCGGGCACCCTCGGGAGTGGAGGGCATCAGCATGGGGGTTTCGATTTCCGTGAAGCCCTGCGAGTCCATGGTGTTGCGAATGGCGGCGTTGATGCGTGACCGGATGCGCAGGTTGCGCTGCATGCGCTCACGACGCAGATCGAGGTAACGGTGCTTCAAGCGCAAGTTCTCGTCGACGGTGGGGCCGCCGTCGCGGTCTGCGATGGGAAAAACGGGAGGCTCGGCGATGTTGAGCACTTCGACAGTGCACTTCTGCAATTCGATGTCGCCGGTAGGCAGGTCGGAATTGATGGTTTCGGCGCTGCGGGCAACCACCGTGCCTGTGACACGAATCACATACTCGTTGCGGAGATCGGCGGCACCGTCGACCACACACTGAAGCAGACCGGAACGGTCACGAAGGTCGACAAAGGCCAGATGTTCGCCGTGCTCGCGGCGCCGAGCGACCCATCCGCACAGGCTGACCTGGCGCCCGACATCGTTCAAACCCAGATCACCGCAGTAGTCGGTTCGCATGCCGCGGGCGCGGTCGGGTCTTGGGGATGCAGTCTGTTCAGGCATCCAACCAGTCTCGCGTAACGAAATCTCGCTGCTCGCCTGATTGGGCGGTCGGTGAGGGGAATCATCCGTTCGGACCCTTCAGTGAGCCGCCGAAGTGGCCGATGACGGAGCAGACCTTCCTTTCCTATGCCGATCTCCGCAAACTTTCGCCGAATACTGAAATCCCGCACCTCCGGGGTTTCAGACGAACGCGGCGCTATCGCGGTCGAGTTCGCCATCGTTGCACTGCTGCTAGTTCCAATTGTCTGCGGCATGATCGATTTCGGGACACTCATGCAGAAGGACGCGTCGTTAGAGACCGCTGTCCGCCAGGGTGCCCGTTCTGTGGTGCAGGCCTGCACCGTTACCGACCCGGCATGCACAAGCGGCAACCGAGCCGATGACGACCGACGGGTGATGATTGCGATTGCCGGGACGCTGCGTGGGTCGGCGGCGGACATCGAACGAATCGTTGTCTATCGGGTGGCAGCGAACGACCCTGATGGCAACACTCCGGCCCCGTGCCAGGTCGGCACGGCGATCGCGAACTTGTGCAACGTGTACGACGCCTCGTGGCTCACCCAGCCTGCCGCTGCCTTCGACTGCACCACCGGGGCCGCATCGAACTGGCCTGCGTGCGGGCGTTACCGTGCCGGTAACGGTTCGGACTATGTCGGCGTCTGGGTCAAGTTGCGCCACAGCTACGTGACCGGCATGTTCGGCCCGGGCCGCACGCTGTCGAAACGGGCCGTGTTCCGACTTGAACCCCAGCCGACTCCTCCAGAGCGAGTACGCCGCGTCCCGGCCCCTCCGGGCGCAACCGTCGCCCCGACGACCGCCGGAACCACAATCCCTATTCCTACATACGATTCGACGCTGCCGGCCCCAACCACGTCAACGACGACAACCAGCACGACCACGATCTACGTTCCGACAACGTCGACCACGACAACATCGACAACGACGACAACAACGCTGTTCGTACCGACGACCGCTACGACCACTGCGGCTCCGACGACCACAACACTTCCTGGACCGACTACCAGCACCACCCTCGCTCCGTCGACCACCGTGGCCGCAACGACCTCCACCTCGAGCACCACCACAACCTCAACGACGTCAACTACTACCACCACAACGCGTCCGCCCATGGGTGGGTGACTTCAATGGTCGCAAGATACCTTCGAAACAAACGAGCCCGTTCGGACCGCGGCGCCGCAATTGTCGAAGCGGTCCTCGTCACGCCGCTGTTCTTGATACTGGTGCTCGGCATCGTCGAGCTTGGTCCGCTGTTCATGAACTGGAACGCAATCCACGGAGCATCGCGCGAGGGTGCCCGCGTCGGCAGCGTCGCCGGAACAGCACCAAACGCTGACTGGCAAATTCTCGCTGACATTGCACGCAGGCGCAGGGCGTCGATCGCCCGGCTCAACTACGTCATCGTGTTCAAGGCGACAACTCCGAACGACACCCCAACGGCGGCTTGCATGTCTCAGGCGGCTGGCAGCGGTAGCGGTGTCTCGAACATCTGCAACATCTACTACCTGGCAGATTTCTCACGACCAGCTGCGGATTTCGGAACCGGAATCGGGTCTGCAGCGGATTCGAAATGGTCTGCAATCGACCGCGTCGATTGGTCAGACGGCCCGCCTGACTTGATTGGGGTGTATGTGTCCACCCGGCACCAGACCCTGACAGGGTTCATCCCGTCGGTGAATCTCAAGTACACAACGGTGTTCGCGATCGAAACTCGAACGGAGTCAGGATGATGCCTGACGACGTTTCGTTGAACCAACCTCGCACGGCGAAACCGGCGAGCGATCCCCTTGGTGAGGGGGCGTACGTCGCGGTCATGACCGCGCTCATCATCACCGTGCTCCTGATGGCCATCGGGCTTGCTGTCGACCTGGCAGCGTGGTACTCCCGATCTTCCACTTTGCAGCGGGCGGCAGACGCTGCAGCGCTCGCCGGAGTGACCGCAACACCGAACCGCGTCGCGCAACGCAGCATCGCCACGCAGTCGTTAGAGAAAAGCGGGATCGTGAACGGGGCAAACGGGATGACCGTCACCATGACGTTCATCACCGGTTCTGCGAACCGTATGCATATCGAGGTGATTGACAGCCAGGTTCCCGGATTCTTTTCGCGATGGTTCCGAGACTCGCCGACCATCGCGCGGTCTGCAACGGCACAGTTCATCCAGAGCATCTCGATGGGCTCTGCGCTCAATGCTCTGGGCACTGGCGACAAGGCAGGCATGACACCGGACGGGTCCACGCAGGACTTCTGGCTTGCCGCCGGTGGATTCTGCACAGCGAAGGAGGATGGCGACCGACTCCTGTCCCTTTCCGATGGAACCCGGGTGTACAACTCACCGACCCACGTCTGCGGGCACACAGATCCCGCGAATCCCAATGGCATCGATGCACACGTCAACACCGACTATGACCCAGCCGGATACACCTACAACCTCGCAGTTCCCTGCCCTGCGGTCATGGTCGACGGCGAATGTCCCTGGAACGTAGCTACGACCACTGCTCCGATCACGCTCGAGGTGTACGACCCGTCGTACAGCCCGGCCACGGGAAACCCGGACGCGTTCTTCAGGTTGGACTCACGAATGGTGGGTTCTACCCACCCGGCGTACAACGCCATGTCGATCACCACCACATACGCGATTTACCGCCCAGACAGCACACCGGACGACCACACCGACGACGCTCCCAGCCAGATCGTCGCACCCAGTTTCGGCACGTGTATGGCTCCGTGTGGCGATACCAACACCTGGGTTCCGCTCGTTACCATCCCAGCCGGGAGCCCGGGAGGCAACTACCGCGTCCAGGTGTACACGCAACAGGGCGAAGCAAACAGTTTCGGACATAACGTGTTCGCGTTCCGGGCCCGGGTTGGCGCAACCTTTTCGCCCTGCTCATCGGTGCCGGCCTCCGTCGCCTATTCGGTGAGCTGCCCCAGCATCGCCGGGGACGACTCGATCAGCGTGTACGCGAACAAGTCCGGTGCGGTCGCAGACATGTACCTCGCGCGGTTGGCACCCGCAAGCGACTACCGGGGCAAGCGAATCCGCATCCTGCTGTGGGATCCGGGCGAAGGTGCCAAGCAGATCCAGATACTGCCGCCTGGATCCACGACGCCGTTCAACTTCACCTACAAAACCTGGGACCCAGGGTTGACGCGTACCGACGGGACAAAGATCCTCGACAAGGCCGAAGGGTGGGTCGCGCCGATCTCGACCAATACGCTGGACGTTTCCACCTACGGCTCTGTGTCTGGCTGGTACGGCGGTGACTTCTACCCCATGTGGAACAGCAACAGTCGCTTCAGCGCGTGGCGATACAACGACCGGATGGTCGCTATCGAATTGACCGTGCCGCGCAACTACGGGCGAAATGGATCGGGCGCCGAGGTGGCACTGCCCGACGACGGATGGTGGAAGATCCGGTACATCTCAGACACCGGGCAGGTGACAGACCGGACGACATGGAGCGTGGGCCTGGCCGGCGATCCGGTGCACTTGGTCGACCCGACTGCGTGAGCCGCGGCTCGTTGCGGCTCGTTGCGGCTAGTTGCGGTGCTGACCCGGGAGGATGCGATATGAGTCGAACACCGACTCGACCTTTCGCACCTCTCGCAGCACAGATTCGAGGTGGCTGGGATCGGCCAACTCGAAGTCGAACTTCTGCCGCGCAACACGGTCAGAGCCCGTGTGGGTGCTGCAACCCAACACGTTGACGTGATTGTCCGAAAGCACCCTGGCAACGTCGGCCAACAAGCGGGCCCGGTCGAGAGCCTCGACCATGATGGACACCACGAAGCCGCGCTTCTGCTGGGTTGTGCTGGCGCCGTCCCACTCGACCTCGATCATCCGCCCGGCGGCACCTTCGCGCAGCGAGTTGGAGTTGGCACAGTCGGCACGGTGCACCGAGACACCGCGGCCACGGGTGACGAAACCCACGATGTCGTCACCCGGAACTGGTGTGCAGCACCGTGACAGACGAACCATCACATCGTCGAGCCCCTCGACGTGCACGCCCACGTTTTCGCGCGCCTTGGAGCGCCGCCGTTCTTTGGAAGGACGGGTGCGGGTGGGTTCGGCAGGCAGCTGCTCCTCGAACTCGCCACCGCGCAACGAGCGTGCGACCCGCTGGGCGATGCCGGTAGCGCTGACATGGCCCTCACCGACAGCGACGTACAGCGCGCTGACATCGGGGTAGCCAAGATCAGTGCCGATGGCCTCCATGACGGGGCCAATCATGATCTTCTGCGCCGGCAGCGCATCTTTACGAAGTGCCTTCACGACCTCGTCGCGGCCGGATTCAAGCGCGTCTTCGCGGCGCTCTTTGGAGAACCACTGTTTGATCTTCGCCTTAGCCCGCGGCGTGGTGACGATGTTCAACCAGTCACGCGACGGCTGTGCGGTCTCGACCTTCGACACGATGATCTCGACCGTTTCACCCGATCCGATTGCTGTATCGAGCGGTACCAGCCGGCCGTTGATTCGAGCGCCGATACACCGGTGGCCGATGTCGGTGTGGATGGCATACGCGAAGTCGATAGGAGTGGCACCGGCGGGCAGCGTGACGACTTTGCCTTTGGGTGAAAAGACGAAGACCTCTTCTTGGTCAAGGTCGGTCTTCAGCGTCTCGAGGAACTCGTCGGGCTCGCTGGTATCGCTGGTTGCTGATTCGGTGACCCGCTGCAACCACGCAATGTTTGCCGGGTCGATGGGGTCAGCTGACCCCTTGCCGGTGCCACCCTTGCCTGCTTTGTACGACCAGTGTGCGGCGATGCCTTGCTCGGCCCGGTGGTGCATCTCTCGGGTGCGCACCTGACACTCGATGACTTTTCCTTCGGGGCCAACCACGGTGGTATGCAACGACTGGTACAAGTTGAACTTGGGCATGGCGATGTAGTCCTTGAATCGCCCCTGCACCGGCTTGTACGCAGCGTGGATGCAACCAAGCGCCGCGTAACAGTCCTTCACCGAATCGACGATGACCCGAATGCCCATGAGGTCGTGGATCTCGCCGAAGTCTTTGCCCTTCACGACCATCTTTTCGTAGATGGACCACAGGTGCTTTTCACGCCCGATCACGGTGGCTTCGATATTGAGCTCGGCCAGCCGGTCGGTGACCTCGGCGATTGTCCTTGCGAGTTGCTGGTCTCGTTCGCCAGCCCGCGCCTGGACCATGGACTGGATCTCGGCGTACTTGCGCGGCTCGAGTGCACGGAAGCTGAGGTCTTCCAGTTCGTGCTTGATCTCGCCGATGCCCAGCCGATGTGCGAGCGGCGCGTAGATGTCGAGGGTTTCCTGCGCGGTGCGCCGACGCTTCCAGTCCTCGGTGACCGCGTCGATGGTGCGCATGTTGTGCGTGCGATCTGCCAGCTTGATGAGCAGCACCCGTAGGTCCTTGGCCATTGCCACCAGCATCTTGCGCATGGTGGCTGCCTGCTGTGCTTCCTTCGAATCAAACTGGAGGCGTTCGAGCTTGGTGACCCCGTCGACGATCAGCGCGACGTCGCGGCCGAAACGCGTGTCGAGATCGTCGAGGGTGACGCCGGTGTCCTCCACCGCATCGTGCAGAAGCGCTGCCGCCAACGTGATGTCATCGAGGCCCAGTTCCGCGAGGATGGTGGCTACTGCAACCGGGTGGCTGACATACGGTTCGCCAGACTTACGCAGCTGGCCGTGATGTGCTTCGGCCGCAAGTTCGTATGCGGACTTGATACGCGCAACGGAAGCCTTCGGGTGGCGTTCACGGTAGATCGCAATGAGCGGCGCGAGATACAGCTCGGGATCGGGGAGGCCGCTTGCGTTCACGTTCGCAACGCTAGCGGTTCAGTAGGTCAAGCCGGCTGAGCGACGGTTCAGTAGGTGAGGACGGAGGTAACCGGGGCATCGATAGTGACCCGTCCGCCCAAGCCAACCAATTCCACGAGCACCACAATCCCAGCGACCGTGGCACCCGAAGCACGGACCAGTGAACTCGCAGCACGGGCAGTGCCACCGGTGGCAAGCACATCGTCGATGATCACTACCCGAGCGCCAGGCCCGACAGCGTCGACGTGGAGTTCCAGCACGTCGGCTCCGTACTCCAGACCGTACGACTGGCTATGCACTCGCCACGGCAGCTTGCCCGGCTTGCGGGCCGGTACGAACCCGAGGCCGAGGCGGTCAGCGACTGGAACCCCGAACAGAAACCCACGGCTCTCGATACCAAGCACAACATCGGGTGCCAACGCCTGAACCGCTTCGGCCATCAGGCTGATGGACTCTTGTAGGGCAACCGGATCTTGGAGCAGCGGGGTGACGTCTCGGAACATGATTCCGGGCGCCGGGAAGTCCGGTACGTCACGAACCAGGCCACGCAAGCGTTCACTCATGTGGCATTGCTCCTGACACTGATGGTCGGCTTTTCGTCGGCGTGCTTACTGCCGCTTACGCGGGCGCGGAACCGAGCCACCGGTGAGGACCTGCGTCGCGTCGATGTCGACAGCGAGCGACGCAGCGGCAAGACCTTCGGCGCCAGACCGGACATGGCGGCCAGCGCCAGAAATCTTGTCGGCGATCGCCTTCCACTGGGGCTCACGTTCTTTCAGCAACGCGAGAAGCGGCGAAGCGATGAAGATCGATGAGTACGCACCGGTCAGCAAACCAATGAACAAGGCGAACCCGAAATCGGCCAGTGACGTGGCACCCATCAACCCAGCGCCCAGAACCAGCAGCGACACGATTGGGAGGATGGCGACCAGCGAGGTGTTGATGGAACGCATCAGCACCTGGTTCATGGACAGGTTGACGATGTCTGAATATCGCGTTCGACCAGACGGCCCCAGCGAGTCCACGTTCTCGTCGACCTTGTCGAATACCACCACGGTGTCATATAGCGAATAGCCGAGGATGGTCAGGAAAGCAATGACGGTGGCAGGGCTGACCGGCAAACCCACAATGGCGTAAACACCGACGGTGATGAGGATGTCGTGGACCACGGCCGCAACTGCTGCCAGCGCCATCTTCAACTCGAAACGCAGCGAGATGTAGGCGACGATGGCAAGGAAGAAGACCACAAGTGCCTTGAGTGCTTTGCGGGTGACATCTTCGCCCCACGATGCACCGACCTTTGACACGCTGACGTCGCTGGTCTTGGTTTCACTCAGCTTGGCCAACGCTGCGGTGATCTTGGACTGCTGCGTAGGCGTGGTGTCTTCGCCTTGGATGCGCAGGTACCGCTGGCCACCCGATTCGAGGGTCTGGATCTTGGACTCAGCGAAGCCGAGCGGACGCAGTACGTCGCGTGCTTCGGCCACGGAAGCAGTGTCGGCAGGAACCTGCCACACGGTGCCGCCGGTGAAGTCGATGCCGAGGTTGAGGCCACGGAGGCCAAGCGTCAGCAGGCCGATGAGGATGACCGCTGCCGACAAGGCGAACCACCGCTTCCAACGCCCAACGAACTCGTACGCGGTGAGCCCGTTGTACAGCCGGTGCCACAATGAGTTCGAAGCGGTGACGCCGGTGGGGCCAGCTTGCTGGCCCGCCTGGCCCGCCTTGCCCGCTTGGTCAGTAGTGGAGTCAGATCCCATTTCAGTACCCATTTCGCGGCTCATTTCGCGGCTCCGGTCGAACGCGATCCGGCGGTGCCGGGTCTGAGGATGGCGTCGGCGGCGACAGCCGACGACGAGGCTATTGGGCCAGCCGCAGCGAATGCGCCTGAAGCCACTCCCCAACGACCGGTTGTGAAGAACTTGTTGTGGGCCAACATCGCGACAAGTGGCCGGGTGAAGAACCAGGCGACCACGATGTCGAGCATCGTAGAGATCATCAGCATCAACGCGAACCCGCGGACGGAACCGACGGTGAGGATGTACAGCACGAACGCACCGAGGATGGACACACCATCAGCGGCGAGGATGGTGTGCCATGCGCGTCGGAAACCACGATCGATGGAGGCATCCATCGACCTGCCGTGGCGCAGTTCGTCTCGAAGACGCTCGAAGTAGACGACATACGAGTCGACCGTGACACCCACCGACACGATGATGCCCACCGCACCAGCCAGCGACAACGCAAGGCCGCTGGTTTTGGTGAGCAGCGACAGCAGCGTCCACAGAAGGCCGAACGAGGTGAACAGGCCGGCCACCACGACCAGGCCGAGCGAGCGGTAATAGAAGGCCATGTAGGCGGCGACCATCAGCAGACCAAGCAGACCGGTGACAATGCCCGCCCGCAGTGAGTCACGCCCGAGCGAGGCACTGACTGTTTGCACCTGTTGTTGTTCCAGCTGCACAGGAAGCGAGCCGTAGCGCAATACGGAAGCCAAGTCCTTGGCTTCGCGCTCTGTGAAGCTGCCCGAGATCTGAGCGGTTCCGTTGAAACGGTCAGTCTGGATGGTTGGAGCGCTTTGAACTTTGGAGTCCAACACGATGGCCAGCTGACGGTTGAGTGTTTGAGCAGCGATGCGGTCGAAGACGCCCGAACCAGACGACGTCATGTTGAGCCGCACTTCCCATTCGCCCGTTTGCGAGTTGATCTCTGCAATTGCGTCGCCCACGATCTCGCCCGTGGCGAGCGATGGCCCCAACAGGTACTGGTTGCCTTCGAGGTCGTCGAGCAGCACCGTGGCGCCCGGCAAGTCGCTAGCCCGAGAGGTGAGGCCGGTGGCCTTGTCGAGGGTCTCTTCGAAAGCAACGGTCGACGGAGGCACCGTGGAACTTGCCAACGGGGTTGCAGCGCTACCCGCTGACGTGGTGGTTGGGCCACCGATGACGACAGTCTCGCCTTTTCCGGCGATCACCGAGACGGGCGGAACCGTCTTCGAAACTGATTTTGGAGCTGTCTTGGCAGTGGTCGCTGTTGGGACCGTGGTATCCGCAGTCTCGGCCTGGGCAGGAGCAGCGAAGCCAGGGTCTCCGAGGTCCGCAACCGTGGTCGGAGCAACCGTGGTCGGAGCAACAGTGGTCGGAGCAGCAGTGGTGGCGGCGGCCTTGGTCGAGGTCGCCCCACTCGTCGAGGCACCGGCGGTGGTTGAAGCGCCCGCGGTCGTCGAGGCGCCTGCGGTCGTCGACGGGCCAACGGTGGTTGTGGCCAGCGCGTCGAAGTTATTGCCCAACGCCTGGATGACCGGACGGAAACGCAACTCGGCGGTTTGGCCGACCAGGTTGAGCACCGCCTCTGGGTTCTTGACGCCGGGGACCTCGACGAGGATGCGCTCGCCTTCGATGCGCACCTCGGCTTCGCCGATGCCCTGCCCGTTGACGCGTTGCTCGATGATGGACCGCGCCTTTTCGAGCGCACCTTCACGAACCTCGCCGACTGGCTTCATCAGCACAGAGGCACCGCCTTGGAGGTCCAACCCCAGACCGGGGCGCATGCCGGCGATCAGCGTGGCGATGAGACCAATAGATGACACCGCCAGAATCACCGCCAGGGACAATCGATTTCGGGCCTTCATGGGTTCCTCCAACGCCGGCTGGGACCGGCACAGCCGAGACAATCTAGTGCCTCAACCAGCCAGTACCGCCGCATGGGCTACTTATCGTGCCTCGCGGGTCTCCCAGACTCCAACCACGTCGGCCCGAAACTGTTCAAAGGTGCCGGCGATGATCGAGTCGCGGGCTGAATCCATGAGGCGCAACAGATACGAGAGGTTGTGAATGCTCATGAAACGAGCCGCCGACTGTTCGCCAACGGAGATCAGGTGCCGTAGGTAGCTGCGTGAGAAACGACGACAGGTCATAC
>JAYSSK010000097.1:0-1804 GCA_043720595.1 Acidimicrobiia bacterium
TGTTCGCCAGCCCAGACGACGGGGCACTTGGTCTGTACGGTGCATTCGGATACGACTTGGCGTATCAGTTCGACGCCGTACCTCTCCGGTCGCCGCGCCCCGACGATCAGCGCGATCTGGTCTTGTACCTCCCGGACGAGCTGCTCGTCGTCGATCACCGCAACGAGCGCGCCGAAGTGCACTTCTACGAGTTCGAGATCGAGGGCCGCAGCACCTCTTCGTTCGCTCGGCAAGGCCCCGAAGTGGCCTACGAGCCAGATCCCGCGGTAGTTGCCCATTGCGACCACCTACCGGGTGAATATGCGGCGCTGGTCGAGGAAGCAAAGATCAGCTTTGCGCGTGGGGATCTGTTCGAAGTTGTGCCAGGGCAGCGGTTCACCGAACCGAACTCCCATCAACCGTCGGAGCTGTTCCGCCGTCTCCGTGAACGTAACCCTGCGCCGTATGGGTTCCTCATCAACCTTGGTGAGAAAGAGTGGCTTGTCGGCGCGTCGCCCGAAATGTATGTACGCGTTGAACCCACCGCGGACTCTCGGTGGAGGGTTGAAACCTGCCCCATCTCCGGCACCATTGCTCGCGGCACCGACCCCATCTCCGATGCTCATCAAATCCTTGCGCTGCTGAACAGCGAAAAGGACGAGTCCGAGCTCACTATGTGCACTGACGTTGACCGCAACGATAAATCCCGGATCTGCATTCCAGGCTCGGTCCGCGTGCTCGGGCGCCGCCAGATCGAGTTGTATTCGCGGCTTATCCACACCGTCGATCACGTCGAGGGAATACTTCGTCCAGAGTTCGACGCTCTCGATGCGTTTCTCAGCCATACATGGGCGGTCACCGTCACCGGCGCGCCGAAGCTGTGGGCCATGCGCTGGATCGAGCAGCACGAACGTACCGAACGTGCCTGGTACGGCGGAGCGATCGGTATGGTCGGCTTTGACGGCAAACTCAACACAGGGCTCACATTGCGCACCATCCGTTTGAAAGATGGCGCCGCACAGGTTCGAGTGGGCGCAACACTGTTGTTCGATTCCGATCCGATCGCCGAAGAAGAAGAGACCGAGCTGAAAGCGAGTGCGTTCCTCGACGCAATCCGGTCGCCGCATCCAGCTGGCAACGTCCCGTTGAAGGGCGATCAGCCTGATGGCCAAACACCTCCACGGGTCAGTTCCGCCGCAGAAGTCAGCACGCGTCGCGTGCTCTTCGTCGACCACGAAGATTCATTCGTGCACACCTTGGCTGGCTACTTCAGGGCAGCGGGAGCTGAAGTCACCACCCTGCGTTGGGGGTTCGATGCCGACGAGCTCGACGCGGTCGCGCCAGATCTCGTGGTGCTGTCTCCCGGCCCTGGCCGCCCTAGGGATTTCCACATCTCCGAGACGATCGCGTTGGCCACCGAACGCAAGCTCGCGGTGTTCGGTGTCTGCCTGGGGCTACAGGCTCTCGTCGAGCATTTCGGCGGAACGCTTGGCCAGCTCGAGGTTCCCGTGCACGGCAAGCCATCTGTCGTGGCTATCGAGGCGGCCGGTCGCTTCGGTTTGTTCGACCGAGTGGGTCCGTCGTTCGAGGCGGGGCGCTACCACTCGCTCTATGCGATCGAGGACAAACTGCCAGCCGAACTCATGGTCAGCGCGCATAGTATCGACGGAATCGTGATGGGTATCGAGCACCGCACGCTTCCGATTGCTGCCGTGCAATTCCACCCCGAGTCCATCATGACGCTGGGGCGTGGTTCGGGTCAGCGGCTGGTCAGCAACGTGGTGGCTCGCCTGCGCTGAGGCGAACCACCCGCGCTCCCTGCAGG
>JAYSSK010000098.1:0-1799 GCA_043720595.1 Acidimicrobiia bacterium
GATGCTCACGGTGACCGGCCGCCGTTGCGGTGTTCTCGATGGTGGCATCAGCGCATGGACAGGGTCGCTCTCCAACGAACTGTCATCAGAAATCACCCCTGGCTCGTTCAGCGCCATTCCATGGCCGATGGGTGCTGTCATCGATGTTGTCGGCGTCGACACGCTGCGGCGTTCCAACGGGGCGCTCATCCTCGATGCTCGATCCGCGGATCGTTACGCCGGAGACGAGAACATGATTGATGAGCGATTTGGTCATATTCCAGGTGCCGTGTCGGCTCCGTGGACAGGAAACGTGAATCCAAGCACTGGCGTGATGCGCACCGCAGCGGAACTGCGCGAACGGTTCCGCGAGCTTGGGGCAACACCCACAACCTCAATCGTGTCCCATTGTGGTTCTGGCATCACTGCATGTCACAACCTGTTGGCGCTTGAGATCGCCGGGTTCCGCTCTACTCGGTTGTACCCCGGGTCGTGGTCGGACTGGGAAAGAGATCCTGATCGCCCAATCGCCACGTGAGCCCCGGTGCGCCGTCCGGCGTTTCGTTCAGCGCGCAACCGACCAACAATCACGCCTCAAATCCTGCGGGCGTGGCGTATGTCGTTGGCTCGTCGGTCTGCTTCGGCCTGCTTCCGCTGATGGCACGTGGTGCCTTCAACAGCGGAGCTGACGCGTTTGGTGTACTCACCGTTCGGTGGCCGGTGACGTTGGTTGTGCTGCTGGCATTGCGTTCGCTTATGCCATCGTTTTTCCACGACGGTCCGTGGCCCCGTGGCATCGAACTCGTGAAGGTGTTGTCTTTGGGTGTCTTCGGATACGCCGGCCAGGCCTACTGCTATTTCCGCAGCCTTGAGTTCATCCCGTCCTCGTTGGCCGCGATCCTCTTGTACATCGCTCCGCTTGTAGTCGTGTTGTGGCGGTTCGCGTGGTTTCGTGAGCGAGCAGACCGGGTTGTGGTGCTGTGCATGGGTGGAGCGTTTGTCGGGTGCGCCTTAGTGGTCGGGCCGGTCCGCAGCGGTAGCACGTTCGGCGTGATTCTGGGAATCGGTTCCGGTCTTTGCTACGGCACCTATCTGACTTGGTCAACCGAGGTGCTGCGGTCGTTGCCGAACCCGTGGACCAACCTCACGGTGATCATGGCTGGTGCAATGGCAACGTTTGTGGTTCTTGGCCTCATTCGCCGTCCGCAGTTCCCAGGATCAGCCGGCGGCTGGTCATCGATCTTCGCAGTCGCCACATTCGGCACCGTGGCCGGAATGGGATTGCTGTTTCTCGGGATTCCGCGGCTCGGGGCAACTCGTTCCGCCATCCTTGCCAACACCGAGCCGCTGGTCAGCGTGGTGGTCGGGGTGACGCTACTGGGCGAAACGATGGCCGCGTTGCAAGTAGTTGGCGCGCTACTGGTTCTGTCGGCAGCTGTCGTGGTGGCTCGCCCCGCTCGCCCGGCGCGATTCCCGGCGCCGCCACACGCAATTCCGTGAAAACCTGCGAGCTGATGGCCAGGAAGTCAGCCGAGCGAGGTTGGGTCGCGTAGGGTCTGAGGCGTTTCCAGCCCTTCAGGAGTTTGCCGTGTCGACCACCAACCCGCCGCCGATCGCCGTCCAGCTGTACTCGCTTCGGGAAGCCGCTGCGGTTGACTTCCCATCGGTCATTCGCCGCGTGGGTGAGATCGGCTTCGTCGGAGTCGAACTCGCAGGCTTCAACGGGCTTGAGCCAGCCGTGTTGGCTGGGCTGGTCGCCGAAGCTCAAGTGACGGTATCCAGTGCACATATCAACGACGCGTCGCCAGATGCACTCAATG
>JAYSSK010000099.1:0-39579 GCA_043720595.1 Acidimicrobiia bacterium
ATGGCACGCTGGACTCGGCACAGACCGCGTTCGCAGACCACCCCGAGTACGACGCCTTGATCAGCGGCTGGTCCGAGATCGGTGCCCACATCACTGACAGCCCAACACTCCCGTTCACAACAGTGAGCAAGTTGGGTGCGCTGAATGACACTCCGACCTATAACTTGTTCTTCCGCGCTGACGCCGTTCGGAGGGCAGGCCGATTCGATACAGACATGGGACTCGGCGCACAGACCCCGTGGCAGTCCGGCGAAGACACCGACTTTCTTCTGCGCGCCGCGGGTCTGCACGGTCGTGCGGGCCGCACCGAATCGGTGTGGGTGCAACACCCGGCCAACCCCACCCGGTGGCCTGCAGGGCGAGCGTACGCCTACGGTCGGGGCCGCACACAGTTGATACGTAAACATGGTTTCCCGGCACGGGTCAACATCGCCATGGCCCTCCACCCGGCGCTGCTGATGTTCCGACCGTCCGAGCCATCGCGCCAGGCCCGTTGGGACTCGTTCCGCGGTCGCTTGCGCGAGTTGCTGGCGCCGTACAGGCCGGACAAGAACGTTCACCCCTCCCAATGACCGTGCGACCGCCGGCGTTGCGGACTCGCACCAGTGATCACATCATTGTGATCATCGGCTTCGACGACACCAGCGAAGTGTGCAAAATGGCCAGGCACCTTCAGGGTTTCGATTCCCCGCCCGACATAGTGGTGATCGAAAACGGGAAAGCGCTGTACGAGTCAGTGAATTTCGAAGTTATTCGGCCGCTTTCCAACCTTGGATACACCGGTGCTGCGAACGTCGGAATCTCCTTGGCCTTTTCGCATGGATATTCGTTCGTCACAATTGCTAACGCTGATCTGGACTTGGACAACGCAGCGTTCGCTCGATTGCGGGAGGCGCTCGACAACGCCACGGCGGATGTCGCCGTGTTCGGTGGAATCGAGCTGACAGCGGACGGAAAGCCAAATACGGTAGGGGGTCGATCTTGGTCGAAATGGACCGGTACCGACCGATGGGCCAAAGAGTTGGCTGCGAGTGAAGACATGCTGTTCGTACAAGGCGCGTTCGTAACGGTGACGCGTGCAATTCGGGCGATAGAAGGACCGTTCGATGAGTCTCTCTTCATGTTCTTCGACGAGATCGAATTGGGTCTTCGTGTTCGAGAGGCAGGTTTGCGCACCGTCGTGGTGCCGGGTCTGCGCTATCGCCACGACAACAGCCGTGGGCGGCATCGACCGCTCCGTGGTTACCTCATCTGGCGAAACCGATCACTGGTGAGCCGTCGACACGCCGGGATCTGCGCGCCGCTGAATCACTTGATCGGCATCGCTCGTCTCTTATGCGGCGTTGTTGCACGGTTCCCGAACATTCGTCCCGACTACACAAAGGCGAGCCTTGCCGGATGGTGGGACGGCGTGCGCGGCGTGTCCGACCTCAGCCGAGTACCCGGGCTCAAATACGTGAATCAACAGGCAGCAGCCAACCCGCTGAACTAGCAACAACTACCTGTCCAGAGCCTTTGACACGACGGCGTTGCAGGTTCAGGCGGCTGAGCGTCCACGCCACCCCGACACCCTCCGCCGCAGCGGTGACCGCCGCAGCACCCACGACGGCAGATCGAGGGACGACCAGAAGGTCGAGCAGCACCACTCCGACTGCCACAATCAAGGCCTTTCTGACATGGCCCTGGAGACCCTCGACGAACAGGAATGGAGCGAGAAACGCATTCGCGCACCCAAGGCAGGCAGCGATCGACAGCACGACGCCGACGAGGGCAAGCGTCGACGCCGCAATACCGGTTGAGCCGATCAACATCAACGTCATCGTTGCACCGGCCGCCGCTATCCAGACAGCGAGCGAGGTGATCCCGATCTGACGCAATGACTGCTTCCATGCGGCGTCGCTCAAACGGCTCGGAGGAGTCTTTGCAAACTGACCGGCAGCGAACATGACGACAAGACCAATCGTTGCGTCGAACACCCGGTAACCGAGCGAGTAAGCGACAAGCGCCGGAGCCGATGCAACCGAACTCAGGATTAACTGATCGGCCTTGCCTTGAGCCGCTCCGATGCCACCGGCTCCCGCTGGCGCCAGCCCTGAGCGCCACAGCTGTCGGGCGGCACGCCACGGCAGAAGGGGTCCAACAACGCGAACTAATCGCGGCAACAACATCAGCGTCCCGGCAAACTGCAGCGCCATCGCCAAGGAAACGACGTGCAACTGCAAGGGAAGCACAGTCACCAAGACGAGCGTTCCTGCTCGGCCAGCAAATTCAGCAGCTGCAGCTACCTGCAGTCGCCCCTTGAAGTTCATCACTACGGTGGTCAAACTCGCCGCACGCTGCGCCAGGAGCCATGGTGTGAGCCAGAGCACGGTGGAGTGCCAGCCGAGCCCCAACAGTCCCGAAGCAGCGCACGTCAAGCCGATCACGAAGAGGGCTCCCGTCGTGACTGTTGCGAGCCCTGTGCGAACGAAACGGTCTCCGTCGCTGCCGGGACGCTCTCGCAATGCGATGGGCACAGACACGTACATCCCGAGGTCGGAGAACACTGCAACGCTCTGCAGCATCGCCGTTGCCACGATCCAGGGCGCAAGAGCTTCAGCATCGAACCGGCGGGCGAGCACCACGAAGATTGCGGTCTGCAAACCCAACGAGGCAAGCCGAAGCCCGACGGCAAAGCCACCGCCCTGAAGTATCGCCATGAGGGCGGCACCCACGCGGGGTGCAACGCGTTCGTTCGCCGATCGCTCAGGTTCGCTCACAAAAGCCGCCGAAAGATCACCGAAACAGAGGTGCGGAACCCGAGCACGCGAACGTTGCACAAGAGCAGAGCAAACCGACCGCGCCGCGCACTCCAAACTGATTTCGCGTTGCGAGACGGACCGTGCTGGCGATACTCCAGGGCACAGCCAGACACTTCACCCGCTTTCGCACCACTGGCAGCCATGCGCAGCCACAGGTCCCAATCCTCAAAGGCCATATTTCGGTAGCCGCCCACTCGGTCGTACACCGAACGACGAAACATCATCGAACCGTGATGCGCGTTCTCGAACAACAGATCGGTCAGGCTCCAGGATGCGACCGGCCATTCGCCGTCTCGGGCTCCGAAAAGCACGGCTGCGCTGCGTGCAACGTCGAATCCCATATCGAGCACACGGCTACTTGCCTCGAGGTAGGTGTTCGAGACCCGGTCGTCAGCGGAGAGGACCATCGCGTAGGTGGTGGAGATCGCTCGAATGCCTGACCGGAACGCAGCCGGTGCTCCCGCCGGACTGCGGTTCGTCACAACCTGGATTAACGGGTACTTCGCAACCAATTCTGCAATCACCGCAGCGGAGTCGTCTGTCGAACCGTCGTTCACAATCACGATCTCGTCGGGCACCACCGTCTGGCCCATCAGGCTCTCGATGGCTTCCCGAAGAAACCTGCCGTAGTTGTGGCACGGCACGACAACTCCAACGGTGCCCGAGTTGCTTCGTGGAGCCAAGTCCGGTGGAGCCAAGTCCGGTGGAGCCAAGTCCGGTCGGGAAGAGCCTCGCGACGCAGGGTGGAGCAAATCGCCTAACGGCATCAGTGCGCTCCAACTCGCAATGCGACTGCGAGAACCGTCCGAAACAGGATGCGCAGGTCCACACGCAACGATCTGTTGTCGTAGTAGTACGCGTCGAGTTCCGCTCGTTCAGGAAAGCCGACGTCGCTTCGGCCATTGACCTGCCAGTACCCCGTGATCCCTGGCCGCACACCTGTATAGGCGAGCTCCAGATCGCCGTAACACTCGAGTTCCGAAGGCACGACCGGGCGTGGGCCAACCAGGCTCATGGACCCCGCAACGACGTTCAGCAACTGCGGAAGTTCATCCAAGCTCGTGCGGCGCATGAATGCCCCAAGCTGGGTGATACGAGGGTCATCACCTTGCGGCAACTTGAACCCGTTCGCCACGTAAGAGTCCCACAATCCATCGCGTCGCAACCGTGCTTCAGCGTCGTTGGTCATCGACCGGAATTTGTAGATGTGGAACGGTCGTCCATCGCGGCCGATCCGCTCTTGGCGGAACAGGGCCGGGCCGGTGGACCCGCGGCGAATCAGTATTGCCAACACCGCCATAATCGGAGCGGCGACAACCAACAAGCATGCTGCCAGAGTTCGGTCCAACACGGCCTTTGCGATGCGTCCCAAGAGCCCTGGTTTCGAATCGCGCACGCGCAGCAGGAACAAGTCTCCGACTGGATGCAACTGCACGCCAGGTCCGACAGCTTCAGACGTTCCGGGGGCAACGACAAGCGACACGCCGGTCCCGGAAAGACGCGCCGCAAGTGCCCGCACGGTTCCGGAAGGCAGCGACCCAGCACCGCACATAACAACACTCGTGGCCCCATGACGTTCAACAACTCGCAGGATCGGAGCGAGGATTGCGGAGGGTCCTGGAGACGCTGGGAGTCGGACTTCGTCGACCACGCGAGTCTTGCGTGACGAGGTCGTTTCTAACTGCACCCTGATGCTCTGGGTCGAAGCAGGGGCTCCGACGAGCACCACCCGGTCGATTCCGATTCCAAGTCTCTGCAGCCCCATGAACAGCCACTGCACAGCAGCGCGGCCGATGAGCGTGAGAACCACCGAACCCAGGAGGCCAACCAGAACGAACGACCGCGAGAACTGCAGCCGAAGAAACAATCCGGCAACGCCGAGGAACGCGAGCACACCGAGGGCGCTCCTCCATACGGAGGCAGCCTGGTACCAGAGCGAGTGCAGCCGACGCGGTTGGTAGCCGCCATTCAATGCGACTGCCACCACCCAGCCCGCGACAAACAGCAGGGCCACTGCGTTGTAGGTGACAGTACGTCCCGCAGGTCTTGCAACAACCGAAGTGAGCGTCGCTCCGTCCAGACGCCGGTTCAGGGCGAACGACATCGACGCTGCGACGGCGAAGACGTCGCTGAAAGCAGTCAGCACTCCCCTCACCCAGATCCATGCTCGTTGGATCGATCGGACTCGTGCCGACGTGATGGCGGAGATGCTCGCCGGGGCGTTGGGTACATCGCCTCGCCCGTCAGGAACAACCTCAAGTTGCCTGAGCGCGCCCCCGTTCATTGCGTGAACATCGGCCTGCAGTTAGTCAACCTTGAGGAAATGACCGGCACCGATTAGGCGACCCCGGGGACGCCAACCACGGACCCGGGCTGTGCTCGGAGTTCACCAGCAGTCACGCTCACCCGATGCCAAATGGCCCACAGCCACGGCCTGAATGCGTTCGTCGAAGGCCTCGGGGCGAAACTGGCGGGCATGTTCGTGCAACTTGGCCGGGTCGAATCGCTGACCGAGCATCCGCTCGATCGCCGTGGCCAACGCACCGTCTGTCTGCTCGGCGAACAACACGCCCGTGACACCATCGATGACAGTGTCGAGTGCCCCACCGACGCCCAGCGCTACGACCGGGACCCCGGCTGCCATGGCTTCTACTGGGATGATGCCGAAATCCTCCTCGCCGGGGAACACCAGCGCTCGGGCTCCAGAGAGCAGTGCTCGGTACCGATCGTCGCTGACGTTTTCTTCGAAGCTGACCGTCGGGCCGGCAATCCGCCTCAGTTCCGGCACACACGGCCCCGCTCCAGCAACGACGAGTCGCAGCCCATTCGCAGTACAAACCCGTACGGCTAGGTCGACCCGTTTGTACGGCACCATTCGCCCGAAACAGAGCAGATATCCACTGGATGGTTCTTCGGCGCCCTCCCGGACTTCCGCGAGATCAGCAAACCGATCTACTTCAACGCACGGATGTACGACGCAGGATTTGCGGCCGTACGCCGCTTCGATGCGATCGGCGATCGACGACGAGATGGCCACAAACAATGACACCGTGTCCGCGGAAGCTTGGTCGAACTCCCTCAGACGAGGGAGAACCATCCCTGCGACTCGTGCAGCCGGACCGGAAATCCGTTCCGATTCGAGGTCGTGGCGCCACGCAAACCGCAACGGGCTGTAGCAATACGCTAGGTGAAGACCTTCGAACCGACGTCCCGCGCCCATGGCGCCGAAGTGAGTGCTCGACACAAGCAGATCGGCCGGACTGGTCCGACCGGTCGTACCGGCATTGCCCGACCTCCCCGACTTGTCGACGTTCGCAGCGGCCCACGCGGCCAACAGCACAGGTGCGTACTGCATTCGCCGAGGTCCTACCGACGGGAGGCGATCAGTGAAGAGGGTGTCGACGGGCCGAGTTCCCATGAGGGCTTGCGAGACGCCGGGATCCTTGATTGCGGTCACGACGCGTTGGACGTCGAGCGCTGAGGCCAACCGAGCCGCAACCTTGTCAGATCCCGCAGGCGTGATCAGCCACTCGTGGGCCAGCACCGTCTTCACAACAACCACTTCGGCAGGCGGACCAGAAAACTGAAACGGGGCACCCGAAGGCGCCCCGTTTCATGTGCGGAAGAGGTGGGATTTGAACCCACGGAGGCTCAACACCTCGCCGGTTTTCAAGACCGGTGCATTCGGCCGCTCTGCCACCCTTCCAAGTGGACCGCCAGAATACGCCAGCCAGCGGCCCCCGATGGGCGAAACTCACACCATGGTCATCACCAAGACTCCAGATCGATACGAACTGCGTATCGAGGACCAACTTGGCGCGTTTGCCGAGTACATCGTGATTGGTACATCGGTTGAACTTCCGCACACCGTTACCCAACCACAGTTCCGGGGAAACGGGTTGGCCGCCGTGCTGGTGACTCACATCCTGAACGAACTACGTGCGGACGGAGCCACGGTGGTTCCGTCGTGTTCCTACGTTGCGCATTTCATCGAGAAACACCCGGAATATCTTCCGCTGGTTGCGGCTGGCTGACAGGCCTACGCACCGGCAGCGCCGATCCCGAAACCTGACGCAGCAGCCATTCGAGCGGCCCGGTACCGAAGCTCGTCTGCACGGCCGCCCCGGCGAGGATGGCAAGGAACCAGCTCCCAAACGCGATGCCGACGCTTCGCAGCAACCCAAAGTTTTGTCCCACCCACCCTTGGCTGATCAGTAACCAGGGGATCACGCCATGGGCCACATAGATAGTGAACGTGACTTTGCCGGCTCTCGCCAGAATCCGGGCTGGCAGCGATTCACCGAATCGTTCAGCAATCCAAAGAACACCGACCAAGAACAGAACCGAACTACCAACGGTTGACACAACGTAAGCGGGCATACCACCCCCAAACGGGGAGATTCTGCCGAATCCACCAGGTTGGGTGGAAGCGGCCCAATCCCACCGGTCTGGCAGTACGGCACGCGCAACGAAGCGCATGGCGTAACCAACTGCAAGCAGACAGCCTCCGGACAACACCAGCATCCGCCGTGTCCGGTGCGACTGCAGGTCTAACTTCGCAATCGCCATGCCCACAAACACAAACGTCAACCACGGCAGCAGCGGGTGGCCACCCCACGAAACCACATTGGACAAGAACCCCCTGGGGGTGCCGAGCGATCTGGTTCGGTCGGCAGAGAAGCCACCCCACCAGGAGAATCTTTCGTCTGCGCCAACAACCGCGAAGACCGCAGAGCGCTGCAGGGCTGTCACCGTTGCAACTCCAAGCGCTGCCAGTCCCAGGGTCTGAGGCTTCCATGTGATTGTCCAAGCAGCGACAATCAGAAACAGGCCGACAAAGTGCAAAATCTCTCCCGGCCAGACAACCTCGAAGAAGATGCCGGCCAAGACGAACAGCATGCCTCTGCGGCGAAGTCTCCAGCGGTCCTCACGAATTGCGGCCGCGTTCGCGCTGGCTACGGACCTGGCGGATAGCAGCACGATGCCAACCCCAACAAGTGTGGTGAGGGTCGCAGCGAACCGCGTTGATAGTGGACCCGTCCACGGGTTCATCAAAGACCGTAAGCCCGAGGGCGCGTCGATCAGATCCCAGCCGCCGCGCCGAATCTCTTCCACGTTCCACTCGACGATGTAGTTCATCGTGAACACACCGATGAGGACTACGGCCCGTACGACGTCGAACGCAGCAATGCGATGACCGGCACCCGAACTTTGCCGTTGCTGCGTTGAAGGTTCAACGCCGCCGCTATGACCCACGCTCATCCCTCAGACGGTAGCGGGGCCTCAGGAGCCCAGGGCGCGAGCTGCCCTCCTGGCCGTCAGCAACGCTCTATCTGAATCGTTCATCTCGCACGATATTGCGCGGTCCAGCGAGACCAGTCCGTCTTCGACACGACCGGCCTTGTGCTCCAGCTCGGCCCTAGTCACCCAGTACAGATGCCACTGCTCGACTGCAGCAACGTCGACACCAGTCAGGATCAACAACCCTGCGTCTGGCCCACTGGCCTCCATCACGGCAACCGACCAATTCACACGCACAACGTTGGTCGGCTGGAGTTCGAAGAGCAGCGCATACAGCTCGGCAATTTCCGCCCAATCTGTTTCGTCGAATCGCAGAGCAAGGCCGTGCAGACACGAAATCGCAGCCTGCACCTGAAACGGGCCCGGACGGCGGGCGCTGAGAACGCTGCGCAACAGCGAGTCGGCGCGCCGAATGGCCCCATGATCCCAACGCGATCGATCCTGATCTGCCAGCAGCACCGCCTCGCCGGATGTGTCGACCCGGGCCGAAGCCCGAGCGTGGGTTGCGAGCATCAGTGCCAACAGTCCGATGCACTCCGGTTCATCGGGCATCAACAGTGCCAGCTCTCCTGCCAAGCGCAAACCTTCGGCAGCGACGTCAATTCGGCTGTCAACCGGGCCGCTGGCCGGATGATGCCCAGCGGTAAAAATCGAATACACCGTTTCCAACACGGTTTGGAGGCGTACGGGCAGTTCGTGGTCCGGCGGCACCCGGAAAGGTATGTGCGCATCGATTATTTTGCGTTTGGCCCGCACCACGCGTTGGGCGACGGTCGCCTCGGGAACCAGCAGGGCCGCCGCTATCTCGGGCGTCGACAACCCGCCGACTGTCTTCAGCGCCAGCGCCACCCGCGCCTCGCGGGACAATGCGGGGTGGCACACAGTGAAGATCAGCCGCAACTGATCGTCTCGCAAGACCGACTCTGAGAGCAGTTCGTGCAGGTCTTCGACCGAAGGGGTCGGCGTGGTGCGAATCCACGCCGACTGTCGTTCCCGATCTGGCCGACCAGATTCGCGTCGGATGCGATCCAACGCTTTGTTCCGCGCCGTTGTAGTGAGCCAGGCCGCAGGCTTGCTCGGCACACCCTGCTTCGGCCAGACGATAAGCGCACGTTCGATTGCATCCTGCAATGCTTCTTCAGCCAAGCCGATGTCTCCCGTGAGACGGGTCAACGTTGCGATGACCTTGCGGCCTTCGGACCGAAGAAGTTCTGCAAGGTTTGCGCCTGCTGCGGCTGCCGACCGCTGTTGCGGTGGCGGTGGCGGCGGATCAGCCGCTGTCACTGCCCACTGAAATCGATCACCGGCCGCACCTCAACTTTGCCGCCGGTCCACGCAGCTGGAATTTGGGCGGCCCATTTAAGAGCCTCGTCCAAGTCTGCAACGTCGAGCAGGTAGAAGCCGGTGAGTACTTCTTTGGTCTCGGCGAACGGACCGTCGGCGGTGAGCGGCTCGCCCCCCTTGCCACCCGGCACGGTGACGGTGGTGGCCATCGGCACTGGCATGAGGGCCTCGCCGCCTACCAGCACTCCAGCTGCGCCAGCCGCGTTACCGAAGGCAATGTACTCGCCCATGATGGCCTGGAACTCGGCGGACTCTGGGTTGGCAAGGGCTGGAAGTTCGTAAATGAGAGCGGTGTACCTAGGCATGATGGGCCCTTTCGGAAGTGACACCTGAGATGGTGTCACTTATACGACGAACCGATAACCGACGAATCGACAGCGATCAAGAAGGATCAAGTGGAGCACGGGGCCAGGAGACCCGGACACAACGAGACGTGCAGTCACAACGAGCGCCGGTCTCCGTCGACCGGGTGCCAATCGCCCTGTTCGCGGCTGTCGACGCCAAAGCGGAACGACGCCAAATCAAAGGCCACGAGGCTGAGGACTGCGGTGAGGATGCCGAAAAGGGTCAGGACAGTTTCCATGATGTATCTCGTTTCGTGATGAACCGTGCTTTCAGGGGCACTCGACGCTGCGTTTCTGTCGGGTTCAATGCTTGGCCCTGAATTTGAACAGGTACAGCTGATGACCGACCGTTACGTCGCGTTAGTTCCGCCGGGGCATCGCCTCGCTCAGCGGACGAGCGTCTCGCTCCGCGACTTCGCAGGCGAAGACATGGTGGAAGGGCAAGTAGGCGAAATCTGCTCGACACGAGGCGAAGCAGCGCTGCGAGCAGCCGGGATCGAGACCACCGCAGTATTTCGCACCGAGGACAATCCCACCCGTCAGCGGCTGGTGAACGCAGGGCTCGGCTGTGCCGTGCTGCCCGGGCTCACAGTCGAACCCGGGTTACCTGATGGGGCAATCATGATCCCCATCGTCGAAGACCTGTCCCGGGTTATTACCTTGACATGGGCGGCCGACCGCACCCGATCCGCCGCTCTACAGCGGTTCATCGAGACCACCAAACACGTGGTGGCCACTATCGATGCAGCCTCGCAGGAACCATCCGTTACCGGCGGTTCCCGCAAGGCAAAACGCTAAAGACCCTTGACGATCTCGGCCATCAGCTCGCCGGCTTCGGTTGGGTTGAGGCCCACCTTCACACCGGCAGCGGCAAGCGCGTCCATCTTGCCCTGCGCCGTTCCCTTGCCACCCGAGACAATGGCTCCGGCGTGGCCCATCTTCTTGCCTGCTGGGGCAGTAACGCCAGCAATGTAAGCCGACATTGGCTTGGTGACGTTGGCCTTGATGAACTCGGCGGCTTCTTCCTCGCCGGTGCCGCCGATCTCGCCGATCATGATGATGGCCTTGGTCTCTGGGTCGTTCTGGAACTCGGCCAACACGTCGATGAACGCCGTGCCGGGAACCGGGTCGCCGCCGATGCCGACGCATGTGGATACGCCGATACCTTGCTGCTTCAGTTCGTAGAGCGCCTGGTAGGTGAGGGTGCCTGAACGGCTGACGATGCCAACGGCCGGCTTGCCTTCCTGCGGAGGCAGTGCAATTTCCCCGGCGGTGATGCCGATGTTGCAGCGCCCCGGGCTGATGATGCCTGGGCAGTTAGGCCCGAGGAGGCGAGTGTTGGGAAAGTCACGCTTCAAGAGGTTGTAGGTCTTTGCCTCGTCTTGTGCAGGGATGCCTTCGGTGATGCAGACGATGAACCGGATACCCGCAGCGGCTGCTTCGAGGATGGCTGCCGACGCTGCCTTTGGAGGAACTGCGATGAAGGACGCGTCGGCACCGGTAGCGGCAACCGCCTCGGCGACCGTGTTGAACACGGGGATGCCCTCCACGTCTGTGCCGCCCTTACCGGGTGTGACCCCGCCCACTACCTGGGTGCCGTAGGCCTTGTTGCGCAGCCCGTGGTACTTGCCCTGCCCACCGGTGAGGCCCTGGACGATGACCTTGGTGTTCTCGTTGACGAAAATTGCCATTTGTCTGTGTACTTTCTAAATTCCGCTGAGCGTGGCCGGGTTACTTGGATAGCGCAACGGCAGCGCGCGCGGCTTCGAGCATGGTGGGCTTGGAGATGAGCTTGTCGGCTGGGATGCCGGCATTGGCCAGGATGGCGCGGCCTTCTTCGGCGTTGGTGCCGTCGAGGCGAATGACGATTGGCGCCTTCAGGTCGACGCGGCCCATGGCCTCGACAATGCCTTTAGCAACTTCTTCTCCGCGGGTGATGCCGCCGAAGATGTTGATGAAGATGGACTTTACGGCGGGGTCGGTGTTGATGACCTCAAGCGCCCCCGCCATCACGTCGGCATTGGCGCCGCCACCGATGTCGAGGAAGTTGGCAGCCGATCCGCCGACCTGGTTGACAACGTCGAGCGTGCTCATAGCAAGCCCTGCGCCGTTGGCGATGATGCCGACGGTGCCTTCCAGGCCTATGTACTGCAGGCCCTTGGAGTGGGCGAGCGTTTCGCGGGCGTCACGGCGCACCGTTGCCTCGTACTCGGCCCAGTCGTGGCGGTACATCGCGTTCTCATCGAGACCGACCTTGGCGTCGAGGCACAGGACCTGCCCGGTGGGGGTAAGCACCAATGGGTTGATCTCGGCCAGGTCGCAGTCGCCTTCGGTGAAGCACTTGTACAGCTTCACCAGGATCTCGGCTGCCTGGTCGACGGCGATGGGGTTGAGCTTCGCGTCGACACATGCCTGGCGAGCGGTCTCCAGCGAGATGCCGTCAACCGGGTCGATGTGCAGCTTGATGAGCGCATCGGGGTTCTCGACCGCGACCTGCTCGATCTCGACGCCGCCTTCGGCAGACAGCATCAACAGATGCTTCTTGGCGCTGCGGTCAAGCGTGTAAGACGCGTAATACTCCTCGGCGATGTCAGCAGCGTTGCCGATGAACAACCGCTTCACAACGTGGCCCTTGATGTCCATGCCCAAGATGTTTCCTGCGTGCAGGCGGACCTCGTCGGCGTTCTCGGCCAGCTTGACGCCGCCAGCTTTGCCGCGCCCACCTACCTGGACCTGTGCCTTGATGACAACCGGGTAGCCAGCCGCCTCGGCGACCGTGACTGCGGTGTCGACATCGTCTGCGATACCGCCTGATGGCACGGGAAGCCCGAACCTGGCGAACTCCGCACGTCCCTGATACTCGAAAAGATCCACTCTGTTCCTTTGTTCGATACCTACGAGCGCGCCACATTTGCAGCACGCAAGCGACCTTGGCGCATACTACTGGTGTGTCCTCAGAGAACTCCCAGCCAGGCGCCGAGCAGCCTTCCGCAGCGGCGAACGGGCGCGGCCGAGCGGTGAACCGAGGGATCGGCGTTGAACCCGAGGTGGAGCAACCCATCAGACCCGGCGCACGTCAGCCGAAGCGCCCACGACCAGCGCCGGTCGGCCCCGATGGGCAACCGCTGCTCGTGCGCGAAGGATCGCACGGACGCGGGCTCATCATCGCGATTGCGCTGGTCCTTGGGTTGGCGGCGTGGATTCTGTGGAACGCCGCCCGCGCTGCGACCGAGACGCCGGACAAGGTGAAGCTGGGCACGGACATCATCGAGGTCTCCCGCAATCCGGCCGAGTTGGCAAAGCGCATCGAACGCGACGGCCCACGGCTCTACCCCGGTTTGGCCGGAACCGAGGCGGATTTCTGGCTCAACACTGTCAATGGACAGTGGTTTGCCTTCGCGGCGCGGCCCGCCGAGACTGGCCGGGAGTGCAACTCGGTCTGGCGGCCCGACCAGGGCCAGTTCGAAGACGGCTGCGTGCCTGGGAAGCTCTACGGCCCCACCGGTGAAGGCCTCCCTCCATATGACGCGTTCAGCGAAGGCGAAGCCGACAACGGCCGGGTCTACGTCCGCCTCCAGCCGCCTTCTGGCCCGTAGACGCGGCCTGGGAATCGGCGACTAGTTCGCATCGATGTCGAGGGCACCGACCCGAAGCACTGAGTTCGAGGTCCACAGCGGGTTCTCCCACTCGCGTGTGGCCACGACTTTCATCGTGCCAGTCTCCGTGTTCACTAACCCAACTGCGACGCTGCTGGAATCGCGGCTGGCCCCAGGCGCCTGCAGGAAAACCGCAAGCCGACTGCCGTCGGCATTGAACACTCCTTCTCGACCTGACGAGTTGGCACGGGGTAAACCGTTGGTGAAGCGAAGCAGGTCATGTGTTCTACTGCCCCGTCGAATGAGGAGCGTGCCGCCTCGCAGCATCGCAATAACGTTCGCTCCGACTGCGATTACGGTGCCTACCAGCTCCTCGGGAGCGTCTGAAGCCGAAAGCAGAACGAATGGATTCGCACCATTTGGATAGCGGACCGATGCAACAACTTGGCTGTCACTGAAACGCCCGACGATTTCGCAGTACGAAGCGGTAGGTAATAGAAGGGTACCGTTGTCACAGTTCCCCGACATCTGCGGCCGGGGCGTGGAAGGCTCGAAGACTGAACCATAGAACGCGAGTTTCGATAGGTCGGAAATCAAATATGTCCAAGAACATTCATATGTGCGCTGACAATGTCTGAACACGACCGGACGAATCGGAAACAGCGACCGATCAACTGCAACAATAACTGCGTGCGGTAGACGTTTCAGGGGACATCCACCGTCGGGGCCGGGAACACGTTCAAGTTGGAACGTGTTCAATGCACGATTAATGGTAATCCCGACCAATCGATCAGCCACGCATCCACCGGGAATCTGCATCGAGTAGCCAACAAGCAGCTCACCCGCTCGTACGTTTGGTCGCTTGCCTTTCGGCACGCTGAAAGCGTCCCAGAGTTGCCGATGTGTGGAGTTGGTTCGTGAGACCGCTATATGCGGAGTTTCGTTGCTATTCGAGGTGACGAGCAGGCGCCAACCCACACCCGAGTTTGCCGAGGGGCCAACTCGGCCCGTAGGTGCTTCGATGTGAACACATATGGAACCATTTTGATATCCGGCCAACGCCTTCCGGGCGGCGTCGGCATCCTCGGAATTCACGCGGACCCCATAGCTGTTGATCCAGGGGAACGGTCCAGCACCGATGAACTTGGTTCCTTGCAGCTTCAACAAGAGCTCCCCGGGCGACGGACCGGAGATATCTGAACCAAGTGGCGATCCGGATGTCGGCGGGAGCGGTGGAAATCCGGAGGCGCTGGGTCGCAATTGCGCAGCCACGTCAGCGCACAGGGGGGCCAGAGACGTTCCTCGGCCAAGCGTCGACCCGGGCGGCCCGGTCGCCGCCACAGGTTGTGCCACGCCCGCGCCAATAGCGATGACGCAAGCCAGTCCCACTGAGCGTCGGAGCATGATCCATTGTCTCTACGCCGATCTCTCGGCGCTAGCGGCAAGTAGCAGACGCGCAACACTGCTGCCACCTCGCCCGCATTCAGATGTCGAGAGTTTCGAACGGCCGAATGGCTATTCCCGGACAAGTTCAACAACTTCAGTTCACAACACTTTGGGCCCCCTCCGAGGAGGGGCGGTGGCGGTACAGACGGGCTGGGCCGTAGCGATACTCAAGGTCTCGTTCATAGGTCGCTCCGAGGCGTTCGGCCAAAGCGATCGAGGCTGTGTTTTCGACCGAGATCACGCTCACGGCCGTAGTCCATCCGAAGTCTTCATACGCGCTACGCAACGCCCTCCCTGCTGCCTCGGTCGCAAAACCGCGCCCGTGGGCGCTCGGGACCAACGCCCACGTGATCTCGGGCTCGGCCCAGCCTTCGGGAAACCACGGGCCGCATAACCCAACAAACTGACCCGTGGCCCTTTCCTCCAACGCCCACGGACCGTAGCTGCGCAGCGACCAGTGTCCGGGGTAGACAGCAAACTTGCGCCATCCTTCCTCACGATTGCACGGGCCACCGTAGAACCGCGACACCGGCGATGCGTAGAAGTCCACCATTGCTTCAAAATCGTCCCCACGGAACTCGCGTAGCAAGAGTCGATCGGTGCTGAGCTGCAGTCTCGTCACGTTCTCATTGTTGCTGCCCAATCCAGACCCACCGCGCTCCCTGCCAGGATGCCTGTACCCGTCACAATCGAACGAAAGTAGAAGCGATGATCATCCGAGACGCCACCGGTGCTGACATGGAAGCAGTAAGGGACGTGTACAACGCACTGATTCCAACCTCCACCGTGACGTGGACAGAAACGCCCCAGACGTTGGAGGAGCGACTCTCTTGGTTTGATCTGCAACAGAACCGAGGGCATCCGGTGTTGATCGCAGACGAGGGGGGAAGCACTGCAGGATGCCCCAAGTAGGACGCAAGTTCGACCGCTGGCTCGACCTCGTGTTGGTCCAACTCGTTTTGAACAACGAAACCTGAACTCACCCGTGAACTCCCGAGTGACAACGAAGATCGATTTCAAGCAGGAGCTTGACATATATCCAGTGACGAAGGCTCGCGTCTCATCGGCCCCGCGCTCGCTGCGTTGGTGGCCGAAGCCACCTGGCCCGGAGTGAGAAACGCGTTCGGCAGCACTCACCGTGTCCTGGTCGTCTCAGGGTGGATCAGCGGGCCGACACTGCTCACCAATTACGGAGTGCTCGTTGGCATAACTCTGTCGCAGAAGCTCACGTGGGCTGTGCATTTGTGGGCTGGTCTGCCGGCACTCGCCGCTGTGCTTGTCTTCCTGCTCACCGTGGTGGTCCAGCCTTCAAACGGTCCGGCAACGACCAGCCGCAACCCAGGCAGAAACTAGACCCGAGCGGAGCCATCACCCTTCATGGTGCTTTTGGGCGCGCTTGTTTGACGGGTTTGACATGTGTGCGTACTACTTGCTGACTACGAAAGAGCGGGGCGGGTTGTTGGGGGTGGCGGCCCGTGGATCGTGACCCCGTTCGGGTGGACCGCGATCAAGGTGACGCCTTGCCAATGGAGTTTCACACCACGCCGGTGTAACTCTCGGTGGTGGTACCGGCAGAGCATGACCAAATTCGAGAGTTCGTGCGTTCCACCGTTTTCGCGTTCTTTGATGTGATGAATCTCGCAGAATCGGGCAGGCTGGCCGCAGCCACCCATCCGGCATCCACGGTCACGGATGGTCACGGCTTTACGGTTCCTAGCTGGGATAACCGACATGGGAGTGCCAACGTCGAACACGTCACCGTTCAACGTCGCAGCGACCGCCGTGACCGTCGAATCACACAGGACTTGCGACAGTTCCCAGTTACGAAGGAACCAACCAGTGCCAGTCGTATGCGCTGAACCGTCGGCTGCGTGGAACACAACATGCACGTTCGGACGTTCATTGCCAACCGACGGACGGTCGGTGTTCGCCAAAGATTCCAAACACACGTCGAGTAAAGCGTCGGCGCGTCGTTGTGACGGAGTACGCAGATCATCAATGTCGGGTTTCATCGCAGCCGCCAACGCGGCTTGGACTGTTTCACCAGCGGTTGGGTCGAGGACACCGTTGATCCGCCACGTCCCATCCAACATTTGCGACAGCTGCAACCGCCTCGATTTGTGTGCGTCATCACCAGCGGTAGGGTCTTTGAGTTCATCATCAGCCAACGCAACCCAACGGTTCACCACTCTCGCGAACTGAGACGCGTCCAACACCGCAGCGAAATCAACAAAGACATGTTGGTCTCGGACGGCGAGTGCTTCACGTTCTTTCGTCACCGCCGCCGCTAGGCACGCCAGATGAGATGAACCGAACTCTCCAGCCGCGACCGCAGCATCAACCCTGGGCAGCAAGTCGAGAGCCTTTGCCCGTTGACAGCGAGCCCGGCCTTCACCACGACGGGCCCCAGTCTTCGCAGCAAACCAATCACCAACGTCACGGAACCCCAAGGCGTTGAACGACTTCCCTTCAGACGACGCTGCTAGCGCCCGAGTGAGGGCAAGGTCTGCAAGTTCGTACACCCGCCGAACACCAGCAACATCGTCCAGTCCAACCTGCCCGGCTCCGACACATTCCAACAACCGATCAAGACCCTCGACCAGTTCATCAGAGATGTCCGCGACCGCCGTACCCATACAAAAATCATACCACACCTATACGAACGTGTGTTCGACATAGGGTACCTTTCGAAGAATATTTCCCCCTAAAACACCCTCCAAACCACACACAACGCGTGGGCACCCCCTCAACACCCACCAGCCAGCGCTAAGTGATCCGCGCGGAATCGTTACAGATCCCAAGTTGACGAGCGCCCATCGACCCGCGACCGGCGACCGGCTGCGTTACTGAAAATGACCTAACGATGCCAGAGCGGCCCGTCGGTTCCCACTTGACTGCAACTTAGGGCGCGCGACATGCAGTCTCAGGAGAGAAACCGCAGAACGGCGTCGATGAAGCCAAAGTCTTCTGGGGTGGCGAAGTGGTCGCAGCGCTTCAACACCTTCAGTTGGCCATTGGGGAATGCCGCAGCCAACTGATCTGCGGGGAAAGCGAAGTCGGCGTCGCCGATCACCACCAACACTTTCGAGTTCACCGCAGCGCACCGCTCGGCAGTCACCGGGTCTGCGGGCATCGGCCGCCGCATCACCGCAGCCAGCGCGACTGGGTCATTGCCCGGCGCGTGAGCGTGGCCAACCATTGCCTTCGTGGTTCCGTCGGGTGAATCACCGCTCTCTATGGCATCTGCGACCTTTTCGCCGAGGCCGCTTCCACCATCGAACAAGTTGTTGCCGATTCCCGCCAACACCACTTTGCCGAAGCGGTCCGGATCGCGCACCATCGTCTGCAACAACGTCATAGCACCCAGTGAGAACCCAACCGCATCGACTGGACCGGCGGGAAGCGCATCCAGCACACGCTGAGTCAAGTCTGCATAGTCAGCCGGGTCATGCGGCTTCGGCGCGTCGCCGTGGCCCAACAGGTTGACCCCGATGACCGGACGGCCCTCCTCTTCGATCAGCATCGACACGCCCGGCGTTTTCCAGGTGCGCTCGAACGACCCGCCCCATCCATGCACCATCAGCACCGGAGGCCCGGAGATAGGGACGGAACGCGAACTGCGGAGGGTATTCACATCACGTTTCTAGCAACCCGGACGCAGCCGCGCCACGCCGCCACTGGCCGCGGGCTAGGCCTTCTTGAGCGGCGTCCAGGCAAGCAAGAACCGCTTCAGGCCGACACCTGCGAAGTTCACAGCTGCTTCGGTCTTGTCGCCCTCGCCCGCCAGTTCGGTGATGGTGCCCTCGCCGTACCGGCCGTGCACGATGCGATCGCCCACTTCGAGCTGCAGCGCCTCGGCCCCGGTTGTCTTGGCCGGTGACGCAGCCTTCCCGGAACGAAGCGCTGCTTCCACCACATCGTCTCGGTGCGAACCGCCTCCGAACACGCGCCCCGACGTGTCGTCGCCCGAGCCACGTGACGACCGGCCCCGTTCTTCGCGGTAGTCCCACGACCGGCCAGAGTCACTCCACTGCCCGCCACGCTGCTTGGCACCCTGCACCGTAATGAGCGCCTGGGGGATCTCGTTGACGAACCGGCTGAGCGGGTTGTACTGCGTTGCGCCGAACAGACTTCGGCACCACGCGTGCGTGAGATACAACCGTTCACGTGCACGGGTGATGCCCACATAAGCCAGGCGACGTTCCTCTTCCAACTCGTGAGGTTCGCCCAGCGACCGCACGTGAGGAAACACGCCGTCTTCCATGCCGACCAAAAACACCACCGGGAACTCCAGCCCCTTGGCCGTGTGCAGGGTCATGAGGGTGACCTGTGTGCCATCGGAAGTGATCTCGTCGGAATCGGCGACCAGGGATGTGTTCTCCAAGAACTCTTGCAGCGTCTCGTACTCGCGAGCCTGGCCGATGAGCTCGGTGAGGTTCTCCAACCGGCCAGCGGCTTCAATACCACCTTCGGCCTCCAGCTCCGCCCGGTAACCGGTTCGATCAAGCACAGCGTCGATGACCGCGGCCGGCCCACCTTCCACTTCTCGAAGGCCTTCGACGATCTTCAACAAATCGTTGACGCCCCGCAGCGCTTTGCCAGACAGCCCAGCTTCTTGCGCATCGTGCATCGCTTGGTAGAACGGCTTGCCCTGCATGCGAGCCCATGCATCGAGTCGCCCCAGCGACGTGTCGCCTACGCCACGCTTGGGCACGTTGACGATGCGTTTCAGCGAGACCTCGTCGGATGGGTTGACCACCACGCGAAGGTATGAGAGCAGATCTTTTACTTCACGTCGATCGTAGAAGCGGGTGCCGCCTACCACCTTGTATGGGATACCAACTTTGGTGAGCCCCTCTTCCACTGCGCGCGACGATGCGTTGGTGCGGTAGAACACCGCGAAGTCACCCCATTGACGGCCGTCGACCTGGCGGACACGGTCGATCTCTCGTGCGATGAACCCGGCCTCGTCTCGTTCGTCTTCGGCGTGGAAACGGATGATCTGTTCGCCACTGCCGAAGTCAGACCACAGCCGCTTCTTCTCACGGCCTGTGTTCTGCTCGATAACGGCGTTTGCAGCATCGAGGATGTTCTGGCTGGACCGGTAGTTCTGGTCAAGCACAACCTGCTGACGATCAGTGAACGTACGATCGAACTCCAAGATGTTGCGGACGTCTGCGCCGCGAAAACGGTAGATGGACTGGTCGCCGTCGCCCACCACGGTGACGTTGCGGTGGTCGGCTGCCAGCAGATGCACCAACTCGTTCTGTGCAGCATTGGTGTCTTGGTACTCGTCTACCAGTACATGCTGAAATCGAGTGCGGTAGTGCGAGAGCACTTCTGGCTCGGCACGTAGCAGCTGCACGCACACCAGCAGCAGATCGTCGAAGTCCATCGCGCTGGCAGCCAGCAGACGACGTTGGTACTCGGCGTAGACCTCGGCGATGCGACGCTCGTAGATGTTGGACGCTCGCGCCGTGTACCGCTCGACGTCGAGCAGTTCGTTCTTAGCCGCAGAGATGGTGGAGTGGACGGTGCGGGGAGGGAACTTTTTCGGGTCGAGGTTGAGGTCTCGCAGCACGTACTGCACCAACCGCACAGCGTCGGCCTGGTCGTAGATGGTAAAGCTGGACCGGAACCCGAGACGATGCGCATCGCGCCGTAGGATGCGAACGCACGCCGAGTGGAAGGTGCAGACCCACATGCGTTCGGCCACCGGGCCTACCAGCTCGGCCACGCGCTGCTTCATTTCGTCGGCAGCCTTGTTGGTGAACGTGATGGCAAGAATGGCGAAGGGTGAAACGCCGCGCGCGCCAATGAGATACGCAATTCGTCGGGTCAGCACACGCGTCTTGCCCGAGCCAGCCCCCGCGACCACCAGCAGCGGCGAGCCTTGGTGAATGACTGCGTCGTACTGAGGGCCGTTGAGCCCCGCCAGGAGCTCTTCGGGGCTGGCGCGGCGATGACGCCTTGGGGCCGGCGAATTTTCCCGGATCTGATCGAGGTCTACATCGGCAGCAGACCAGTCTTGCGGCGGCGCGTCGCGGTCGTCTGGCGGCGGAGCACCCGGCTCGGGCGGACGCGTACGCCCTCGAAGGTCGAACAGACTGCGCGGCGCAGCCACCTCTGGCGGTTCAAACCCCGAACGCGGTTCGAAGAGGGTGGGCGGAGCCGTGTCTGACATGGCCGCACTACCCTACGCGGAGGGTACGACAGCTGGATTCACTCGGGTTGCTTTGCTCGGCTCGGGGTCGGCATCAGGGGCGGACATCGCGGCGGACCTCTGGCCGACGGGACGCGGCCATCAGAGAACGGTGCGCATTCACGCGACGAACCGGTGAACGGCCGCTGCACCGTTCGCGCATGGGATTCGACACTGAAGCTCGATTCACAGGGACTCCTACATCCGCCCGATTGAGCCGTCTCTCGGCGGCGTCGATGCCTTCTCTGTGAAGCACAGGGAGCTCACCCGGGAGTTGGACCGGGAATCAGCGCGAAATTTGAAATCGCTCGCACTCTTCGGAATTCCCGGAATGGTGTCGTCGGTTGCCGGGCTGTGGCCAAACGTTGATCACACGGTGCTCCTCATCTCGATGTTGATCGGATGTTCGGGTGCTTTCACCGCCTGGTGGGGCTCGCGTTTGTTCCTCGCAAATGGGACCCTCCGCAACCTGAACGTCGTGCGAGCAGGCACGTTGCTCACCAGCCTTGGTTGCGGCGGGTACGCCCTGTTCGGAATGCCGTCAGCGTCGACGAGTGGCACGACTCAGCTGCGGATCATCCTCATTTCAGTGACCATTTTGTCCACGGCCGCAGCAGCAACTGCCGTGTCACGGCTGTTGACACTGCTCTTCGTTGGGCCAATTTCGCTGTGCCTCAGTTTTGGACTGATTCGCACCAACGCGGATCCGATCCTGTTTTTGGGAATCGTCGGCTTCCTGCTGGTCACCGACCGCGCCCACAGAACAACTCGTGCCAACACCCGCAAGGTGTTCATCGAAAAGGCACGAGCAGACAACTTGGCGGGTCAGCTGGCCGACGCGTTGAAACACTCCGAACGGTTGTCTCTGCACGACCCACTCACAGGAGCTGGCAATCGGCGAATGTTGGAGCGGCACTTCGAAGACGTCGTCAACACGATTGAACACTCGGTCATTTGCATCGACCTTGACCGGTTCAAGGAACTCAACGACGAGTACGGGCACAGCGTCGGTGACGAACTCCTCGTCGCAGCTACCGCTCGAATCCAAGCTGTTCTCCGGTCTGGCGATCAGCTCATCCGCAGCGGGGGCGATGAGTTCATCGTGATCGCCAGAACCGACATCAACGGTGCACGGGGGGTGGCCGAACGCATCCTGCGCCAGTTGCAGCTTGGCTACGGCCTCAGCGTTGGACAAGTGTCCATTGGCGCCAGCATCGGCGTCGCGGCCACCGAAGCGGGGCAGCCTATTGAGGTCGCTCAGCGACGAGCGGATCAGGCGATGTACAGCGCGAAGTCGGGTGGCCGCAATCAGGTGGCCGAGTGGACCGATCGGATGCAGCCACCCGCACCTACAGCGATAAGCACAGCCCGTGCCGCCGGGTCGGACAACGCCAACGTCAGTACAGGGTGCTTCGTTGACGTATAGCCAGGTCAGCATCATACGGGGCAGGGTCGAACCCAGCGTCGACGGCCTTCGTCATCTCTCCAGCTGTTGGCACGTCGACCGGTGCCGAAATGGCCTCGGGGCTCCACAGCCCTGACCTGATGATTGCCCGGCCGCACTGGAAATAGACGCTTCTGATTGTCACCGTTACGACCGTGACCGGAAGCTTGTCGCCGACTGCGAACTGCTTGGTGTGTTCGAGGTCGGCGGACACGGTGGCCGTACCGTTGATACGCATACATTCCTGCACGCCTGGGATGAGGAACAGCAACGAAACCCGCGGGTCGCAGACCAAGTTGCGAAGCGTGTCAAGCCGGTTATTGCCACGACGGTCTGGAAACACCAGCCTTTGACTATCGATAACGCGGACCAGCTGGCCCCGTGCATCTCCGCGCGGCGAACAATCCAACCCCTCAGGCCCGATTGTGGCAACGGCCATGAACGGAGAATGCTCGATCCAGCGTTGGTACTCCGGGGTGAGCGCCGGAGCTTCTTTCCGCAGCGAATTGGGATTGATCTCGCCATACAGCGCTGTCAATTCCTCGATGCTCGTGATGTGCATCAGCCGATATTACGGGGTACCGCCGCCGCGGCTGCAACCACCGTCGAGTAGTGCCGACTTCGACCGAACAGTCCCGAGTACTATGCGCGCTGAGTAATTCGGACCGGAAGTACGCGCGGGCCGCGTACCTGCCCGGCCGACCATGTGATGGCCGTTGGATCTTCGATGATGAAGTCTGGGTAACGCTCCATCCACTTCTGCACGGCGACGCTCATTTCAAGGCGAGCAAGGTTGGACCCAAGGCAACGGTGGATACCAAGGCCGAAGGCTGAGTGACGGTTTTCGGCACGGTCGATGATGAACTGGTCAGCGTCGATGAACTGCTCGGGGTCACGGTTGGCCGCAGGGAACGGCAACAAGCAGTACTGGTCCTTCTTCAGCTCAGTCCCGTTGATCACGACGTCTTCTTTGACCACCCGGGCCATAGTGACGGGCGCGTACGCACGAAGGAATTCTTCGATCGCAACGGGCAACAGGTCCGGTTCGGCTACCAGCCGATGCCGATCAGCATCGGTCGCAGCAAGGTGATAGAGCGCTGCGCCGATACCGGACCACGTGGTGTCGATACCGGCTATGAGCAGCAGAACGACGGTGCCGCGCACGTGCTCGTGGCTCAGCTTGTTGCCGAAGATTTCGGCATCGAGCAAAAAGCTGATGAGGTCCTCGCGAGGGTTTTCGCGGTGGTCATTGATATGGCCATCGAGGTACTCGTCGATCCGTTGGAACCACTCCTGGCGATGTTCTGGCGGAGCGTCCACTGCGACGATGGAGTTGTGGATGAAGTCACGGAAGAGTTGACCATCTTCGACTGGAAGGCCCAGCATGTGAGCGATGACGGCTGGGGGGATGTGCTGGGCGTAGTCCGCTGCAGCGTCGACAACATCTTTGCCCTCCATCTCATCGAGGAGCCGGTCACACAGTGCCTCGACTTGGGGGCGCAGCGCATCGATGACCTTGGGTCCGAACGCTGGCAGCAGCAACCGACGGGCGTGCTGGTGGAAGGGAGGATCGCTGGTGATCGGAGGAGCGCCACCAATGGGAGCTTCAGCCACGATCTCGCCGGTGGAGACAATGACGGACTTCGACGTGAAGTGATCCGTGTCGTATGCGATGGCACTGATGTCTTCGTGACGGGTCGGGAGGTAGACGCCGTTGTAGCGGTCGCTATGTGCAATGGGACAGCGCTTGCGGAGGTCGTCCCAGATTGGGAACGGGTTGTCGACCCAGATTGGATCGGTATGGTCGAAGTCGCTCGCCCAGTCGATGACCGGGGCAGCAGTACGCGCGAGGTCGGTCATGGTCAGCTTTCATCCAGCGTGATTGCGAACTCCGGACAGTTAGCCACACAGAGCCTGGCTTTTGCTTCGAGTTCAGGCGGCACCTCGCCGTCGTTCAGCGTGTGGGCCATTCCCATGTCGTCTACATCGACCAGTTCTGGGGCGATTGCATAACACCGGTTATGGCCCTGGCACTTGTCTGCTGCAATGAACATCTTCATGGCTGTCCTCTCGTTCTCGCGGATCACCCGATTTGAGAAACCGAGCAAATACTCGCAATTTTCTGAGGCCGGACGCAAGCCCTGCCGAGAATCGGTTGCGAAACTGGGTATGTGCCTGTGCTGTTAAACAACCCGCGAACCTTGCCATTGGCACGGTTGCTCGCCGCCGTTGGGGTCGCTGTGTCGTTGGCCCTGCCGTTCGTCGCGGCGGGTCAGCGGTCACGCAGCGCCTTTGCGACGCTGCGCTCGGCACGGGTACTCGGTCTGACGAACGGACCGTTTCGATCGGTGGTCGCGGTCATCGTGGTACTCACCCCGGCGCTGGTCGCATTGCTCGTCCTGTTGCACGCCGCAGAGCCGTCGATGATGCGAGCACGGGCAATCAGGGTTGTTTGCTTAGCTATTGCGACTGTCGGATCGACGGTCGGATGTGTTGGACTGTGGGTCTCCAGGTTCAATCTGCCCGGTCCACCAGCCGCAATTGCATGTGCCGCGCTGTTGATCTTCATCACGTTTCAGGGGCTCCCTCGGACTCGGGAGGTCGATGATCCCTCCGAAGGAGTGTCACAACCATGATGGATGAAACGCCAGAACCAACCGCCGAACCAACCGCCGAACCAACACCGAACCTCACACCGGAGCAGATAGCCGAGCAGGTGTCGGTGAACACCGCCGATTCAGTCCTGCCTCCGCAACAGCCGCGGGGCCGGCAATGGAAACGCGGGGTCGCCCTGGTTGGCGTCATCGGTCTGGTCGGCTCGGGCGCGTTTGCTGTCCGCCAGTTCGCTGCGTCTCCGTCGAACACACCCACCGAAGCGGTGCAGCAGTTCCTCGGCGCGCTTGGTAACAGCGATGTGATCGGCACCCTGGAAACGCTCGCCCCCGGCGAGCGAGACCTGATGCTCGACACGGCAGTTCCCCTCATCGAAGAACTCAAGCGGCTGGACGTGGTCGACCCCAAGAACGACCTTCGCAAGCTGAACAGCGTCGGGGTGAAATTCACAGGTCAGGCATTCGCCGAGCAGCCCGTTCGAGAGGACATCATCACCGTACAGATGACGGGAGGCACCGTCGAGACCTCAGCTGATCCGTCCAAGATCGCGGGCGGCGTCATCAAGCAGTTCGAGGACTCGATGCCGGCGCAGGAAAAGCGAGCCGAGCCCTTCACAAAGGGATCGCTCACCACCGTGAAACGTGACGGCCGTTGGTACGTATCGCTGGCCTACACGGGCGCAGAGGCCGCCCGCCGATCATCGGGCAAGCCAATGTCAGCGCTCGTTGAATCAATCGCCCCGGCTGGTGCCGCGACTCCAGAGGAAGCCGTGAAACAGATCATGAACCGGCTCGGCGCGCTCGACACCAGGGGCGCTATCGCTCTGCTCGACCCCGACGAACTTCGAGTCGTTCAGGACTACGCACCGCTGTTTCTCGCCGACGCAGAAACCACGCTGGCCGACGTTCGCAAGCAGTTCACGCTCACCTTCCCCAACCTCGGCCTCCAGTCCAAACAGGTCGACGGCCAAACTGTTGTGTCGATCACCAAGTGGTCAGTCGACCTCACGGTGAACGCAGAGGGAACGTCGGCGAGCGCCGTGTTGGACGGAGATTGCGTCGACGCGACATTGGACGGGAAGCAGGCAAAGCGATGCGGCAAGGATTTGCCGCTCCTACTTGGTGACCTGACCGGCGACACCGATTCCGCAACCGCAGTTCAGAAACAGTGGACGGAGCAATACCAAAAGATGCTGTCTGATCCTGCCGCCTCGGGCAGCATCACCGTGGTGCAGCGAAACGGCAAGTGGTTCGTTGCGCCACTGCGTACCACCCTCGGTTCCTTAGTTACCTCGCTTCGCAAGATCAAACCCGAAGACCTCAAGGGAACCGGCAAGACACCTGAAGAGCGCTTGTCCTCATTGTTCGAGAACCCATTGTTCGGACAAGTCTCCCAACCATTTGGGGCAATCCTCGGTGGCGGCCTCGGTGGTGGCCTCGGTGGTGGCATGGGCGGCGGGATTGAGGAGTCTCCAACGGTCCAGATTCCACCCGTGGAAGCATCCCCGCCCGACGATGCTTCGGTTCTGTTCGAAGATCCAGCTCCTCCGGTTACTGAGCCTTGACGGAGGGTCCTGCTACTCCCATTCGATGGTGCCGGGTGGCTTGGACGTGACGTCCAACACCACTCGGTTCACACCGCTGACCTCGTTGACGATGCGACGCGAGATGCGGTCAACCAGGTCGTAAGGCAACCGAGCCCAGTCGGCTGTCATCGCGTCATCGGACGTGACGGCACGCAACACGATGGGGTAGGCATACGTCCGTTCGTCGCCCATCACCCCGACGCTGCGAACAACGGGCAGCACGGCGAATGCCTGCCACAGTTCGCGTTCCATGCCAGCAGCCTTGACCTCGGCACGCACAATTGCGTCGGCAGCGCGCACGATATGCACTCGTTCTTTCGTCAGTGCACCTACGACTCGGACACCGAGCCCGGGGCCAGGGAACGGTTGGCGCCACGTAATCTCGTCGGGCAGGCCAAGTTGCGCACCGACCGCACGGACCTCGTCTTTGAATAGTTCGCGCAGCGGCTCGATGAGTTCGAAATCCATGTCATCGGGAAGCCCGCCAACGTTGTGATGGCTCTTGATGGTGGATGCGTGCCCACCCCCGGACTCGATGACATCGGGGTACAGCGTCCCCTGCACCAACCATTTGCATCCTTCGGCGCTCATTGTGCGAGCGGTCTCTTCGAATACACGAATGAACTGTTCGCCGATGATCTTGCGTTTGCGTTCCGGCTCCGAAATGTCGTCAAGTGCGGCAAAGAACCGGTCAGACGCGTCGACCGTAATGAGGCGGACGCCGAAATGGTCGACGAAAGTTGATTCGATCTCGTCGGTTTCGCCTGCTCGCATGAGGCCGGTATCGACATAGACGCACGTCAGTTGATCGCCAATTGCCTTGAAGACGAGGGCTGCGGCGACAGCTGAGTCGACTCCACCTGACAATGCGCACATCACCTTGTCGGTGCCAACCAGCTGCCGAATTCGAGCGACCTGCGTGTCGATGATCGACTCGTTGGTCCACGTACCGTCGCAACCAGCCACATCGAACAAAAAGCGTCGGAGGACGTCTTGCCCGAACGGCGTGTGCCCAACCTCGGGGTGGTACTGCACACCGTGGATGCGTCGGTCGTTGCAGGCGATTGCCGCAACTGGAATCTCGTCGGTGCGAGCCGTGGCCACGAAGCCTTCCGGAAGCGTCTGAATGGAATCGAAGTGGCTCATCCACACTTCTTGAAGCAGCGGTTGCTCGGCAAGCACCATTGCTGACGGCTGCGTCACCGTCAGCGAAGTCCGGCCGTACTCGCCCTTGCCGGTATTGGCGACAACGCCGCCCAGCTGCTGAGTTATGAGCTGGACTCCGTAGCAAATACCGAACATTGGGATGCCCAGCTCGTAGATCCCAGGATCGATGGACGGGGCACCGGCGACGTGAACGCTGGCCGGCCCGCCGCTCAGAATGATCGCAGCCGGGTTGCGGTCGGCGATCTGCTGGGCGCTGAGCGTGGTTGGCACAATCTCGCTGTGCACGTGGAGTTCCCGCACTCGCCGAGCGATGAGCTGGGCATACTGCGCACCAAAATCGACCACCAAGACGGTCTGGCGGGCAGCCGGGGGGGCCAAATGAACGACCTCGTCTTGCGGGAGGGGAGCGACGCGGATTGCTGCCGGGTCGGGTTTGGGCGTGTCCGAAGTGCTCAAGTCAGACAATCTAATCGCCGCAAACAGCCCGCCGAATTGGGTCGAAGAGCCCACGGAACGGGGAATCATCCCTGAATCCAGAATCAGGGGTCATGGGCCGACCCTCGGATGCCGATAGATTGTGCGTCCGCTTACGATTGATGCGCGCCCCTCGGCGCTACAGCCTCACGTGCACGGGTCTTCGAAAATGGCAAAGCACACTCACTTCTCTCTCTTCGCCCGACCTCGCCGGCATTCCGATGCTGGCTTAGCCGAACGACTCTCGGCGACCGAGGACGTTGTTCTAGTTCTCCGAGCCGGCCAAATCGAGTCAGCCAGCCACGCTGTCCGAGACCTGTTCGGATTCGAGCCGGAATTGTGCCCTGGTCGCACGCTTTCTGAGCTGTTCGGCTTCGAGGTGTACGCAAAGCTTGACGAGCTTCAGACCGCCGCCGAGACCGCTGGCGGTCACCTCGCCACACTTCGCGGCGTCCAGCTTCGTGGCGAGTCCAAACCAGTTTGGGTCGATGTGACCATGGCTGACCTGCGTCACGATCCCTCAGTAGCGGGAACCGTCCTCACCATCCACGATGCAACAGACCGCGTCGAAATCGAACACCGGATCCGCGAGATCGAACACCACGACCCGCTCACCCAAACCGCCAACGCGGCCATGTTCGATGTGCTGCTGGAACGAGCAATTGGTCAACGAGTGCCGGTCGGCCTGATCGTCGTCGGCACGCCAGGACTGGCCGACACGAACGTCTCGAACGGCAGCGAATTCGGCGACGCGGTGCTGATCGAAGTGGCCCGCCGACTCGCGTCAGTATTGCGGACAGGTGACCACGTCTCACGCGTGTCCAACGCAAAGTTCGCCATGATTGTCAATCACCTCGATGACACAGACCCGGCAAGCGATTTGGCCGAAGTTACCGAACGGTTGATCATGGTGCTCGACACACCATTCGCCATCAACGGTTCGTCAGCTCGGGTCAAGACCACACTCCGGTCGTCTCATACCCAGCCCGACGAGTCTGCCGAGCAGTTCATTCAACGGGTGTTGAACCAGGTACCAGAACCGGTCGGCGCTCGGGGCTGAGCTCACGCAGCAACGCCTCGCGGACAGCGTCGTTCGAGGGGCCTACGGGGCTCTGCTTCGAGCGAGACCCGTCTGGAAGCACCCGCACGACAGAAAACGAGTCAACAACTTCGTGGCCAAGCGTCGTGACCTTCGCCGCTCGAATGTCGAGCCCGAGTGAGGTGAGCGTGGCGGCGACCCGGTACAGCAGCCCGATCATGTCGTGCGATCTGACCTCGACCACAGTTGCACGTTCCTCGATGTCATCATCGACAAGCACCTCGGGAGCTGCACCAACCGTGTCAGCCCGGCCGTACGACTGAGCGCGTTTGTCGAGTTCGGCCCGAAGGTCAACTGTTCCGTCGAGGGCACCTCGCATCAACCGTTCGACCCGACGCCAATCAGTGTCGCCGCCAAGCCGCCGGCTGATACGCATCACGTCCAACGCGATCCCGTCTTCGGTGGTCCACACATCGGCACCGAGCACATCGGCACCACTGACTGCCAACGCACCAGTAAGCGCGCTGAACAACCCAGTTCGGTCGAGCGCTGCGACGGTAAGAACAACGAGGTCAGCAGCTTTAGGGTCCGGAGCGACGTGCAGCGCAATAGTCTTTCCTTGACGAACCCCGGCGAGCGCCGCGTGCGCGCCAGGTCCATCGGGAAGCTGCGGCTCAAGGGGCCGATGGCCGCCAAGCACCCGCTCGACCCGATGCACCAGATCATCACAGAGCTGCCCTTTCCATTGACTCCACGCAGTCGGGCCGGTCGCAAGTGAGTCCGCCTCGGTCAGCGCTCGGAGCAGCTGCAGCGTATCGACATCCTCCACGAGCCTGGCCACGGTCTCGATGACAGACGGGTCGGACAGGTCGCGGCGGGTAGCGGTCTCCGGAAGGAGCAAATGGAACCGGACCAGTGCAACGAGGGTCGCTACCTCATCGTCGCCAAAACCGAACCGGCGGGCCAAGCTGCCGATGAGGACCACCCCCACGTCTGTGTGGTCGCCCGGATACCCCTTCCCGACATCGTGCAGCCAGGTTCCGATGAGCAACAGGTCGGGCCGCGCGACCGTACGTACCAGCTCGGATGCGTTCACGGCTGCTTCCACAAGGTGGCGATCCACCGTGAACCGGTGGTACGCGTTGCGTTGCGGTTTGCACCGCACCGCGGCCCATTCCGGCAGCGCGCGCTGAATCAGCTCGTAGCGGTCCAATGCCTCGAAGACATCAACAGTGTGTGGTCCAGCCCCGAGCAGGGCAACCAGCGCCTGAAGCGCTCGATCGGGCCAGAGTTCCGGCATTGGTGGAGCATGCTCGGCCAGCGCCCTGAGAGCGCCACGTGAGATCGGTAAGCCGTTCAACGCTGCTGCTGCGCCAACCCTCAACGGAAGCGACGGGTCAGAAAGGTCGGCGCTATCACTCAGCACGAGCTCGCCGCCTTCTACGGCAATATCAGCGGTGAGCTTTGTGCGATGGTGCAGTTTGTGCGGGCGATGGCGACTTAGGAGTGGGCTCACCCGGCGAAGGGTCTCGTCGCAGCACCAGGCAATGGTGCGAGCTGCCGCGCTGACCGCAGCGAGCAACGCATCGGCGTCTGCCATCGGGAGAGCAGCCGCGACGGCATCTTGCTCTTGCAGCGCCAGAACATCGTGCGGTCGGCCGGTCGCCCGGTGCAGCTCAGCGCGGATGGCCAGCAGGGTGTCACGTTCCGTGGAGAGCTCGGCGGGGTCGCGCTCTTGCACTGCAATCAACTCAGCCGAACCCAGCGCAGCGACCCACCGGAGTACGAGAAGATCTCGAAGCCCGCCCCGCCCATCTCGGAGGTCTGGACCCAGGAGAAACGCAACGTCTCCCAAGCGACTGTGACGCAGATTCGTGAGTTCGACCAGTTCCGCGAATTGCCGTTTCGCATGCTTGCGGCGTGATGCCGCTGCGGCCTGCATGAACCGATCCGTCACCGCACTGTCTCCGGCAAGGTGAACTGCGTCCAACCACGAGAGCGCTGACAGCACTTCACGCTCGCCCAAGTCGATTGCGGATTCGACCGTGTGAACCCCAGGGGCAACACTCAGCCCAGCGTTCCAGAGTGGATACCAAAGTGGTTCCCCAAATGCCGCGACTTCCGCGTCGGGCAGCTTCCTTGGATGAAGCAGCAACAGATCGATGTCGCTGCCGGGGCACAGTTCCCGGCGCCCGGTGCCACCCGTTGCTAACAGCGCCCAACCTTCGGGCCACTTGTGTTCGCCTGCAACCGCTTCGAGGAACTCGAAGGTGAGCGCTGTGAGTTCTGCAACCAGTCCGATTCCGCGGCTGACCGCCCCGGCAGGGGCGGTCAGCAAATCAGAACGGGCAGATCGAAACCCATTCGTCAGGACAGCTACGCGGTCGACATGGCTTCCGGACGCTTCATTCATGGGCAAGCACCGAAGCCCGATACAGATGTGTCATCTGGACCAGTTTGGCCCGGCAAGCCGGACACGTCAGATGGCGTCGTGGTCGCGCTCCCCGGTGCGGATGCGTACGACCTGCTCGACCGTGGTTACCCAGATCTTGCCGTCGCCGATTTTGTCGGTGCGCGCAGCGCTGACCACGGCATCGATCACTCGGTCCAGGTCGGCCTCGTCGGCAAGCACCTCGATGCGGACCTTCGGCACGAAATCGATGGTGTATTCCTGACCGCGATAGACCTCGGTGTGGCCGCGTTGGCGACCGAAACCCTGAACTTCCGAGACGGTCATTCCGGCGATACCCGCCTCGCGCAGGGCGCTTTTGACGTCGTCGAGCTTGAAGGGTTTGATGATTGCGGTTACGAGTTTCATCGTTAATGTCTCACTGTTTCGTTCAGGCACGGGGCAGGGTCACATGTAGGTGTGCAGATCATCAGCGGCTACAGCCTGCCACCCATTGAGTACGCCGTCTCGGCGTGCTGGCTGAGATCCAGACCAGTGTCTTCGTCTTCGCTGGTCACCCGCAGCCCGATGGTGGCGTCGATCGCCTTGGCAATCGCGAACGACATCACACCGCTGAAGGCGAGCGTTGCCCCCGTTGCGACGAGCTGATCCTTGAAAAGTTCGACGCTGCCCTGGAGCAAGCCGTCGAAGCCAGCGGAATTGACAGCCTTGTCGGCGAACACGCCGAGCAACAGCGATCCGAGGATGCCGCCGACCAGGTGGACGCCGATGACATCGAGCGAGTCATCGAACCCGAACCGGTTCTTCAGGCTCAGTGCGAGGTAGCAAACCACACCGGCCGCACCACCGATGGCCAACGGAGACAAACCTCCGACGAAACCAGCACATGGTGTGATCGCAACGAGGCCGGCGACGGCACCCGATGCAGCGCCGAGTGTTGTTGCGTGTCCACCCTTGACCTTCTCTGCGATCAGCCAGGTGCACATAGCAGCGGCGGCTGCGAGATGGGTGTTGATGAAGGCTTGTGCAGCCAAGCCATTAGCGTCGAGAGCGGAACCGGCGTTGAATCCGAACCAGCCAAACCACAAGATGCCGGTTCCGAGCAAGGTGAGCGGCAGTGAGTGCGGAGGCATCGGCTCTTTGCGCCACCCTCGACGGTTGCCGAGGACTTTCACAACAGCCAGGGCAGCAATGCCGGCGTTGATATGAACAACGGCACCGCCGGCAAAGTCGAGCGCTCCCATCTTGAACAGCCAGCCACTTGGTGAGAACACCCAGTGAGCGATTGGAGCGTAAACGAGCAATACCCAAGCAGAAATGAAGATCGCGTAGGCACTGAACTTCAGACGGTCCGCCGTCGCGCCGGTAATCAGCGCTGGCGTGATGACCGCGAACATCATCTGATAGACAACGAACGCCAAGGGCGGCACGACCAGTGTGAGGCCGGGAATCTGCGCAGTTGCGCTCCCGAGGCCTTTCAGGCCAACGAAGTCAAAGTTGCCTATGAAGCCGTTCGTGCCGCCGAAAGCGAGGCTGAATCCGAGGACAGCCCAGAGGAGGCTCACAACTCCCATGGCGAAAAAGTTCTGCATCAACATGCCGAGGACATGTTTCGCGCGAACCATTCCGCCGTAGAAGAAGGCGAGACCTGGAGTCATGAAAAGGACGAGTGCGGCTGACACAAGCACCCAGGCAGTAGCGCCGGTGTCGATATCAGCAAGCATCAGTGCGGAAGAGGTCATGGTGTGGTGGCGAACCCGGGGGACGGACCGGTTCGGCAATGCTCATGCTGCGACCCGAGCGTTTCTCCATCGTGAGCGGTGTGTTTCGACTTCGTGTCGAAATGTTTCAAGCCCGTTAATCAGCGGTCATCGACCAACGAAGGTGGGCTTGGTTTTCCCCACAAATGCTGCAACAGCGGTTCGGTGGTCCTCCGTCGACATCGTTGCGACCATGTTCGTGGCCTCGGCGTCGAGGCACGCTGCAAGGTCTGATGTGAGCGCACGGTTGATGTTCTCTTTCATCGCTCGTTGGGCCAGTGGAGCACCTGCGGCGACGCGTTCGGCAAACAAGCGGGACTCAGACGCGAACTCGTCGTCACCGAAGACGCGGTTCACGATTCCCAACGATTCGGCCTGGCGCGCCGTGAGACGCTCGCTCAGGACGTAGAGCTCCTTTGCCTTTGCTGGGCCAACCAACTGGGTGAGGAAGTAGCTGCCACCGAAATCGCCCGAGGCACCAATGTTGCCGAACGCTGTGATGATGACTGCTCGCTCGGCCGCCACGCGCATATCGCAGGACAACGCGAAGGAGAGGCCGGCACCCGCTGCGGCACCAGGGAGGGCAGCGATCGTGATCTTGGGAAGTCGATGGATGGCCAGTGTTGTTTGCACATGCAGCCTTCGAAGGTTGTCTATGGCTCCCGCCGTCGACGCGAGCGGCGCAGCTTCATTGTCAGCGCGCTTATGACCCTCGGCGAAACCCTTGACGTCTCCTCCCGCGCAGAACGCACCGCCTTCGCCGGTCACCACCAGGCAACCGATCGTTGGATCTTGAGCCACCACAGGCAAGGTTCTTGCGAACCCGTCGTACATCGCGTTCGACAAGGCGTTGCGGCTGCCAGGCCGGTTGAAACTGAGAAACGCAACCCCGTTCTCGACCCACCCCAACAGATCTTCGGTTCCGGTCTCCAGCGGTCGGCGATCACTCATGGTTGCTCCCGTTCGTTCGTCGCCGAGAGATCGACAACCTTGCATCATGGTAGAAGGCCGCAAGCCACGAAGTAGCGTCGCCGCGTGCCCCGCGTGATCGATACCCTTTCGCCTCTTCAGGCCCGGCGAATCGCCCTTGCCGCCCAAGGTTTCACCACACCCCGACCCACTGGAACCGTCGACCGCCGACACGGCCGGCGCATTGTGAATCAGATGGGGCTCATCCAGGTCGACAGCGTCAATGTGCTCACCCGCCAACAAGAGCTACCCGTGTTCGCAAGATTGGGCTCTCACCGCCGCGACTTGCTGCCGTCGATGATCCTCGCCGATGAACTGTTCGAATACTGGGGCCACGAAGCGTCGCTGATTCCCGTCGAACACCACCGGTTATTGCGCTGGCGCATGGACGCAGCCTCCCGGCATGAAGCTGGCTGGGGCGGTCTGCTGCGATTGAACAAGGAGCAGCCCGGCTTCGTGGAAGCCGTGTATCAACAGGTCGACGAGCGAGGGCCCATTGCCGCTTCGGAGCTGGCCCCGGATCGCCGCAAGGGAGGATCCTGGTGGAGCTGGGGCGACGAGAAGATGGCGCTGGAATACCTGTTCTGGTGTGGACGAATATCCGCCCGCCGCAGACCCCAGTCGTTCGAGCGAGAGTACGACGTCGTGCATCGCATCCTTCCGAAGCACGCGCTGGATGCACCGACTCCGAGCATCGAAGAGGCACACCGCGAGCTGCTCATGATTGCTGCCCGAGCCCACGGAGTTGGAACCAGGAGCGACCTGGACGACTACCACCGGCTGCGGAATGTGCAGCCTCGGCTAGACGAGCTCGTCGAAGATGGGAGATTGCTGGCTGTCAGGGTGCAGGGCTGGAAACAACAGGCTTACCTGCACCCGAACGCGCTACACCCGCGCAAGGTCAGCGCACGCGCCTTGCTCTCGCCGTTCGACCCGCTCATCTGGGAACGCGAACGCACTGAACGAATCTTCGGAATGCGATACCGCATCGAGATCTACGTGCCGGCGGCGAAACGTCAGTACGGCTACTACGTGTTGCCGTTCCTGCTCGGCGACGAACTGGTTGCCCGAGTCGACCTGAAGGCCGACCGAGCGGCCGGTGTGCTGCTCGTGCAGGCCGCATGGGGCGAGCCGGGGATCCACGAATCGTTCGTTGCCGACGAACTGTTGTCCGAGCTCAGCGAGATGGCATCGTGGCTCGGACTCTCCGGAGGCGTCGTGACAACTACCAAGGGCGATCTATCTGCTGCTCTCGCCAAGGCCGCGGCAACTCGATTCAAAGCCCGTTGATCAGGGCGTGTTTGATCACGGCGTGTTGATCACACCGTGTCGATCAGGGTTCACTGAGCACCACCAGGTCGAGTAGTCGGCGCAGCATCCGGCCGGTCGCCCCCCAGATGGTGTCGTCTTCTACATCGAAGAACCAGATCGGAAACGCGCCATCGGGGTAGGGCCAGATTTCTTCGTGGTAACAGTCCGGATGGGTGAGCTCGTACAGCGACACATCGAAGATGCGATCAACTTCGCCGGGGCTAGCCACCAACGGAGGAAGGTCGCCTGCGATGTACCCGACGAAAGGCGAGATCTTTGCGGCACTGATGACGGTGGTGAGCGGCTCGATTCGGCCGAGGATCTGAACGCGTTCCGGAGAAAGCCCAACCTCTTCGTGGGTCTCTCTGAGCGCGGCCTGTACTGGTGTCTCGCCGGGGTCGAGGCGCCCTCCTGGAAACGCAACCTCGCCTTTGTGGCTCCGCAGTCGGCCATCTCGGCGAGTCAGGAGAATGCGAAGTTCACCGTCTCGGATGAACAACGGTGCAAGCACCCCGCTTTCTTTGTTCGCGTTGACGAACGGGGGCCGCATTGGCGTAGTGGGCAGCTCATGACGCACCTCGCGGTCCGCCACACGCGCCAAAACAGCGGCGACCCATTCGGGGCTGTACCGCCACCGTTCGTCTCGCGAAGCCAACCATGGGTTCGGCTCACCGACCCGCCACGAATCCGGCCGGGGAATGGTCTGCAGACCGCCCCTCGCCATAGGTTCAGCCAGCCAACTCGGATGCCGACCAGGCCTCGAGTAGCTCTCGCAAGCCGCCAGTTTTGAGGTTGGCCATCACACGGCCGGGGGTCTCGTCACCGCGCTCCCACTCCATCCACTGGTTGAGCAGCTTGGTTGGACTTGGGACAGCGCGCTCGGTCATGGGGATCATTCTCCCAGCTCGCTGCGACGTACCTTGCCGGACCCTGTCCGCGGGAGTGTGGCGTGTAGTTCCATCGCCTTTGGGGCATACCAAACCGGGAGGGATTCCTTCACCAGGTCGCGCAACTCGTGAAGGCTGGGTGGGTCGAACATGTCGCTCGGCACGATGTGAGCAACCACGATGGCTCCCCAGTCCGGGTCAGCGCGCCCTGCTATCGCAACTTCGGCCACCTTCGGGTGGCTGAGCAACACCGGCTCAACCCGTTCGGGCCAAATCTTCTCGCCGCCGGAGACAATCACTTCGCCAACGCGGCCTGAGACGAAGAGGCTTCCGTCGGCATTGAGTCCGCCGGCGTCGCCGGTAAGGAACCAGCCATCCGCCGTCTTCGGATCAGTATCATGTGCATGCATACGATATGCGCGGAGAAGCATCGGACCTCGCACCCAGATGGCACCACCCTCATCGACACGCAACTCGACCGAATCCAACGCTCGTCGCTCGTAAACGACCCCCGAGCCAGTTTCCGTCATGCCGTAGGTAGCAATGCAGTTTGCCGCTCGGTCAGCAGGCGGTGCGGCCCCACCCAGCAGGACCGTGCGGAACGCAGCGGGGTCGATCAGGCGCAACGCTTTGGTGACCAGCGAAACACGGGTCGCCCCGCCATGTAGAGCCTCATGCATCACCCGTTCCGCGTCGAACCCTGGCAAAACGGTGACTGGGGTGGCTGTGCACAGCGAGCGAAGCAGCACTGACAAGCCTCCGATATGCGCGACGGGGAGACATGCCAGCCAACGATCATTCGACGGATCGATCTCGAGCGCGTTTGTGGTGGCGAGAGCAGAGGCATGCATCGACGCGACTGTGTGTACGACCGCTTTCGGTTCGCCTGTCGTACCGCTGGTGGTCATCACAAACGCGTCACCGGCTTCGGTCGGTCGACCGCCGCGCAGCGGTGTACGGACGTCGTCGGGGCCGATGACCGCCGTCGGGCGCAAGACAGCCAAGACCGCTTCGCGTTCGAGAGCTGGAAGCCGGGGATCAATAGGAGCGAACGCGTCACCGCTGTCGAGGACCGACTTGATCGCGTCGAGGTACCGAGGGCCGGCGGGTTGGTCGATCAGAACCAGTTCAGACATTGCTACGCCGAAACGTATGCGCGCAGACGAGGAACGGCTGAATCGACCTGCGAACCCAGCACGGCATCGAGCGGACCAGACCACAAGCCGCCGGTGTAGGACAGTTCCACAGACACATGACTGCCGGATTCCGGTTTCGTCAGCGGCTCGATTTCGGCAGTCATCACCCAGTCGCTGTGCTTGCGTCCATCGGTTTCTCGCCGCTCGAAACGGATGGACACGTTCGGCTGCGCCTGTGTTCGAACCATCCGCAGCCGCTTCGACCGAGCAAATGGGCCGACCTTGGCACGCAGCGTCACCCACCATGCCGGCCCGGCATCACCTTCGACCGCGACCGCGGGTTCACAGCGTTCGATGAGATCCATCCACTGCTGGTATGTGGCGAGATCAGCCATTACCTCGAACAGTTTCCCTGGAGCTGCCGGGGTGTCAGCCGCAATCTTTCGTTGCACCTATTCATCCTGTCGCATTCGACACCCTCCCAATTCCTGAGGGTTTCGGGAAGCCAACAGCTATGGGAACCGTGGCTACCGCTACAAGGTTCGGCCTAGGCAATATTCCGCTTGCGCTCTTCGGCTCGGTGGTACACGCTGACGAAGTCGGACGTCATCCGGCACCCATGCGAGACGGAAGCGCGGGCAGAAATGAACTTCAGGTCGATCGGTGGCACTGCCACCGCCGTGGTCATTGTCGTAGGGGCACTTGCCAGCCCCTTTGGGCCAGATTCGGCCCAGGGAGCCCCGCCGGTGAGGCGCGCCGGCGGTCGCGCGAACAACCCCCACGACCAGGCTGCTCCCATCGTCCACCTCAGCGGTCGGTCGGCCGGTGCCAACGCCCGAGCTTCACGTGCCAAGTCTCCGGCTGCTGTCAAGTCACCCGCGCTGAACCCAGCGCAGCTTGCAGCTCTCAACGCGGAACTCGATGCCATGCGAACAACCGCATCATCGGCAAGCTCCGCCTCAGACGCTGCCAAGAACTCGAACGGGCACGAGGGGCACTCCGGGCACGCAGCTCCAGTCACCATCGAAGGTAACCATCGGGCCACTATCGACGCCAAAGGACCTGGCAACGCCACCCCACAGCCAGCACCTGTCGATGACCCGGCGCCTGGCGAAGTGGTACCTCCAGACACGGTCGCACCGGGCTCGGCGCGCCAAGCTGGAACACTCACCACACCAATCACAGCGAACGCAAGTGCTGCAGCAACGGTAACGGGCGATGCCTGGTCCAATCCCATCATGGTGCGAACCGCTGCCGGCTTCTGGGCCACCCCCGTGCACGCTGCCTTAATGGGAGACGGCAGCATCGTTTTTGTCGGCACCATGTCCGAAGCCGAAACCACCGTTGAAGACACGCCGGTCGACGACATCTCCTGGCGATATGTTCCACATCCAGTTGGGGCGCCCGCACCTGCCAGCGTTGTCGCGGCAGAGACACCCCAGCCTCTCGAACTGGACGAGATCGTCTCGGGCGACGCATACATCGAAGACGGTCTGATCTGCATGGGCGCCGTCCACACCGCCGACGGGCGTCTCGTGTCTGCAGGAGGAACCAGGCGAGTCGTCGTGTTGTCGACCGGCGAGACCGTTGTCTTCGGACTGGACACCAACGCGGTGTATTCGAACGGCACCTGGACCCGGCTCCCAGGAACAATGGTTGGCCCGGCGCCGCTCGGAACATTTGGCCGCTGGTATCCAACAATGACCCGCATGGGTGACGGTCGGATCAAGATCTTCGGCGGGCACGAATT
>JAYSSK010000100.1:0-1791 GCA_043720595.1 Acidimicrobiia bacterium
GCAAGTCGACTCTCGTCAACGCCCTCCTGGGCGGGACGGTGATGGACACCGCTGCTGTTCGCCAGCACGACGACCGAGGCCGCCACACGACCGTTGCCGCTCAGTTGCTCCGGCTCCCCGGAGAGGGTTGGTTGATCGACACGCCTGGGGTGCGGGCAGTCAGCCTGTGGCTATCCGGAAAAGGGATCGAGCTTGCATTTCAGGACGTGTTCAACCTGATGGACGACTGTCGATTTCGTGATTGCAAACATGAGACCGAGCCCGGTTGCGCGGTCCAGTTGGCGATCGTCGAGGGTCGTCTCGATGCAGCGCGCGTTGCCAGCCTGGGCCGACTCGTCGCCGAGGAGGCGGCGCTCGAGGAGGAGCAGCGTCGCTTCGAACGGCTCGACGATCGCCGCCGCAAGGCGCGTCCGACCGACTGACCGGATGCGACGGCAACGGTGTTCCGTTACTAAGTTCGGTTGTATGGCTGCGCTTGAAACAACCGTCGATATGTTCGATCTCCGGATGTCCGAGAAGGCTCGGCCGCTGTATGAGGCGGTCAAGCGTTTCATCGCCGAGGAGGTCGAGCCGAAGACCGAACAGTTCGATCGCCTCGGCCAAGGACGGTCCGAACGTTGGGGGCATGGCGAAGGGCAGCTCGAGTTGCTCGACGGCATCAAGCAGAAGGCCAAGCAGCAAGGGCTGTGGAATTTCTTCCTCCCGGACGCCGGCACCGGTGAAGGGCTCTCGAATCTCGACTATGCCTATATCGCCATGGAACTGGGCAAGAACCCGATCGCCGCGGAGTGCCTGAACTGTTCGGCACCTGACACCGGAAATATGGAAGTCCTCGAACGGGTCGGCACACCCGAACAGAAGGAACGCTGGCTGAAGCCTCTGCTGGCTGGTGAGATCCGCTCGGCGTACGCAATGACTGAGCCCGATGTGCCTTCATCCGACGCCAAGAACGTTGCCTGTCAAGCCGTCAAAGATGGCAATGAATGGGTAATCAACGGCGAGAAGTTCTACATCTCCGGTGCCGGTGACCCGCGATGCAAGGTGCTGATCGTGATGGTCCAGACCAGCCCAGACGGCCCGCCGCACAAGCGTCAGTCGCAGATCCTGGTTCCGATGGATCACCTTGGCGTCGAGATCGTCGGCCCGATGCACGTATTCGGTGAGGATCACGCCCCACACGGTCACATGCACCTGCGATTCACCGACGTGCGCGTGCCCGATACCAACATGTTGCTTGGCGAAGGGCGCGGCTTCGAGATCTCGCAGGTTCGGCTCGGACCAGGCCGGATCCACCACTGCATGCGATCCGTCGGGGCCGCCGACAAGGCCCTCGAACTGATGGCCAAGCGAGGTCTCAACCGCGAGGCGTTCGGCAAGCGGATTTCGAATCTCGGCAGGAACGTCGAGACGATCGCCAAGGCCAGGATCGAAATCGAGGCCATGCGTCGAATGGTGCTCACGGCGGCCAAGGCGATGGACGAACTGGGCAACGCCGAAGCGCGAGTATGGGTCAGCGCGGTCAAGGCGATGGTTCCGATTCGGACCTGCCAGATCGTCGACGAAGCAATCCAGATCCACGGTGCAGCGGGTGTCTCACAGTGGACTCCGCTGGCAGGTATGTACACGTGGCAGCGCTCGTTGCGACTGGCCGACGGACCCGATGAGGTGCATTGGCATGTAGTCGGACGGGCAGAGTTGGCACAGTGGGAAGAGTCGGCCGCCGACTACGATCCGAAGATTCAGTACTACGCCGAGTAACTCACAGATTGGCGGGCAGTTCCCAACCATCGT
>JAYSSK010000101.1:0-11637 GCA_043720595.1 Acidimicrobiia bacterium
CTCTGGGAAATCGTGCTGAAGGAGTCAACGCCGCGGCCGATGATCGGCACAGACAACGCGGAGCGCTGGTTTACCGAGGCTATGGCAGCTACTGATTTCAAGCTGCTCTCGATCGAAGCTCGTCACCTCGGCGAGGTGCAGCGTCTGCCGATGCACCATCGTGACCCGTTCGATCGTCTGTTGATCGCTCAAGCCAAACTGGCTGGGCGCGTGGTCGTCACCCGGGATCGAGCTTTCGGCAACTACGACGTCGAAGTCTTCTGGCATCCGTAGTTTCGACCCGGAGCCGGTGATGCCACCCCAACCAGCTACGCGTTGGCGGGATGCGTGACCTTGCCGTCGGGGTGACGGGCGAACCGGTCGCCGGCGTGCACCGGGTCGTCTGCGGGCCATGGCCAACCCCCGAACCGAGTGCTTTGGTAGTCGTCGTAAGCCTGCACCAGTTCGGCTCGGGTGTTCATAACGAACGGGCCGTGACGTGCGACTGGCTCGCCGATGGGGCGGCTCTGAAGCACCAGCGCGCTGATACGGGAATCACCTGCGATTATCTGCGCGCCTACGGTTGCGTCGAGGCGGTTTCCGGAGTTGGGCGCCAGCGCCTCGCCATCGATCGTGCCGCTTCCTTCGAACACGTACAGCATGCGTTCAACACCCGCAGACGCAGCAGGCAGACGCAACGCAGTGCCCGGCTCGCCTCGCAGCTCCCAGATGGCGAACTCGTTCTCTGGATCTGCTGCCCACGAATCGACAGGGGCGGGCGGTGCAGATTCGCCACCAAGGTCGCCTGCGATGACCCGAACGGTCATGCCGTCATTGAGAACGGGCTGTTGCTCGTCCCAATTGAGCACGAACGACGGTGGCGCCATCTTGCGTGACGCTGGGAGGTTGACCCAGATCTGGAACAGCTCCGCCGTGTTAGGCCCGTCCTGAGACAGCAGCGGGAACATCTCGGCATGCACGATGCCGGCGCCGGCGGTGAGCCACTGCGTATCGCCGCGGCCGAAGCGTGCCGCCGCGCCGAGCGAGTCACTGTGGTCGATGAGACCCTGGCGTACATATGTGACGGTCTCGAAGCCTCGGTGGGGGTGCGCTGGAAAACCAGGAACGGTGTCGCCGTGGTACATCCGCCAGCCGTCTTTGCCGTCGAAGTCCATGCCGATGTTGCGACCGGCAAGCGACTGTGCCGGGCCGAAGGTGGTGTTACCAGCGGGATAGTGGTCGAGGTGGTGCACACAGAACAGGAACGGATCGATGGTCGGCCACTGAAAGCTCAGCTCGACGCTCTCGCGGATTACGGAAGCCATGACGCTCAGGCTAGGGGGAGAGACGAAGTAATCGGGAAGAAGACGAGGGTTGGTTTGATTCCGGTTCGAAACCGGTTATGGTGTGCATCGTCCGATGTTGCTGGTTCAGCCGCCGGACCTCCCTCGTCGAACTGACTGCTGCTGCGAAGCTGTGTCCAGAGCCGAGGCCGGCGCAGGGTCGCCGCTTCCCCGTTCGTTGTGACCGGTCCGAAGCACGACCGACACGCAGTCCGCACCAAACCCCAAAACGTGCAGCAAACCTCGTAACACCAATGCAACACCCCCACCCACCCCACCAACAACGCTGCTGTGCAGCACAAGTCGGGTTTCCCACCCGATGGAGGACAGATGTCAGGAATGGCCCTCGAGCGGTCGGTACTGGAGCGCAAAGAGCGCGATGAGTTGGCGACTATCGCCTCGGCTCTCGGTCTCAAAGCTGGCGCCCGTGCAAAGAAGGAAACACTGATCGATCAGATCCTGAAAGGGTCCGGCGTCGAGCAGGTCGTGCGCGGCACAAGTTCGGCTGAGCCCGCCGCGGCAGCGAAGCCGAAGGCGCGCGTGATCAAGTCCAAAGCCCTCGGTGCTCCGAGTGACGACGCAATTGCGTCCAATGGTTCGTCCGCTGCGTCGACCGGAACGGTCGCCGAAGCGGTGGGCGACGCTGCTCCAGCACGTGCGCCGCGCCAGGCTCGTCGCAACAGCGGCGGAACGTCCACGCTGTTCGATCCGTTTGCATCTTCCGAGGCAACGGATTCGAGCAACTCCGCCAAGCCAGTCGACGAAGACTTCGATCGATTCGAGCGCCCTGAACGCGCCGATCGGGCCGAACGCCCAGAACGCACGGACCGGTCCTCACGATCCGGCGTCGTTGTCCGCACGCCGAAGGAACTTTCAGACGACGGCGAAGAGGGACCCGCCCCCCGGGGCGATCGCCCAGAACGTGGCGAGCGTGGCGACCGGCAAGAGCGAGCAGAGCGCACCGATCGAGGCGACCGTCCCGACCGTGGTGAGCGTACCGACCGTGGTGACCGTCCCGACCGTGGTGAGCGATTCGACCGCAATCGCGATCGCAACCGTGACCGCAACGGGGGTGGCACCAACGGCGACCGCAACAACGGCGGCCAGAACCCGGGTAACGGTGCTGGTGGCCAATCAGGAACACAGGCTGGTGGTCAGGGTGGCAAGCAGCCGTGGGCACCCAAGCAGCAGCAAGACACGTGGGATGCAGCAGGCGGCAAACGCAACCGCCGTCGCCGCGGCCGTGACCGTCAGCAGCAGCAGGTGTCGCCAGAGCGAGACGCAGCAGCCGAGCGGATCAGCGAGACCTACCAGGGCGAGCTCATTCCCATCTCGGGCATCCTCGACCTTGCCGACCAGGGCTTCGGCTACATCCGCGCCAAGGGTTACCTGCCGACAGCAGACGACGTCTACGTGCCGGTCAACCGGGTGCGCCAGTTCGGTCTGCGCAAGGGCGACATCGTGGTCGGCGCGCACCGTCCGGCAACTCCGCAGGAGAAGTTCCCTGCAATCGTCACGGTCGACACCGTCAACGGACACTCGCCTGAGGTCGCGTCGTTGCGCCCCAAGTTCGAAGACCTCACTCCGCTGTTCCCCGATGTTCGCCTGAAGCTCGAGCAGCCTGGCCACCAGGGCAACATGGTCAGCCGCATCGTGGACCTGGTCTCGCCGATCGGTAAGGGCCAGCGTGGCCTCATCGTCTCGCCTCCAAAGGCCGGCAAGACCACGGTGATGAAGCAGATTGCTACGTCGATCGAGACCAACAACCCCGAGGTTCACCTCATGGTGCTGCTCGTCGACGAGCGGCCCGAAGAGGTCACCGACATGCGCCGCACGGTTTCTGGCGAAGTGATCGCGTCGACGTTCGACAAGCCGTCGGACGAACACACCATGATCGCCGAGCTGTGCCTTGAACGGGCCAAGCGATTGGTCGAAGAAGGCCGCGACGTCGTCATCATCCTCGACGGCATCACGCGTTTGGCTCGTGCGTACAACCTCGCAGCTCCGGCCACCGGGCGCATCATGTCCGGCGGTATCGACACGGGCGCGTTGTATCCACCGAAGAAGTTCTTCGGCGCTGCGCGCAACGTCGAAGAAGGTGGCTCGCTCACCATCTTGGCCACCGCACTTGTCGAGACCGGTTCCACCATGGACACGGTCATCTTCGAAGAGTTCAAGGGCACCGGCAACATGGAACTCCGCCTCGACCGCCGCCTTGCCGAGAAGCGCATCTACCCGGCCATCAACGTCAACGAGTCGTCCACACGTCACGAAGAGTTGCTCTTCGACCGCAAGGAACTCGAAGTCATCTACCGTCTTCGCCGCGTGCTCAACGGCCTGGCCGAGGACGGATCGGCTGCCAAGGGTCTTGAGCTGCTGATGGACCGCATGAAGGCAACGCGTACCAACGCAGAGTTCCTCGCCGAGCTGGCTCGCACGCCAGCCCCTGGTAACTGAACGCAGACCAGTGGAACCAGAGCGTCGCTCGCAGCTGCTGTTTGGCAAGCTGCGGGCGCTGACCACCGAACATTTCGGTGAACTTTCCGACGCGTCGCAGCTTGAACGGGTGCCGTATTTTGCCGGCACCGCGGCACACGATCGGGCCTCGTCTCGCCTTGTTGTTCTGGTCGAAGCTGCCCAGGTAGATAGGGACCCGCTGGACATCGATCCGCTTGGTCCGCGGCCGCCCCGGGGTTGGCTGGGCGGTGCAATGGTGGCGGCGTCGCGTTGTGGTGCGTCCGAGCTGCATCTTATGGGCGACGGTGACTTGCTCACCGGTGACGATGCCCGACGCGCCGAACGCTGCCGCATCCCGACCTCTTGTTGGTCGGTCGTTGGTCGCGTTCTGCGCCCGGTGGCCGCCGTACAGGTGCCTGACACGCTCGCCGACGAACCCGAACATTTGCCTCCGGACGAACAGGCTTTCCTGGCTGTCATTTTCGCCGCCGGAGCAACTCCGGTTGTCGAACAGGGCGTGCTGCGCGCCGAAGTGCTCGGCCTCGAAGTCGGACGTGTACAACGTGACCCGGAGACCGACATCGCACACCTGGCTGTCGGTGTCGGCAAACACGATCGGCTGGCGCAGTCGATGATGAACGCTGCCGTCGACCCGGCCGTGGCGCTGAAAGAAGCTGTGGCAGCGGTGACGGTGCATCGCAAACCCGGCGCGGCCTCGCATCCGGCCAACACGGTGGCTCGTTCACGGTGGCTGCGCGAAATGGTCGTTGCGGACCCCAACCGGTTCGGGTTCGACGGGCCGTGTCATCGGGTGGCCGCCACGATCGCGTCCGATCTCAAGGCCTCGGGTGTCGCGTCGCTGACGGCCGTGCTGGACGGTCAGCCGGTATTGGTCGGCTGTGTCGCCGGGGTCGACCTCGACGGCCCAAGCGATCTGCTTGACACGGCCGGGCGCGTTGGTATTCAGCGTGTGCTGCTCGCGATTCCAACAGCCGATGACTTTGCCGCTGTGCGCGTTGCGTGTGAAACCCTGAACCCCTCTCCGGGGGTCGTTCCTGTCGGAGCGCCGTTCGCTGAGGCAGAATGACTGAGTGAGCGCGACCGAAGCCGAGCACACGGTCGAGCCAACGGTCTCGCTCGACCCGCCGGCAACCCCTGCTAGCCAAACTGCATCAGATGCTTCAGCATCTTCGACGCCTGAGCCCAGCTCCACTGGCTCGGCCGCTATGCGCAACGCGCTTCGCAGTTTCAAGGTGCTTGCGTTTCTCGCGCTCGCCTATTACGTGGTCGTGCCGCAGCTGGCCGACGCGAAGAAAGCTGCTCAGACCCTTGCCGAGGTGAAGGTCGAGTTCCTCGTGCTGGGTCTCGCGCTCGAAGGTGCGGCGCTGTTTTGCTACTCGCTGCTCACCAGGTCGGCTCTGCCGCGCCACGCCGGCCCATCCATCGGCACGTTGTTCCGTATTCAGCTGTCTACCCGTGCCATCTCGTCGGTTGTTCCGGGTGGAGCAGCGGCAAGCAACGCACTTGGGTATCGGCTGCTCACCCGTACAGGTGTCACGGGGCCCGACGCCGGGTTCGCCCTCGGTGCGGCCGGGCTGGGTAGCGCTGTTGTGCTCAACCTCGTGCTGTGGCTTGCGCTGCTGGTGTCGATTCCGTTGTCTGGCCTGAAGCCCGTCTACGTCACGGTGGCATTGGTCGGCGTGGTCATCTTGCTGGTGTTCGGGGCGCTCGTGTTCGCCCTGCTGCGCGGCCAGGTTCGTGCGCAGCGAGTTGCCCGGCGCCTGGCGGCGCGTGTCACGTTTATGGACGAAGACCGGGCAGCGCAGACCGTTCAGCACCTTGCAGACCGGTTGCGTCAGCTCATCAGCCGGCCCGAAGTGCTTCGAGAACTGCTGGTGTGGGGGGTCCTCAACTGGATGCTCGACGCCGCCTCGCTCGGCGTGTTTCTGTATGCGTTCGGCGGACGTATCCGCGTCGATTCGCTCATCGTGTCGTTCTGCATCGTCAACGTGTTGGCCGTGGTGCCCATCACCCCGGGCGGGTTGGGTGTCGTCGAGTTCATGTACCCCTCATTGCTGGTCACTATCTTCGGAATGCGCGTGATCGACGTGACCTACGGGGTTGGTGCCTATCGCATCGCGCAACTGTGGTTGCCGATCGCTGTTGGGGCGGCGTGCTATCTCACGTTGCGCGTTGGACCGTGGCGAATCGACCGTGAGGGCGAGCGCCTGCGTGGTCTGCGCGACGAAGTTCGTCACGAGCAATCAATGTCGAACCGACCAGGTGGTGAGCCGATTCACTAGGGCGGCAGCGGGCCGGTCAAGGCCCGGTAGCGTGTACAGCCGTGCTGGAACGGCTGTCAGGTCTCGAAAACGAGTACGAACTCGTGGTGATGCGGTTGTCAGACCCAGCGGTCCAGGCAGACCAGGTCAAGCTGCGCGAGGTTGGCCGACGGCTCAAAGAGCTGGAACCTATCGTCGAGAAGATCCGCGAACGGGCCGCAACTCAAAGCGACCTTGATACGGCCCGCGAAATGGCTCACGAGTCCGAGGGTGCCGACCGAGACACGATGCGTGCCGAGGCTGACCAGTTCGAGACGCGCCTGGCCGAGATCGACGAGGAGTTGAAGCTCGCCCTATTACCGCGGGACCCCAATAACGACCGCAACGTCATCGTGGAAATCCGCGGTGCCGAAGGCGGTGAAGAGTCCAACCTGTGGGCCAGAGATCTGTTCGAGATGTACAGCCGCTTCTGTTCGGGGAAGGGCTGGCGGTTCCAGTTGCTCGGCTCGGACCCGTCGCCGATGGGCGGCCTCAACGAGGTCAGCTTCTCCGTTGCAGGCGACGGGGTGTGGACCCATCTCAAGCACGAGGGCGGGCCACATCGCGTGCAACGCGTACCAGCTACCGAAAGCCAGGGCCGGGTGCACACCTCTGCTGCCACGGTGACCGTGCTGCCCGAGGCAGAAGAGGTCGACGTCGACATCAAAGACATCGATCTGCGTATCGACACGTACCGGGCGTCGTCCGCCGGTGGCCAGAACGTCAACACCACAGACTCTGCAGTGCGCATCACTCACCTGCCAACGGGTGTTGTGGTTTCCATGCAAGACGAGCGCAGCCAGATGCAGAACAAGGCCAAGGCCATGGTTGTGCTTCGGTCCCGGCTGATGAAGTTGGAACAAGATCGCCACGAAGCCGAGCAGTCCGGCCTACGTAAGAGCCAGATCGGTGGCGGTGGGCGAGGCGAAAAGATTCGTACGTACAACTACAAAGAGAACCGGGTCACCGACCATCGCATCGGGCTCACGCTCTACAAGCTTGACCGTGTGTTGCTGGGAGACCTCGATGAGATCGTCGACGCGCTCATCGCCGACGAACGCGCCCGCCAGCTGGCCACAACGGATCTGTAAGCCACACTCCGAGGCATCTGAGGTTCGATGAGCACCGTGACGTGGAGGGAGCTGGTCTCCGAGGGTGCTTCGGCTTTGAGTACGCATCTTGGTGGTGACCGTGCTCACGAGGCCAAGTGGCTGGTGGAACGGGTGTCAGGGTTCTCGCAAGCCGAACTCATCATCAACGGATCCGACCCAGTCAGCACCCGTGGGGTTGCCCACTTCGATCAGCTGTTGGCCCGGCGATGCGCGGGCGAGCCACTGCAATATGTGCTGGGTCGGTGGATGTTCCGTCAGCTCGAATTGTTCGTCGACTCCCGTGTGCTGATTCCACGCCCAGAGACGGAACTGGTTGCCGGGTTCGGCATCGATCATCTGCGTACCTACGGTCGTCCCGTTCGTGCGGTAGATCTCGGCTGCGGGTCAGGGGCCATCGGGCTATCGGTTGCGGTTGAGGTTCCGACCGCTTCGGTGTGGCTAGCTGACGTGTCGCCCGACGCGCTCGACGTGGCGCGGGCCAACGTGGCTGGCCTCGGTCGGGCCGCTAGGCGGGTGTCGGTGCACGAGGGTTCGTGGTTCCACGCGTTGCCCGTAGAGCTGGTGGGTTCGCTCGACCTGGTGATCTCGAACCCGCCGTATGTCGCTTCTGAAGAAGTGCTGCCGCATGAAGTCATCGGCTACGAGCCGCACGTTGCGTTGTTCAGTGACTCCACCGGTCAAGTGCCAGGGGACGCCTACCTAGTGCACATCGTGGATCAGGCGCCGCTGTGGCTGGCTCCGGGCGGGGCACTGGTCCTTGAGATGTCACCGCACCAGACAGAGCCCATCGCGCAGCGATGCACTGACCTCGGTTTCGATGCACGTGTCGAAGCAGACCTCACCGGCCGAGCCCGCTCGGTGGTTGCAATCCTTCCGGCTACCTGACACCTTCCCGCTCCACACTCGATACGCGCAACTCGGGCCACACATACGCGCAACTCGGGTCAATTTTCTGCACAACTCGGCTGAAACGCGGCAAATTCGACCCCGAATTCCCCGAGTTGTGTAGGAAAACTGTTCGCAGTGACGACAGACTGCGGTACATGGCAAAAGCTGAGACCGTCGAGGAGTACATCGCAGCGTTCCCACCCGAGGTGCAGGCGGTTCTCGAAACAGTGCGCGCCACGATTCGTGCGGCGTTGCCAGACGATGCCGGAGAGCGCATCAGCTACGCGATTCCTGCCTTCACGGTCGACGGGACCGTGGTGGTGTTCTATTCCGGCTGGAAGTCGCACATCTCGATGTACCCAATTCCTGGCGGCAGTGACGCGTTTCTGAAGCGCATCACACCACACATCGCAGGTAAGGGCACGTTGCAGTTCTCGTTGAACAAGCCCATGCCGCTAAAGCTGATCGCGGAGATCACACGCGCTCGCCTTCGCGATCATATGGAAGCGCAGAAAGCAAAGGCACAGCGAGCCACACAAGCTAAAGCGCAGAAGGCCAAGCAAACGAAAGCAACGAGGACCCGCTAGCCCCCGACAACTGTGAGCGTTGCTCGTCCGATCACGCGCGCAGCAGCGAGGCGTTCAGCATCGGCCGTTGGCATCGCTACCAACGCACCCCGATCGTCGAGAACAATCACTTGCGCGTTCCGCACACTGCCGACCAGCGAACCGTCGCCGTCGGAAGCAACCAGCACGTCGACGTGATCACCGGGCCGTAGCCCCAGCGGGATGGCATCAGCAGGAAGCCCGACGCCTCGGCGCCCACGCCCGACTGCCGCCACAATCGCCGATGTGGAGGCCGGAACGGTGCGGGTCAGGTCAACCGCACCTCCAACGGCAACAGCATCGAGTGCGGTGCGACCAATCGCCAACTCGGCTTGAGCCGCTGGCCGTGCAGGGGCAAACGCTGACGGAATCGAGCGGACAACAACCGATGATGCCTCAATCGGTGAACCGGCCGCCAGTGGCTGGGTCGCAACCACAACATCGACCAGCGTCCCCCACTCAGACGGATACGGCTCGGCCGCACGCTCGACGATGCGAGCAGTGACGACGGCGATGGCGATAGTAAGTGCCCAGAACATCAGGGGTGCCTTCAACTGGCTGACGTGCACGGTTATCGGTCGGCGGTGTGGCGTAAACACCGGGCCGAGAATTCCTCGCTCTCCCGGATCGTCGAACACCGGGCGAATCGGCTTCTGGGCGACGAACGGAATTCGAACGTTGAATGGGATCGGAACGGAATTGCGAAACGAAGATCGGAACGAGAACGGCCGCATGGGTGCCTCCTGGCGATAGGTGAACTTAAGCGGGCCGCACTCGGCCGTCGGAAGGTCGGGTAACCCAGAGAGGAAGGCAGCGGCATCTGGCGCTGGCGTCGCGTCAGCAGCTTGGCTCCGAAACGGAGCGCCGAGGCTGCGAAGTAGCTGAGGATACTGCCATGGAAATGCAGCCCGCTACTCGCGTGCCCAGTTGCGTTGCTTGAGGTTGCGGAGTGGACCGATGCCAGCGCCCAAGCCGAGCGATGCAGTGATCAGCCACGCATCGCCAACCGTCAGCCCGGCTCGTTGGAAGAACCCGTGTGCGGGGCCGGCAAGTGTCGCAGCCAGGCTGAGACCGGACAACGCAGTGACGGTGACGGCCGCAACCCGGTGCGAACGCAACGACAACGCCGGCAGCATCGCAACCGGAATGGCTGCAAGCGTCACGTAGCCGGTTCCCGCAAATACTCCGTGCAGCTTGTCGACCGTTGCGCTGGTCTCCAGCGGCGTGGCTGCCACCCCCAACGTGGCCAACCCCGTTACGAGCATCGGAACCCACGACGGGCCGGATACATGTTTCCTGAACACAGCGGCGGCCATCGGCACCGCTGTGCCGAACACGATGAACCCCGCCGACATGGCTGGCGCGGTCCCTGCGCCTCGTTCTGCGAGCCGACTGATGGCATCGTGCACTGGGCGGTAACCAGATCGGGTTGCGCCAAGCGTTGCCCATGCGCCAATGAACGCCACCGGGCCAACGGCTCCGCCAAGGGCGAGACGCCGTGTTGGTTGCATGGTGCCGAGTCTTCCACGACCGTGTGCACGAAATCGGTCCCAAACCCGATTTCGTGCACACGGTGCCGGTCAGTAGGGTCGCCCCATGCTGAACGGGATTCGTGTGGTCGAGCTGGCGATCTGGGTCGCAGGACCCGGTGCCGGAGGAATCCTTTCGGACTGGGGCGCTGAGGTCATTAAGGTCGAAGGGCCGGCCGGCGACCCGATGCGCAACTTGTTCGGCAGCGTCGGCATCGACGGGATCACCGCCGTGCCTCCGTACGACCTGGACAACCGTGGCAAACGCTGCGTCATGATTGATCTGCGCGCAGATGAAGGTCGAGCAGACCTCCACCTGTTGCTGCAGACGGCCGACGTCTTCCTCACCAACCTGCGGCCCGACGCACTTGAGCGGCTAGGTCTCGACCACGGCACCGTTATGACGAAGCATCCTCGACTGATCTACGCGTCGGTCACCGGGTACGGGCTGGAAGGCGACGATCGCAACCGGGCCGGATACGACATCGGTGCGTTCTGGGCTCGGTCATCGATCGCCCACTCGTTGGTTCCGCCCACCGAACTTCCGCCTGGGTCACGTTCTGGCACGGGAGATCACACAACAGCGATGTCCATCACGTCTGGCATTTGTGCGGCGCTATTCAACCGAGAGCGCACCGGCGAGGGCCGACTGGTCCACACGTCGTTGCTGCGAACGGGTGTATACGTCAACGGATGGGATCTTGCTACGCGTGCTTACTTTGGTCGCATCAGCCGGACGCGGCCGCGCACGCTCAACCCGACCCCGCTCATCAACTCGTACCGGGCGTCTGATGGCAAAGCGTTCTGGCTGCTGGGCTTGGAGCAAGATCGCCACTGGCCGGGTCTCGTAGCCGCCATCGACCGCGCAGATCTCCACGATGACCCGCGTTTCGCCCGCGCCTCCACACGTGCGGAACACTGTGAAGCCCTGATCGCAATCCTGGACCTGGTGTTTGCTGCTCGACCGTACGCCGATTGGGTTGAGCGTTTTGACGAGCACGACGTGTGGTTCGCGCCGCTGAACACGTTGGCCGACGCGCTTGCGGACCCGCAGATCGATGCGGCGGGAGCTTGGGTCACGATGCCTGGGACCGCAGCAGGCGGCGAGCCATACCGGCTTGCAGCGTCGCCGGTTGGATTCAGCGGCTGGGTGGAGACCGGCCGTCCAGTGGAAGCGCTCGGTGAATCCACCGATGCGATCCTTGGCCCACTTCGCTGACTCGACGCGAAGGACCGAAATCCGCCAGCGCCGCTGTTGATCTGTGTGCAGACTGACCGAGTGGATAGTCCCCGTACAGCCCGTCTCGCCGACCTTGCTTGCCTTGCGGTTGTGAGCACGTGGGGCATCAACTTCGCCATCATGAAGCGATCATTGGAGCGCTTCGATATTCCGGTATTCAACC
>JAYSSK010000102.1:0-4313 GCA_043720595.1 Acidimicrobiia bacterium
ACGTTCTGGACCTTCAAGAAGCTCAGAAACGTAGAAAGGGAACGGGGTGCAACCGCGGATGGTCTTACAAAGCCACCCACGGATCAGTCACAAGAGCCCAAATAGATCGTCCACGCCCAACTGACGTCCCGCCTCGACGTCGTACACGAATCCCTCAACCTTGCCGTACTCGTGACCCATAAAGCCGTAGCTGCCCGACTTGAAGAGTGCGCTTACGTACTCGGGGGTAATTAGCGTTACGTCAAAATCCAGATACAGCGACAGCCACGAGTTGTTGTCGGCCGGAATCGTGCAGCCGATCGTCCGAAGCGCTTGCGGTTGGAACGCTCTCGGCCCTTGAAATATCTCGATGAAGTCGGCGGGCAGGCCACCCTCGATCAGTAGTGCAAGCGCCGTCGCCTGAGCGCTGAGGTTGAAGTCGTCGTCGTTGGCCGACCCCCTCAACTGAGGAACGAAGTATGTGACCAACGCGGATGGATTCTCGCCACAGCCGAAATCACTGAGGGTGTCGAGCCGCGGATCAGATGCGGCAGCGACGACTGGTGGAGGAAGTTCGGACGAGGAGCGCCAGGTCAGGTAGCCAACACCTGCTGCGCAGGCAACGATTGGCACAGTTGCGATTGCTGCCCACGTGGACTTCGGGCGGGGTTCCTTGTTCCTCAACCGTTGTCGACGAGAAGTTCGCGTCGCAGTGTCGGTTCCGTTACTGGCGGATCCGCCTGCACCTGGGACTTGGATGGCCGGCTCGTCGAAATCGCTCATGGACACGCGGCCAAGCTGACGCGGTGCTGGCAAGCGCCATTCGCCCCGCAGCCAGACCGCCAACCTCTCTCCATCCTTGCAGTCTGCCGGATCGATACCGGTCGGACGCCCCTCTGAAGGGTCTGATTAACGACTTGCGCTCGCTGGGATTGATCGGGGCGTTCGAATCGCGCCCGTTAGTCGGCGGATAGAAACTCCGTCGTTGTCACGTGGCATGGGAATCGAGCTGTAGCGGGCAATCGAGGATCAACTGTCACAGCCCCGCGCGACGATGGCTGCTATGGCACTCGAACTGATCGACTACACGGACCACCTTGCGCAACTGAGGTATCCGAACAATCAGGACGATCGCGGGGCGAGTTGGCTGGCTCGCGTCACCGACAGGATCGTCAGTGATTCGGGACTCACTGCCCATGTCCTCACCGAGACGGGCAGAACTGCGCACCCGACTCTGTCCCGCCGATCGTGGGATGTCGGGGTCCAGGTTGGTGGGCGCTCGGTCGCTCTCATCGACATAGACGTCGTGTCCGAACCCGACCAGGTCAGCGCCGTGGTGGACCGGTTCGACAGCGTGCTCGCCAAGGCGATGGATTGTTGGCGAAGTGTGACGCAGGCACCACACCCAGCTCCGCCCCGGCCATGGCTGGGTTTCCTGCTTGCCGTCGACGTCACCATCTCTGACGAGATTGTTCAGCACGACCGGAAGTTGGCACCCGCCGGTCAAGCCTTTGCCGCCACGTTGGATCGGATGGTCAAGGAGCGCACGCTCGACGCCGCTTGCCTGATCCTTCTGGACCTTTCCACCGGTATCACCACGTATTCAAACGAGGCGCTCTCGTTCCAAGCCTTCGCGGCTGCCTTGCTCGGCCGGTGCGTGTACTTCAACGAGGCGTCGACCAAATGATGTGCACCCAGCGCCGGACACGACACGTGACATAGGCTTGAGGTTCCTGCGTTCCATCGCACGATCATCACCGCCGGCTGAGCCGGACTCGGCTTCAGTGCCCTCGTGATCTTCCACCATCCCGCGAGGAGCGCCGTGCCCAGTCTTCCCATCGACAGCAAGCCGAGTAGCGTCATTCCCATGCTTGATCGAATCACCATCGAGGGCTTCAAGTCCTTCGACTCGATCGAGCTCAGTCTCGGGCGGCTTTCGCTCCTCGTTGGACCGAACGGCGCTGGCAAATCCAACTTCATCCAAGTCTTCGAGCTTCTGGGCGAGATCATCCGAGGCGAGCTTGAGCTGTCCGTCGGTCGCTCTGGCGGTGCCTCAACACTGCTGCATTCCACCAGCCGTCCTGCGGACCGAATAGTGATCAAGGCTGCGTTCGCAGCGAACGGATACGAGATCGCACTAATTCCGACGGACGGTGACTCGCTCATCTTCGAGCACGAGATTCCGTGGTTCCATGACAACGCGAGGTACAAGGCTCCATACACGGAGCACCTGGGTGCCGGTCATCGCGAATCGCGGTTGCCAACTAGCTCGAAGGCGGTCGCTCAATGGGTCCTCCTCCGCATGACACCGTGGTTTGTCTACCATTTTCACGACACGAGCCGGAGTGCCCCTGTGAAGCGGAAGGGGGACATCAACGACAACGACGTTCTACGAAACGACGCAAGCAACCTAGCGGCCTTTCTCTATCGCCTCCAAGAAACCGACCGAAGCTCCTACGATCGCATTGTCGATGCCGTCCGGAACGTTGCGCCGTTCTTTGATGATTTTCAGCTTCGGCCCGACCGGCTCAACGCTGATCGCATTCAGCTCGAATGGAGACAGCGATCGTCGACGTCGTACTTCGGTCCAAACGCACTCTCGGACGGGACGCTTCGGTTCATTTGCATCGCGACCCTCCTTCTCCAGCCAAGCCCTCCATCCTTGATCCTCCTCGACGAGCCAGAGCTCGGCTTACATCCTTACGCCATCAACCTTGTCGCTGAGATGCTGGAGGCGTGCAGTGAACAGATCATTGTGTCGACTCAGTCCGTCACACTCCTTAACCGGCTCGACATCAGTGACGTGTTGATCGCAGAACAGATTGATGGTGCGACAACGCTGACTCGCCCTGACCTCCGTGCGCTTGAGGCTTGGCTCGGCGAGTACGGACTCGGCGAGCTCTGGGAGAAGAACCTGATGGGCGGGCGGCCAGTTCAGCGCTGATGGACCGTTGCCGCCTCCTCGTTGAGGGCCAGACCGAGGAGACGTTTGCGAACCGTATGCTCCTCCCGCACCTCTACTCTCTCGGCTTTCATGATGTATCGGTGACCGTCGTAGAGACTAAGCGCACCGCTGGGGGAGCGAAGTTCCGCGGCGGACTCCTGAGCTGGCAGCAGCTCCGGAAGGACATTCGGCTGCTCGTGCATGACGGCGGTGCTCTCATCACGACGTTGATTGACTTCTACGCCTTACCCAGTGATGTCCCTGGTGTCAGCAGCCTCGGAGCCGGATGGGATGCTCGACGTCGCGTAGCCCACGTCGAAGGTGAAGTATCGAAAGCGATCGACCGTGCGAACTTCCTTCCCCACATTGTTTTGCACGAACTAGAAGCGCTCTTGTACGCGGACCCCGATGCCGTAGGCGCACACTTCAACGATCACGATGTGGTGACCTCCATGCAGGCCGACCTCGCACAGTGCTCCGAGCCTGAGTTGGTCGACGACGGACCCAACACTTCACCGTCAAAGCGAATCATGAGGCATCGGCCCGGCTATCTGAAGACATCGGACGGACCGACGATTCTTGCTGACATCGGCCTGCCCTTGATTAGGACGGCCTGTCCACACTTTGATGCCTGGCTCGTGCAAGTCGAAGACGCAGCGCCATAGCAAGTTTGCCGATGCGTACGGAGACCGTGACCGATGGAGCGTAATGAGCGTAAGACGGGAACTGCTCCGGGCGCGGATGCCACGCCCTGGACTGCTTCGTCACCAGCGTCGTGGGTCAGCTCCATCCAAGCACGATGGCAGCAACCTGAGTCGTTTGGTGTCGCGAACTCAACTGCGCGCGCTAAAGGCGAGGTCCTTTCGTCGCGTGATCGCGCCGACATCGCTCGCCGATTTTGCGCGTTCGTGTGCCCTCAGCCAGGTCGACCGGGCGGTGAGAAAGTCCAGCAGAGTGGCCCCGACTGGAATAAGGTGGCGGTTGGTCGCCGGTTGTTCCAGCGGCCTGGAGCAAGAAGGACCCTGCCCGAATGATCATGTGCCCGTACACCATCCCACTGCCCGGATCGACGAGGGTGGCAGCGCGTGGCTGAGGCGGCGATCAAGAACCACGGGGCGTTCATCTGGTCGGTAGCCGACCTGCTGCGGGGTGACTACAAGCAGTCCGAGTACGGCAAGGTGATCTTGCCGCTCGTTGTGCTGCGCCGCCTCGATTGCGTGCTGGAGCCGACCAAGGCGAAGGTCCTCGCCGAACACGGCCGCCACGGTGACCGTGAGCCGATCTTGCGAAAGGCTGCCGGCCAGTCGTTCTTCAACACCTCGAAGCTCGACATGCGCCGCCTGCTCGACGACCCGAGCAACGTGGCAGACAACCTGCGCGGCTACATTGC
>JAYSSK010000103.1:0-4286 GCA_043720595.1 Acidimicrobiia bacterium
GTGGTGAACTCGCGGTAGGTCACGCGCTGTGAATAGAGGGTGCCCCGCCATTCTTCGGCCCATTCCATGTGTAACACGGGAGTTCCGCCTGAACCGCAACCGTCGGCAGGAGTCGCGGGAATCTGGGAAATCGAGCGTGCGGACGCGACGTCGCGAGGTAGGAAGTTCGTCAGGTTCTGGAGATCACGTGTCTCGGTGATGCGGGCGGACACGGATCCTTCGTTTCGAAGGAACGTCGTGACGGTGAGGACGAGCGTCCCCATGATCAGCCCCACGATTGCGATCACGACGATCATCTCGACGAGCGTGAAGCCCTCGTCGGTGTCATGGTCGAGTTCGGGCCTGGTTCTCATCAGGTCACCTTGAAGCTCGTGGTAAACGTTCCCGGTGGCCCAACGGTGGTGATCGTGACGAAGACGTCTCCCTTATCCCAGTTGACTGCATCTTTGGCGAGCGTCGCTTCAAAGATCGAAGATCCGGTATTCGTCATGCTCAACGTGATCGACTTCGGGGTCGGCGCTGTTTGGTACACGCGCGCTGACGCTGCTGCCAACGAACAGTTGTTGGTATAGGCGAGTCTGATCGTCACGGACTCACGGAGCTTGCTGCCTTGCTTGTTGACTGATACGGGTGTTGCACTAGCGGTGAGCCACGTGCACGAACCCGCGCCCGGCCCACCGAGACCACCGGAACCGTTCCCGTTCTTGACGACGGAGATGCCGCCAACCGTGACGTCCAGCGACTCGGTGGCGTTGCCTTTAACGTGCTTGGCCGTCAATGAGACCACCGGCAAGCCTGAGGTGCAATCGACCGCATCGACCCTCACCGTGACGCCGTCGTTCCGCGTGCCGGGACGGCTCGCAAGGATCGTTTCATACACTGAGATATTGGGCGAAGTGGTGCAGTTGGTAGTGTTCGACTCACGTGCCAAGTAGGCGCCTGCTCCTTCGAGTTCAGCAAGCGCGCCAACTTTCGACTTGTGCTGATCCGATCCTTGAATGGAGACGCTGAGAGCTGTCATGGTGGCCACCCCAACCAGCCCAAGGAGCACCGTGGCGACGAGGACTTCGAGGAAGGTTGTACCGCGGTCGCGGCGCGACGAACCCTGGTCGATCCGATCGTTCGCCTTGATTAAGTTTTCGTTCACCTTGACACCTGCTGTCGTGGTCTTCACAGCTGTCGGCAAACTGACCGGGAAATGTCGTGTCCGCCACACGCTGTGGTTAACAGTACCCCTGACCACGCTACGTGTCACGCGGTTTCTCGCGCTCCGCGGCAATAGCTGCGTTATCGAACGCTCTGCGCACCCGACTGTTCGCGTGGCGCACTCTGGTTGATGGAAACTTTCCGGGAGTAGGGACCGGCGTTGCTCGGGAATTGGAAGTTCGTGATGCCGGCGAGGGTCGATTGTCGTCATCACGGCTGTGCTGGCGATCGCCCGCCAGGTGGATGGGACCACTTTGAGGTGAGTTCCGCCAGGTGGATGGGACCGCTGTTTCGCCAGTAATGGGACCAGCTGGGAGGGTCCACTTGTAGCGGTCCTGTTGTCGGTCTGCTCGCTGCCACTCGACGAATCTATGTCGAGTGGGTGAACCTACTCGGCTGTCAGGTTCTGCACGCGGCGACTGAGGATCGCGTACTTTCGATCGGTGCGGTAGTCCAGCAGGGTCCTCACCTTGGTAGTCCCCGAATTCGTCGCCGTTGCGGTGACCACGAACTGCGTCACGGTCGGCTGCGTATCGACTCTAATTACGAAGTTATTCGCGTTTGCAGATGCCCCTGCGCTGAGCTCGCTGACGACGGCTCCGCCTGTGAGGGCAGCCACAGCCTCGTTGGCGATTAGGTCAAACTCGAACGCGGCGTAGGGGGCCCAGACCAGACCCTGGACCGAGAGTTGCTTGTTGCCGCCGGACTCGGTGAGCACGATGTCGGAGTCACCGCGAATCGTGCTCGCAACGCCGACGGTCTCCAATGCCTGGATCCCTACGTTGTAACCGCCATGATCCTTACCGGAGACCTCAAGCGTTGACCCGCCTCGAACCTCGATCGCACTGTTGCCGCCCAGATAGATCGTCGAGCCGGCATGGTTCGACTCCGCCCATGCGTTCCTGCAGACATTGTTGGAGAAGGTGTCCTGCGGGTCTGTGCCGTCGATACTTGGTCCGGTGCTTCCGGGCCAACCCATCAACACGAACGCGTTCTGGATCGACCAGGTGCCAGTGTTGGCGAAGTAGTAGTCGCCGGACTGGAAGTAGTTGTAGCTGTTGTTAGCAAGACTGGGAGGGATGTCGTACCGCCCGGCTGGCCACACGTAGCATCCAAGGGAATCCTGAGCCGGTGCAGTTGAACTACGAACGGGAAAGGCGATCCCGTTCGTAACTGCTGGTTCCGGTGGCTTACGATTGCTGAACAGCGTCAACCAATCCTCCGTTCGGCACTTGGTTGTGTAGCCGGCGGGCGAAATTGTGAGTCGTGCGGGCAAATCCACGTTGCTCGCAGGGCACGTTGAGTTTGAGTACCAGAGGTCACCATTTTTGATCGTGAGCGTGGCGCTGAAATCGAGCGTTTGGTTCGGCATCGTGGCTCTGGGCGTGCTGCCGAGATAGACCGGCCCCTCGAAGATCTTTTCTGCGTTGGCCGACATTCCACCATTCGTGATCGTCAGAAGCGGACCCGTCCGGCCGGTCGCGATGCCAGTCTGATCGGTGGCAGCACCAGTCATAATCACCGCAAATGCGTCCACGGCGTTTACATCACCGGCAACCGACTCGCAGTTGACCGTCGGCGTGATTCCATTGATCGTGTCGCCAAGCGGATAGGTCAGCCCGCCAGCGTTCCCGCCCAGTGCGAATAGGGTGCAAGGCGACGTTCCACGAGCGAGATCTTCCAGTGCATTGTCCATCGCCCCGTTCGCTGACGCGAGCCTGTCAGCGGAGGCCTCAACGACCTGACCGAATCGAAGCGTGGCGGACGCGTAGGTCGCAAGCCCAACGACGACGAGGGCCATGACGACGGAAAGTACGAGAACAATCGGCAGGATCGACCCCTGGTCTTGATGGTCTCGCGGTTGTGGCCTCAGGTCGTTCATCTGTCCTTCGTTTCAAGACTATCCGTGTCTTCAATCGGGCCATTTGCACGCTGGCGCAAGTTCAGGGTAACCGCTCGCTTCTTAACCGCATTGCCAGATCCGGATGGGACTGTCCAGACGTATTCGGTCGCTCCGAGCTCCACGCTGGTGCCGCCGTTGAAGGGCTCTGGACTCTCAACGGCTTGCGACGCACTCGGCAAGAACCCAAGTACGAGTGGATCACAAAAACCGTTGTGACTTATTGTTACGGTGACCAGCGTTGCAAGTGAGCCGTTCGGATTGACGACCACGGATGAGGGGATGACAGACTGAATCGTTGCGCTGCAGATGTTGATCGTCAGTGTCGAACTCGCAGTCGCGCCTGCGGGGTCGCGCACGGTGTAAGGAAACGTGTACGTACCGGCCGCGCCCGAGTGGGGCGTGAGCATTACGTCGAGACCTGAAAAGGTTGGCCCAGTCCAGTTGTTTGGTAAACCAGTGACGGACACGATCGTCAGAACACCAGCTTCCGGGTCTGATGCGGGGAGCCTCACGGTTACGGGGTCGCCAGCACTCGCATTCCGTGAGACCGAGTTAGCGATCGGTGGCTGGTTGACGACTGGCTGACTGACGGTGACGGTCAAAGTGTTCGTGGCGGTGGCGTTCGGAGCAATCGGGTCAGTCACGATGTAGTTCATGACGTAGGTTCCGACGGCGGTCGGATCCGGCGTGATGCTTGCCGTCGCGCTCGACGACGGTGGCACGACCCAATTCAAAGGAACACCGGTGAATGTGGTGGTGAGAATTGCGCCCTCAGGATCGTATGCCGGCAACTCGTAGGTGGTCAACGAACCTGCCACAGCCGAGGTCGTTCCCGGGTTCGCAAACGGCGGTAGGTTAGTGCTGCCACCACCCCCTGAAATCGGTGGCAATATTCCCGCAACATTCGAGGTGGTTGCGTCGAGGCTGAGCAGTTCTCGCTGGACGCCGAACTCGTCAAGAACAAACACTTCGAACTGTAGACCCTTGGTGCCAGCGGCACCACTTGCCATCGTTGTCGGGATGAGTGTGATTCGCGCCGGTGCCGGTGCCAGTGCAGCTGACGACAGATCACGCAATTTCGGTGTGAGCTTGAGAGCCGATGCGGATTGACCGGACCTACACGAGTAGCGATAGATCGTTCCGGTGTTTGTGCCAACTCCGTCGCTGACGTATCGAT
>JAYSSK010000104.1:0-1773 GCA_043720595.1 Acidimicrobiia bacterium
CAGTTGGTGAACGCCGCCTCGGGGAGCAAGAAAAACTGGCCGCTGCTCAGTGACGCCGATCTGTCCTCGGGTTGCGCTTGCCTGTTGCTCCACCAGCGCAGCCATCAGCCGCGGTTGTCGGGCTGCTGCTGCAATGAGCGGAGACACGGCATTGAGTGAGAGTTGGTCACTATTGGCTGCAGAGATTCCACCGAGTAGCGGGTCCACCAGCCGTTGCACAACTTCGTAGCCCAAGTGGGACCCGATTGCCTCGGCGACGCTCCGGTCGGCGTTGCGTGGATAAGGGCGGTCCGTGGTGAGGTCGAGTGTGGCTTGGCGCAATCCTTCGGCCGACAAGATGTTGCTTGCGGCAAGTGCATCAAGGTCGGTTGGAATACCGAGGACCAGCCCGCCGGGCAAGAGTCGCAACGCGCCATGTACGACGACTGCCGCCTGGCCGGTTGCCGGGGCGACCAAGTCGTTGCCGAGGCCCAGTTCGGTCGCAAGATCGACAGCGCCCTCGACGCGCGCAAGGAACGCGTCTGCAGCGGTATCGACCACTCTTCCGGCGACCCGTGCCGACCCCAGCCGACCGCCAACCATCGGAGCAGATTCGAACAGCACCAGCTTGGCTTCGGGAACCGACTGCGAGATTCGGTATGCCGCAGTGAGGCCGGCGATACCCCCTCCAATTATCGCAACGTCGACGTGTTCCATATGGTTCCCGAGTCTCGACGTAGATCTAGAGCGAATGAATGAGTTCGACAACCCGCGTGATGACGGTCGGGTCGGTTTCCGGAAGTACTCCGTGGCCGATGTTGCAGATCCACGACGGCCCGATCTCTTGCCCTTCGGCGACGAGCGAGCGAACGCGCTCCTCGATCACCGGCCATGGTGCGAGCAGGATGACCGGATCGAGGTTGCCCTGCAACCCAAGTGGCTTTGGGACGCGGTGTCGAGCATCGGTGATGGTGACCCGCCAATCGACCCCAACGATGGTTGGGCCTGCGTCAGCCATCGCGGACAGGAGTTCGCCGGTTCCGACACCAAAGTGGATCATTGGTGTGCCGAGGCCAGACAGCTCGTGAAAAACTCGTGATGAGTGCGGCAGCACAAACCGCCGGTAGTCAGCCTCGTTCAAAATGCCTGCCCAACTGTCGAAGAGCTGAACTGCAGCTGCACCGGCGTGCACTTGTGCGGTCAACGACGCAATTGCGTAGTCGGTCAAACGTTCCATCAACGCGTCGAACACAGCTGTTTCGCCGTACATCAAGGTTTTGGTGTGGGCGAACTCTTTGGACTTCCCGCCTTCGATGAGATAGGTGGCAAGTGTGAACGGAGCGCCAGCGAATCCAATGACGGGTATGCCAAGCGGGTCCAGCTCGGCGCAAACAAGACCGATTGCGTCGGCGACGTACGGGACATCGGTGGCAGGATCGAGCGGGCGAAGCCGTGCCACATCGTGTATCGACCGGAACGGCTTCTCGATCACTGGGCCTTTGCCGGTCTCGACGCTGACCCCATCAACCACCGCCTGCACGGGCGTGATGATGTCGGAGAAGAACACCGCTGCGTCGACGTCGTGACGTCGTACAGGTTGGAGCGTGACCTCCGCTGCTAGTTCTGGGGTCGTGATCATTTCTTGAAAGCCGACACGCTCTCGAATTTCCCTGTATTCCGGCAGGCTTCGCCCAGCCTGGCGCATGAACCACACCGGGGTTCTTGAGGGTTGATCGCCCCGACATGCCGCAAGAAACGGGGACGCAGCGAGTTGGGCACGGGTTGGGGACAACA
>JAYSSK010000105.1:0-4266 GCA_043720595.1 Acidimicrobiia bacterium
GTTGTCGAAGCAGCGCAATCAGCCGGAATCCGGATTACGTTGCTGGACACGTGCTACCTGCGAGCTGGTTTCGGGGCGACCAAGGTGACCGAGCAACAACGACGGTTCAGCGACGGGTCTGCCCCGGCGTGGGAAGCACGTGTCGAAGGGCTGGCCAGAACCCTGCGTGGCCGCTCGACGGTCCGCTTGGGCGGAGCAATTCACTCTGTGCGGGCGGTGTCGCCTGAGGCCGCTGAGCTGGTGGTCCGGTGGGCCAAGACGCGGTGCCTCCCCTTGCATGCACACGTATCAGAACAGCCCGAAGAGAACCGCCAGTCGTTGCGCCATCACGACGAAACTCCTACCGCTTTGCTGATGCGAGCCGGGGCCAACGATCTCCGCTCGCCATTCTGCGCAGTGCACGCCACTCATCTCACAGATGATGATGTGCACGCATATGGTTCCGCTCGGTCATACATCTCATGCTGCCCAACTACGGAACGTGTCCTCGCCGACGGTGTAGCGCGCACCGGTGAGCTTGAAGCAGCCGGTGCCGCCCTCTGCATCGGCTCTGACAGCCAGGCCGTCATCGACCCGTTCGAGGAGATGCGAGCCATCGAGATGCACCAGCGCCTGGTATCCGGTCGACGCGGCACCCATACGCCGGCGTCGCTATTGCACGCAGGCTCTGTGAACGGATATAGCTGCCTCGGGTGGGAACGGGGCGGTGCCATCGAACAGGGCTGCCTGGCCGATTTCATCAGCGTGGACCTCACTACCGACCGCATGCGGGGAATGGCGGCAGACTTGCTGCCAAGCGCCGCGGTGCTTGCTGCAACAGCGGCCGACGTGCACCACGTTGTGGTGAATGGCGAGGTGGTCGTCCGCGATGGCGTGTCGGTGCGTCGGCTGAACGGACTCGCCGAGCCGCTGTGAAGGCGGGGGCGGGTGAATTCAGGTCAGTCCGGCTGTGCGCCGAAGTGTTCTCACAGGCGTAAGTTCAAGCGCCCTTAGGATGAGGGGATGGCAGTGCGTTTTGTAATCATCGGAGGTGGCCCCGCTGGCCATCAGGCGGCCACCCATGCCGCCCGTCTCGGGGCCGAAGTGGTGGTCGTCGAACGAGATGTCGTCGGTGGTGCCGCAAACCTCTGGGACTGCATCCCGTCGAAGACGATGATCGCAACCGGTGGTGCCATGTCGTTTGCACGCCGTCTCGAAGGAATGGGCCTGGAGGATGTGATACCCGAAATCGACCGTGACGGGCTGAAGGAACGCATCGACCGCATCACCGGTCGCCTCGGTCAGGGGTACACGTCACAACTGCAGAGCCAGGGCATTCGCATCATCAACGGTTCAGCGTCGTTCACCGGGCCGACCTCCATCGCCGTGACCGCCGCCGACGGAAAGACCGAGACGTTGCATGCCGACGCGGTACTCATCTCCACCGGCTCACGACCGCGCATTCCTGACTGGGTCGAGACCGACGATCGCATTCTCACCACGCGGGACTGCTACCCGCCGAAAGAGATCCCGTCGCACCTGGTGGTGGTCGGCTCGGGCGTCACAGGCGTGGAGTTTGTGCACATGTTCTCGTCGCTCGGCTCCAAGGTCACATTGGTGGTCAGCCGCCAACAGGTTTTGCCTCAGAAGGACCCAGAAGTTGCGGCCGTTCTCGAAGACGATTTCTTACGTCGTGGTGTCAACCTGCTGAAGGGGGCACGAGCCACGGCTATCGAACGCGATCCAGCAACCGGTGGTGTGGTGGTCCGCTGCGACGACGGTCGCGTGGTCAACGCATCGCACGCTGTCCTCGCTATTGGTTCCATCGCCAACTCAGACGGGCTCAACCTGGAGTCCGCGGGGGTCGAGGTCGACAAGAGCGGGTACGTGCTCATCAACCAGCACTGCGTCACGAACGTCGACCACATCTACGCTGCTGGCGACGTGTCGGGCAAGCTGCCGCTTGCGTCGGTTGCCTCGATGCAGGGCCGCAAAGTGGCAGAACACGTGATGGGGCTTCACACCCGCCAGCATCGCCATCTGGATTACGACAAGGCCGCGTCGGCCATCTTTACCGAGCCAGAAATTGCCGACGTGGGTCTGGCCGAAGCCGACGCGTTCTCGTCGGGTCGCAAGATCCGGGTCACCAAGGTGCCCTTCTCGTCGAACCCGAAGGCGCTGATCAACAACGATCCGCGGGGATTCATCAAGATCCTCTCCGACCCGCTGACCGGCGTCGTGCTGGGCGGGTCCATCGTCGGTCGCCACGCAGCAGAACTCATCAGTGTGATCGCACTCGCAGTCACCGCTGGTCTCAAGGTGTCAGACATCGCCGAGTCGATGTTGGTGCACCCGGCGCTTTCAGAGGCGCTCGCCGAAGCCGCAGAATGACGTCGCGAAGGACGGCGCCTCGCTCTTCGGGGTCAGCTGCATGATCCTGGCCGTCTCAACAGCATCAATCACGCTGGGCGCAGCGCTGTGGATCTGCTTCTCGTTCGCCTTGGGGTCGTTCGCCCAGGCGCTCAGCGGGTTCGGGTTCGCGCTGATCTCGATCCCGCTCGCGGGATTAGTTGTCAGCTCGACGGATGCCGTGGTCATCCAGACGTTCGCTGGTTGTGTGTTGTCCATGGTGATGGCGTGGCAGTACCGCGCCGATGCCGATCACGCAGTGCTACGTGCGGTGATCCCGGCATCGTTCATCGGTATCGGTGTCGGCATGGTTGTCGCCAACAGCGTCAGCGACAAAGCCATGCGCTTCGGCGTCGGCATCGCGGTGATCATTGCTGCGATTGCTATTGCGACGGGGTTCAGGTTCCACACGACCCACACAGCGGCCGTGAACAGCGCTGCAGGACTGATGAGCGGCATGCTGGCAGCCACAACTGGCACCAACGGTCCGCCTCTCGTGATCGCGATGGCTGCGCAGGACGCTTCGCCGCGGGCGTTTCGGGCCAACCTGCAGGTGGCTTTCGCCGCTGGCAACTTCGTGCTGATTCCGTTGTTCGCCGCGTCGGGCAAGATCACCCGCCGCACGCTGTTGTTGAGCGCCGTCGCGCTGGTCCCCACGGTCTTCGGGCGGGTGTTCGGCGAGAAGGTGTTTGCCAGACTCAACCCCAACCGTTTCCGGCGAGTGGTACTTGCCATGTTGTTCCTGTCAGGAACCGTGGCGCTGGTCAAGGCCACACTCAGCTAGGGGTCAGAACAGCGAGTAGTCGGCGGGCAGGGGAGCGCGACCAAGTAGTGCTGCGGTCAACAGTGCGCCGTCACCACGGGCCAAGACCAGGTCGGCGATGAGCCCTAACACGATGCGGCGGGTGTTCGGTTGCACGGGCAAATCTGCTGTTCCGATAGCTCGGGCGAGGTCGTCGCCGTGCGCAACCAGTTCGAGCACGCGGGTGCGCAGGTATTCATCGAAGCGCACACGGCCCATCGGGGTAATGAAACTCTGTGGCCGAGTTGATGGGTCGGACAACATCCCCGTGAGTTGCCGAACCCGGGTATTGATGGCCTCTGCAGGGTCGGGGCCAAGCGCGGTACCAGCGTCTCGTCCGCGTTGGGCAACCGAACTGTGTACGCCATGGCCCGACAACGCCGCTTGGTAGTAACCGAGTGCGTCGAGCATCTCGTGGCTCGACGCGTCGGCGCTGGCGTACTCGCTGACCAATGTGATGGCCCGACCGGTATGGCCGACCAGCGACCGGACGGTCCACTCGCCCAGACCGTGGGCCTCCCACTGCTCGGGCTCGACTGTTCGACAGGTTTCGGCGAATACGGTCGCCGCGTCGACGAAGGCCGCAGTAAAAGGATCGACGTTCTCCGTGTGCATGCAAGTGAGTCTCGTCGTTGCACGGGCGGACGATCAATATTGATTTCTGTCAAGCTGATCGCTGAGCGCCGTTCCGTCCGGCGCCGTGCGGTCAGCGAGCGGTGGCTACAGCTGCTCGGGGACGTTGAGGTCGTGGCCCATCCGTTCCTTGGCCCGCAGGTGTTCCACATTGTCTGGCGAGGCGGGAATCTGCAGGCCGACCCGTTCCACGATGGACAAGCCGTAAGCAGCGAGCCCACCGTACTTGGCGGGATTGTTCGTCATCAGTCGTAGCTGCCGAACACCTAGGTCGGAGATGATTTGCGCGCCGATGCCGTACTCACGAGAGTCCGAGGGCGGACGGTCGATCTCGCTCGCCTTGATCGATTCGATAGAACTCTGCGCAAGACCGGGAGAGTAAGTGCGCAGACTATGGCTGAGCCCGGTTCCGAAACCGTCGGTTCCGCGCAAGTACACCAGAA
>JAYSSK010000106.1:0-1771 GCA_043720595.1 Acidimicrobiia bacterium
GAAAGCTTCGCCGAGACTCGCCAGATCCAGTGGTTGCGCGACTGGGAGTATTGCTGTTGGAGGCAAGTGCCGATTCACGAACGCGGAAGGGTGAAGCACAGGGTCGACCTGGTGGTCCCGTTCGACCAAGGTCGTGCACGCATCTGGCGGCCGCAGCTGCTGGTCCCATCCGACGGGTTGCTTCTTGAGGTTGACAGCCGCGAGTTTCATCAGGACCGATTCGAACAAGACCACGCCCGCGAAACCACCTACGACCTGCTCGGGTTCTCGTGGATGAGTTTCACTCCGAATCAGCTCGAACATCACCCCGCCCGGGCACGAGCAGCGTTCGAACGACGCTTCGAGCAGGCACGGCGCAACACGCAAACCGGAACGCGCAACACGCAGGCCCGAAAAGCAGCCTGAAACGTGAGCCGAAACCCGTTTGCGTGTTGCGCATCAGGGTGTTGCGTGTTGCGCTACGGGTTTCCGGTTGAGCACCCCGATACGCTCGGTGGATGGACAGCGACGACAACAGCGGCCCACCTAACCCTTCAAGCGATCTGACGGCTCCGTACGTTCCCAGCACCTGGGACTGGGTTGCCGATCAGGTTGCGCTGTACGAGCGCAGCAACGGCACCGAAGGCAACACGCTGAGAGACACAGGCATACCCGTGATCCTTGTGACAATGATCGGCAAGACCACCGGCAACGTCCGCAAGATCGCGTTGATGCGAGTCGAGCACGAAGGTTCCTATGCACTCGTTGCATCTGTCGGCGGTCGCCCCGAGAATCCCAAGTGGTACGCCAACCTGGTCGCCAACCCCGACAGCGTCACGATGCAGGACGGGCCGACGCCATTCCCCGTCACGGTCAGGGAGGTGAGCGGCGACGAACGCCAGCAATGGTGGGAACGTGCCGCTGCAGTCTTCCCGACCTATGAAGAATACCGAGCGAAGACGGACCGGGTCATCCCTGTTCTCGTCGCATCGCCGCGGCCAGTTTGATGGCTAGCTCGCACGACGAAGCAGCCCTTCCCACAGCTCGGCGTCTCGCCGTATCATCGAGGTCAACCTGAAAGGATCTGGCTGAAAGAGCGACAGGTCCGGACACGTCAGGCAGGATCAGGACGCAGCGGTCACATCGCCAACTGAGATCACGGTTTCGCCGAACCATGCGACGGTGTCCAGCGCGGCCGACGGGTCATCGCCGCAGCAGAGGCTCACCGTCCACGTCACACCCAACGATCGGACAGCATCGATCTGCGCCAGCAGAAAGTCTGCGCTCACACCTGCTCTGACATCGAGCACCGGCCACAGACCAACCACGGCAAGTTCGATGGTGTCTGGGTCTCGGCCCGCCTCGACAGCAACCTGGCGCACTGCATCGATACGCCGGGCGAGCGCGTCGAGGTCCTTCATCGGTGTGGTGCGGATGGTCTTGACGATGACGTCGTTGTCGCCGGTCATCATGCCAAGCCAACCCTGGCCGTAACGGCCGGCACGTTCGATGCCGAAGCGGCTGTTGCCATGGATCCACAGCGGCGGGTGGGGTTGCTGAACGACCGGCGGCTTCACGGTGGTGCGACCGACGACGCCGGTCGACCAAGCAGTACGCATGACCTCGACCGATGTGTCGAACGCGTCGAGGCGATCGGCCAGATCAAGACCAAGAGCACGGAACTCGCCGTTCAGATAACCCGTGCCGAGACCAACCGTGACGCGACCGTTGCTGAGCCGATCGAGCGTCGCAATCTGCTGCGCCGCGACCAGCGGATGGCGATACGCAGGGA
>JAYSSK010000107.1:0-4262 GCA_043720595.1 Acidimicrobiia bacterium
TCAAGGCTTCGTCTCGTTCAGCGTGGCGCTCTTGGCCGACAAGTCGTGCAAGAGCGCCGAGACTTTTCCCTGCGCAGCCACCAACTCCTCAGCAGTGGCCAGCTTCGATTCCAACGCTTCGATCTTCGCTCGCAGACGAGCCAGCTCAGCGCGTGGTGCCTCGACCGGTTTCGGACCGGTCTTACGATCCCGGAGACCCTCCAACGCTCCGGCGTCACGCTGCCGGCGCCACGCATCAATCAGACTCGAATACAGGCCCTCGCGGCGGCAGATCTCACCGACTTGGCCACGATCAGTCGCCCGGTCGATCTCACTCAAGATCCGAAGCTTGTACTCAGCTGGCCACGAACGCTTCGCACGGGCCACCTCGGTCTCATCAGTCACAGTCGTCATCATCGTCACTTCTCCTCTCCGCCCAAACAATCATAGGTACGATACCCGGCATCCCCAACTATGACAGATAGGGTACCCCGGTGTCATCCGTAGTGCTCGACGGCGACTCGAATACGGCCCGACTGCAGTCGGCGCCCAAGACTGCTATGGGGACTGCAACCAACGCTTGTTCCAGTATCCCGGAATCGTCTCGCCCGGCCTCAGCGGCGGGCCCGTGTTTGCTGCCTCCGGAGCTGTCATCGCAATCAACCGAGAAGAACGGGATGACCACACAATTATCCTTGCGAAACCGCTCGACGAGCGTGCCAAACGCCTCTACGTGAAAGTGCAAGGGAAGGTAGGTCAATGATGGCGCCGCCGAGGAGCAGAGTTGCACTCTGGGGTGGGTTTGGTGTGCTCATTGCCGCCACGGTCGCCGTGTCGGTCTCGTTCTCTAATGCTCCTGGGAGCACCAAGTCGGCGGCGGGGAGAGTGCATCCGACCTATCCGTTTAGGTCGTTGGAGGAATGTGCCGGGCAGCGATATCTAACCGAAGCCGAGATTTATGAAAGTGAACGTCTCCTGCAAGCCTATATAGACGGCATTGACACGGTGCCGCCTGACACAGGATACGGCGACCTTGAAGCCATCAATAGGGCGTCTGAAGATGACAGCGACGAACCACCATTTGTGCCAGGTCCGGATTATCGGCCTGACGACGATTATTCGCCCGAGTATTACGCAGCGATCGACCCTGATGGTGACCACTGCAGAAATCCGGTCCCTGACGAATTGATGATGGTCGATGGGTTGTCACTCGGGCCTGGATCTACAACCACGATCGACCCAAGTACAACTAGCACGACCCTTTCTTCCACGACGACCAGCACCACGCTGGCACCGTGTGCCTTCACCGGGTTTTTTAGTCCTGTGGACAACAACCCGGTAGTAAACGTTGTCAAGGCCGGTGCGGCCGTACCGGTCAAGTTCGGATTCTGTCAATCAGGAACCCTCGCCATTTTTACTGCAGGATCGCCAGCATCCCTTCCGCACACATGCGGTACCGAGGCAACCGATGACATCGAGTCGACGGTTGCGGTCTCGACCAGTGGACTGACGTTTGATCCGGCCTCGAGTCGCTACCAGTACAACTGGAAAACAGATAATGCGTGGGCCGGTCAGTGTCGAACCCTCAGCCTCGTGTTTACGAACGGGACCAGAAAAACTGCTGAGTTCCGGTTCCGGTAACTGTTCGGGGCACCGTCGCTGTCAACAGAGCTGTTCGAATCATCCTCACGACGCTCCGTCTGATGTCTGGCAACTGTTACAACGATCCGTGACGGCGCTTCGTCGACCACGATCTGGGGAGGGTCTTTGGTGGCCCCCTGTTTCGTCGCCTAGTCTGAGCCCGTGTCCGTAGACATCGCGGCCCCGCCTGCTTCCGACGCGCTGATCCAGCGCATGCTCGACAACCTCATCGCTGAACTTGGCGACGGTGTGATCGAGTCAACTATCCAGCGCAGAGACGCGTACGTGCGCGTCCCGGCGTCGCAATGGGCTGCTGCCGCCCGTGCGGCAAAGCGCGTGGGATTCGACTATTTCTCGTTCTTGTCCGGCATGGACTGGATGCAAAACCCAGTGCAGACATCTCGTTACGAGAACATCTGGGGCACGGCTGAGGAAGACGACACCGACACCGCTACCGATTCAGACACCGTCACCGATGCTGAAGCGGCCAACACCGATACTACCGCTGCCGTCGAAGCCGTCGAAGCTGCAACACCGGCGGAAACTGAATCGCCTTCGGGCTACCAAACCGGCCTTGCTGGGGGCGAGTCGCGTTTCCAGGTGATGCTCCGGCTGACGTCGACCACCGAGCATCGCAGTGTTGTGCTGCGAGCCGACCTCACCGACGACAGCCCAACTGTCGCCAGCATCGCCGCTATATATGCCGGCGCAGACTGGCACGAGCGTGAGACCTGGGAGATGTTCGGGTTCTGGTTCGACGGTCACCCCAATATGGTGCACATCTACCTGCCTGGGTCGTTCGAGGGTTACCCGCTTCGCAAGGACTTCCCGCTCCTCGCCCGCGAAGTCAAGCCATGGCCGGGCCTCACCAACGTCGAGCCAATCGCCGGCGAAGCCGACGAAAACACTCCCGAGAGCTGACATCATGACCGCCACCATGCAGCCAGGCGCCGACGCGTCGTTCTCCCCAAACAGTCCCGAGCAAATTCGTCAGGCCGCCTACATCGCCGGTCAAGCAGCAGACATGCGGGTCAACGTCGAGCTGGAAACCGGCGGCATGACCGTGAACCTCGGCCCGCAGCACCCAGCAACCCATGGCACTTTGCGCATCGTCGCCAGGCTCGACGGCGAACAGGTCATCAGCTGCGAACCGGTCATGGGCTACATGCACCGCGGCTACGAGAAGCTCACCGAGGTTCGCACCTACCCTCAAATCACCACGCTGGTGAATCGCATCGACTGGCTGGGTAGCTTCGCCAACGAGGTGCCGTTCATCTCTGCGGCTGAAGAACTCATGGGCATCGAAGCCCCGCCACGCGCACAGTGGATTCGTACCGCCTTGTTCGAAATGAGCCGCATCGGGCACATCATCTTGTTCCTCGGCGATCTCGGCGTGCAGCTCGGCGCAATCACTCCTGTGTTCTTCGCCTTCCGTGACCGAGAGCATGTGCTCAACCAGATCGAAGCGGCAACGGGCGGCCGTTTCCACCCCAACTTCAACCGCATCGGTGGTCTGAAGGACGACCTTCCAAAGGGCTGGATCGCAGAGTCCAAAGCTGTCATGCAGAAGTGCCGGGACTTCTGCGACACCATCGAACAGCTGTTGTTCGGCAACCTCATCTTCCAGGAACGCACCCGCGGTATTGGTGTCATCCCGCGTGAAAAGGCGTTGGAGTACGGCATGTCGGGTGCCAACCTGCGCGGCTCAGGAGTCGACTGGGATCTTCGCCGCGACGGTGAATCACCCCTCGCGTGGAAGCACCTCGATTTCAAGGTCTTCACCCACCCCGATGGCGATGCGTTCAGCCGTTGCTGGGTGCGCCTCCAAGAAACCCGCGAAGCCACCAAGATGGTCGACCAGCTGCTTGATGGCATTCCCGCCGGGCCGATCATGGCCAAGGTGCCTCGCATCATCAAGGTGCCAGCAGGTGAAACCTATGTGTCAACGGAGAACCCCCTGGGTGAGATGGGCTACCACGTTGTCAGCCAGGGTGGCCTCGGCCCGTTCCGGGTCAAAATCCGTTCGGCCAGCTTCAACAACATGTCCATCGCGCCGTGGGTCATGAAGGGCGTATACGTGCCGGATATCGTGACAATCCTCGCCTCGCTGTACTTCATCCTCGGCGACATCGACCGCTGAAATCCCTTGACCGCTCAATCCATCGATCGTCCGAACTGACTCGCTGACCCGGAACCGCCACCACACATGCTCGCGATCACCATCCCCTACTGGGGCCAGACCATCATCAAGCTCGGGGCTGTCCTCGTTGTCATCCCTGTTGGTGGCTTGCTGCTCGGTTATATGTTCCTGCTGAAGATGATGGCTCACATGCAAAGCCGTCTCGGCCCTATGGAATCCGGTGGCTTCCATGGTTGGTTCCAGAACATCGGCGACGCGGTGAAGTTCATCCAGAAAGAAGACATCATCCCGGCCAAGGCCGATAAATGGGTCTTTTCGCTTGCTCCGTACGTTGTGGTGATGTCCACATTCCTGCTGTACCTGGTGATTCCCGCAGGGCCAGAAGCAGTGATCAGCGACCTCAAGATTGGCGTCTTTTACGCGTTGGCAGTGGGGTCCATCTCGGTCATCGGCATCTTGATGGCGGGTTGGGGCTCAGCGAACAAATACTCATTGATGGGCT
>JAYSSK010000108.1:0-1768 GCA_043720595.1 Acidimicrobiia bacterium
ATCCTGTGCTCGCTTCTCGGCATGGTTGTCATGGCCAGCGCCCGCGACCTCATCACGATCTTCGTGGCCCTGGAAACTCTGTCGCTTCCTGCGTATCTGCTGGCTGGCTGGCAGAAGCGCAGCTCACGAGCCAACGAAGCGTCGGTCAAGTACTACCTCCTTGGGGTCGTCGCCTCTGCGGTCATGCTGTACGGGATGTCGTTGGTCTACGGCGTCACGGGCGAAACCGTCCTCGATCGTGTGGCAACCAGTTTGTCCACGGTGCAGGAAGGCAAGGGCCTCGCCGCTGTCGGCATCTTTCTGGTCATCGTTGGGTTTGCGTTCAAAGTCTCCGCGGTGCCGTTCCACCAGTGGGCACCCGATACCTACGAGGGTGCCCCGACTCCGGTCACGGCGTTCCTATCGGTCGCTTCGAAAGCTGCAGGCTTCGTCGCACTCATGGAATTGGTCTTCGTCGGGTTCTTCCCGCGCAACGACGTGTGGGCGCCGATCTTCTGGGTGCTTGCCGCGCTGACGATGACGGTCGGCAACGTGTTGGCGCTTCGCCAAACCAACATTGTTCGTATGCTCGCTTACAGCTCGATTGCCCAAGCTGGCTTCATCCTCGTTCCGTTTGCGGTTGCCGGCGACCGGACAACTGCGTCCTTGTCTGCGCAACAGAGCGTGGTTACTTACCTGGTCATCTACACACTGATGAACCTCGGTGCCTTCACGCTGGTCATAGCAGTCGCACGCCGAACGCGTTCGGGCGAGATCTCAAGTTACGACGGGTTGTTTCATTACTCGCCGGCGCTCGCTGTCGCCATGACGGTGTTTTTGGTGTCGCTCGCCGGCATTCCCCCAATGGGTGGCTGGTACGCAAAGTTCACCGTCTTCAACACCGCCCTCGATGCTGGTGGCCGTTGGTCGGTAGCCCTGGCGGCCATTGCGGCCGCGAATGCAGTCATCGGTGCGACGTACTACCTGAAGGTCATGCGCTCCATGTGGATGAACCCTGCTCCGGCAGGCGAGGACAACAAGATTGCCGTGCCTGCTTCACTCCGCCTGGCGATTGCCCTGTGTGCCATCTCGGTCATGGCTGTCGGCGTGCTGCCTTGGCTCGTCAGCCAGTTCGCCGAAATCGCACACCTCGCCCTGTAAGCGGCCCTGTAAGCGACCCTGTCAGCGGCCCTGTGAGCGGCCTTGTAAGTGGCGCAGACCCGCCAGGCTCTGCGCTGACCAGGAACCCACGCGGGTCAAGAAACCGCCTTGTCGTACCACTCCGGGAGCGTCTGCTGCTTGAAGACAAGCGGCTTCGTCTCGAAACGGTCTTTCGCCAACCACAGCAACAACGGTGCCACCGGAGCATTTTTCGCAGCCGGATCGATCTGGTCGAATTTCTGCCCGTCACGCAAGCGTGCAAGTTCGCCGGACTCGGCCAGGAACCGACCGTCGCAATCGACCATCAGGTTCAGTTCGTCCCACGAAGACGACAGAGCTGCACGACGGGGGTCGACGTGACGCTGCACGATTCCTCGTGAGGTCATGCGCAGGTTTGCAAGTCGGACCTCTTTGCCCTCGGAAAGCCGTTCGAGATAGTCGACGGCGATTCGCGGCTGGATGATCGTCGACGACACCGATGTGACAGCCCTGTAGGCATCCCAGGCGACGGAGCGGTTCTGGAGGCTGCCCACGTTGGACAGTCGAATCCGGACGCCACTCACTCGGTTCTCCACCTCGAACGCAAGCTTTGACCACGCGGGCGCACCCCCGCTCGGTACCCCTTCAG
>JAYSSK010000109.1:0-116625 GCA_043720595.1 Acidimicrobiia bacterium
TCGGCATTCTGGGTGGGGTACTTCTTGGCTGGTCAAGCCAAGGGAGAACGGCTGCCGTCAGCCTCTTCGGAATCGTTGGTTGCCTATTGGGTGGGTTCCGGGCCGGCCTGCTGCAACGCAACGCTCCACTGTCAAACGGGGCTGCAGCGGGGGTACTCACCACAGCGCCCCTGGCGCTCATCGGCTTGGTGCAAGACCCTGGACGCGTCGTCTCTGCGGTCTTTGCTCTCCTCCTCGGCGGCAGTTTTGGGCTGTTCGGGGGAATGGTTTCCAACGGGTCCAGCCGCTCGCGGGGTTGATCCGCCGGCGCCCGGCACGTTCCAAGTACGTCGCGTCGCATGCCATCAGGTCACCTAGCAGCGATTCGCCCGCTCAGGCGAGCTTCACGCGGATGGAGTGGAAACCTTCAGCTCCGTTCGGTGCGACCGACACAGGTTCTTCCGATTGCAAAGCGCCCATACGATCCGTCGCACGGACTCTGATGACGTGGTTCCCGGGCTCCGCGCTGCTGGCATCCCAAACGTGGCTCCACTGACGCCACGTATCGATCCCTCCATCGGCGGCCAATTTGGCCTCTACCCACTCCCCCAGGTCCATCTGCACTTCGACTTTGTCGATGCCGCGATGTTGCGCCCACGCGACACCCCCCAGAACCACAGCACCACGGGGAACAACCGCAAACTTCTTCGGCACATCGATGCGACTCGAGGTCTTCACCGGCCCGAGACGCGACCAACCCCGAGGAAGCCAGTAACCGTACGCGTCGTCCCACCGGAGTAGTTCGATGCTCGAAATCCACTTCGTTGCACTCACGTACCCATAGATGCCCGGCACGACCAGCCTTGCTGGGAACCCGTGGTCATACGGGAGCGGTTCACCGTTCATGTACACCGCCACCATGGCATCGCGTCCATCGGTAGCAGCTTCGATGGGAAAACCACAGGTCCATCCGTCTACCGATGTCGAAAACACCTGCTCAACTCCAGGTTGAATACCGGACTCTTCGAGCAGCTCTGACAGACGTACCCCCTGGAAATGCGCGTTGCCAACCAGGTCGCCACCGACCTCGTTGGACACGCACATCAGGGTGACGTCACGGTTGAGATTTGCTCGTTTCAGCAGGTCTTCGTATGTATACACACGTTCCTGTGCGACCATACCCCCAAGGGTGAGTTTCCAATCCTGCGCCTTCACCCGCGGCACCACGAATGCGGTGTCGATCCGGTAGAAATTTGAGTTAGGCACACGCCACGGGGCCACTCCATCGATTCCGAGATCCGCGCCGGGTGGCACAGGCGGCACGGACTTTGCCGGAACAGACGGTTGAGCAGCAACTGATTCAGAAGCCTTTAGCCGAGCCCGATCATCGAGACCCTGGACCCCAAGCTTTGATCCGGACTGCTGCAGCGCAAACCCTCCGGCGGCGCTAGCCCCAGCCAAACCAACGAAGCGTCGGCGATCAAGAACTGGGCTCGGTGAGCTTGCCGTTGCCCGGCGACTCACCTTGTTCACGTTGAACGGGTCGAGAGAGCGAAGCAGTGCATGAAGCGTGCAGCCGCCTGCGAGCGCTGCAATCACAACGGGGACGAACGCGCTGAGGCCTGCAGTTCGTCCTGCAACAGTGATGGCGCACCCGAAGATCGCCAAAGTTGCAGAGGCGCCGACAACGCTGCGCGGATGGAGTCGAGCTCTGCGGCCGACCATCGCGCCGCACACCGCAAGAACAACGACCACGCACCACCCGAGGACCAGTTTGTCGTTGGTGCCGAACGTGTCGATCGCCCACCGTTCGACCCTTCGTGGCGCATTGTCGATCACAGCTGTTGCCAACGCGTTCATGGGCGACGGCGCGTCTATGAGGCCGGCGGTGAATGACCCAGCCCCGAGCCCTGCTCCAACGGCAATCACGCCCGCGACGGGTGCGCTCCATCTTTCGAATCGGGTGCTGCCCACATCGTGCATGTACACAGTTTTGCCTTGCGCGGCGGTGAACGGAGAACCACTTCTTCGCGGCGGCTCAGGAACATCTGTAGGGTTGCATTGACGGTGAGTCAGCTGGGTGACTGCGGCACAACGCGTTTCGGCGTGATTGTGTCGAGGAAGGTCGGGGCTCCGTAGGGCAGAGTGCTGGCGAGAGCCAGTGTGCAGCGATGTGCAGTCGGGACAACAGAAAGAAACCGCCACGGCACCGAACTTGTTCGGCACGCCGCGGTAAGGGTGAAACGGTGCGGTAAGAGCGCACCAGCGTCGGGGGTGACTCCGGCGGCTCGGTTACCCCCACTCGGAGCAAGGTCAAGCAGGAAGTGGGCGGCCCGTCCAATACTTCCGGGTAGACCGCATAGATGGATAGTCACACAGGGCTGGCAACGGCCCGGACAGAACCCCGCCTATAGGCCGGCTCACCGTCACCCGACTCGCCCTTACCGACTATTGTGGCTCTGACCAGCAGATATGAGTAGCCGCTGACGACCGCTCGTGACCGCTGGCGACCGTTTGAGTCCTCAGAACTGAGGACTTTTTGAGGACCTGAGGACTGATTGAGGACTGATTGACCAGTCCGACACCTTCCTTGTCGTGCTCGAAATCGGTCCGCGAGCGCAACGGAGGATCGGCGAGCATCGAGAAACGACCCGACGGCACTTATCGTGCGCGGTGGCGCGAGTTCCCCGGAGGACCGCAAAAGACGAAACACTTCGACCGCAAGGGTGATGCCGAACGTTTCACCGACGCACTGCGAGGAGACCTTGCGCGCGGCGTCTACATCGACCCGCAAGCGGGGCGCATACGGTTCCAGGACTACGCCGAGCAGTGGCGGGCCGGACAGCTCCACCGGCGCTCAACCGCGACGCAAACGGAGACCTACCTCCGGCTGCACGCGTATCCGATCTTCGGGCACCTTCCGCTCGGCGCGGTGCGACGCAGCGACATCCAGTCCTGGGTCAAGGGACGAACCGAAGTGCTGGCCCCTGGGTCGGTAGAACTCGTCTACCGATGGGTGGCGACGATCTTCAAGTCCGCCGTCGCCGACAGGCTCATCCCGGCTTCTCCATGTCTCCGAATCACTCTGCCGAAGAAGACCCGCGCCGAGATCATTCCGCTCTCCGTAGAGCAGGTCACGACGCTCGCTGACTCGATGCCTCGTTGCTACCGAGCGCTCGTGCTCTTTTCCGTCGGGACCGGCATGCGGCAAGGTGAGTGCTTTGGTCTCACCGTCGACCGCATCGACTTCCTTCGTCGAACCGTGCGCGTCGACCGTCAGTTGGTCGGAGCAGTCGGAGGCATTCCCGAATTCGGGCCGCCGAAAAGCGAGGCCAGCCAGCGAACGGTCCCTCTGCCCACCACCGTCGTCGCCCTGCTCGCCGCACATCTCGCGGAGCACGGCGAAGGCCCACAACGACTCGTCTTCACCAACACCGAGCAGCGACCGCTTCGGCGAAACACGTTCAACACGGCGTGGCATCGCGCCGCCGACGCCAACGGGCTTCCGGGAACTACGACCTTCCATGACCTGCGCCACTTCTACGCATCGCTGCTCATTGCGCGAGGTTGCTCGGTGAAAGCAGTGCAACACCGCCTCGGCCACAACTCGGCGATGGAAACGCTCGACACCTACGCGCACCTCTGGCCCGACAGCGACAACGAAACCCGCGAAGCAGTCGACGGGGCTTTCGCGAGCATTCGAATCGCGTAGCGAGCGAACGCATCACCTTTCTCGATAGCAAAAGAAGCACTCGTTCGGGCGGGCCGACTCAACGCGACCGGTCGGTGACAACCCGCACCGGAGGGGCGTCAGCCCAACGGCCGACCGGGGAGGGAGTCCGGTCTCACACGACCGTGACCGGTCGGAGCGACAGGACAGCGATCAAGGCTCTGGGTAGCCGCGACCCGCCATCGTGTCTCCCCATTTAGCGGACTCCGATAGGCCCTTCGCCGACGGCGGCAACCATTGCGGGGCTTCCATCGGAAGCTCCCAATGTGTCTCGCGTTCCTTGCGGAGCGGCAGCAACCTTTCTCCGTCGCGGCATCAAGCATTCGCCGATGGTCGACGGGCACTTGCAGTGCAAGTGTGTGCAGCTTCTTGGTCTTCTTTGGTTGCTGCCGAGGTGAGTGGGCGGACATGGCCTTCAATCGAGGCGAGCAGCGTCAGCTGCTCGGAGGGTCCGGTGGGCTGCGGACGAGGCGTCGAGGGTTCTGCTGGCTGCGGTGGCTTGACGTCGTGGGCTTGGATCGTCTGTGTAAGTACGAGCTTGGGTGGCGCGTGGAGCCGGTAGCGGACGGTGCCGAAGCGGCCAATGCTCGGCACGAGTGGCGTCGACGTTGATGAGGCCGGCTGTGCGAAGTGTCCGAAGGGCTCGAGCACACGTGTCCTTGCTGAGACCAAGATCATTGGCAAGGGTGCGTGTCGACGCAGTCACGGATCGGGTGGATGCGGCCGGTGATCCGTAGACGTGGATGACGACCACCCAGGCGAGCGGGCCGACAGCACGGATCACGTCGGTCGTCTCCGGACCGACGACGACGGCTCACCCGCTGGTGGATACCTCAAGCACCCCAGAACCCCACCACCACAAGGGACGCTTACAACCCGGGCACAACAAAATCTTGAGGCCTCCGGCGCCAGCCGGACCTTGGCTGCCCCTCCCGCAGACCGCAGCGACGGAGTCAAGACGGAGCTCCCGCAGCGCAGCGAAGAAGACCGGTCTTGACGCAGGGGCCAGGAGCAGCCAGGCCGACCGATCACCCGCAGGATCGCCGGATGCGAGCGGGTGACCGTGATCGATCGCGCCGCACATATCGGGCAAGATGCAGTGGGTTCGACCGCGGGAAGCGCTCGTTGTCGGGTGCGAGGGAAGGGCCGGAGTGCAGTGGGTGGGGTTCCCGCGAAAACGACCTGGCCCGAGGCTTCTGGGTAACGCGGGTCGTCGTGCAAAAGACTTTGCGACAGCTACTCTCTGGAGATGGTGCCGCGGAGTCGGAGAGTCAACGATGCCACTTGATGTCGGCAGGATGTCTGGGTATCTACTTCTGGCGGACATCTCCGGATACACGAAGTTCTTGACGGGCACCGAACTCGAGCACTCGCACGCGATCGTCACCGAGCTGACCAAGCTAATCCGGTCACGGCTCGTGCCGCCGATGCGCTTCGTGAAGCTCGAAGGCGACGCGGTCTTTTGCTTCGCGGGGGCCGACGCATTCCCCGACGGAGAACAGGTCCTCGAGCTCGTGGAGTCGTGTTATTTCGACTTCACCAGCCGTCTCCTCGACATGACGAGGTCGACGACGTGCACCTGCGATGCGTGTCGGGCGATCGGTGGTCTCGGCCTGAAGTTCATCGTCCACTTCGGTGAGTTCATGGTCGACCGCGACGAGGACGGTCGAGTCGACCTGGCTGGGCCCGAGGTGATCCTGGCGCACCGGTTGTTGAAGAACACGGTGATCGAATCGGGCGGGCCGAAGGCCTACGCGTTCATGTCGGCGAAGTGTTTTCGGGAACCGAAGCAGTTCGAGCTTGCTGTTCACGCCGAGTCCTACGAGTCCTTCGGTGAGGTCATGGGGTTCGTCCAGGACCTGGCTGATGTTGCCGAGCGGCGTCGCGATGCGCAACGGGTCAGGGTTTCCGTCGACGAAGCCGACGTGCATCTGCGCCGCATCCTGAACGCACCTCCGTCGGTGGCGTGGCAGTACTGGGTTCAGCCGGGCAGGCGTTCGGAATGGACGTTCGACTCGTTGGAGACGTCGAACGTCTTCACCCCGAACGAGGAGGGCCGGCTCGGTCCTGGTGCGTCGAGCCATTGCGCGCATGGCGACTTCGGTGATGCCATGCGTGAGTACCTCGACTGGCGGCCCTACGAGTACTTCACGTCTCGGTTCTCGCCGGTTGGGCCGAGCCCGCTGTTCAAGGTTCAGTGGATGGAGACGCTTGCCTTTGAGGACCTCGGTGACGGTCGGACCGCGCAGATCTTGACCGTGCGGTGCGTCGATCGTTCCGAGGCGTCCTTGGCCCTCTTCGAGCCGCTCAGGCGGGGTATGGAGGCCAAGGAAGCGAATCGCGATCCAGCCACGCCGGGGCCGCAGGTGGCCGCAGTTGACGCCGGTGCCGAGGTGTTCGGGGTGCTCGACGCGTCGGCCCCCTGATCGGTACTCGCCGTCGGGCCGCTGGCCGACGGTCGTCTGCCACGATGGGTCCCCAGGCGCATTCACACTCCGCTCAACAGGGAGGAAGCCCGGCGCCGCACACTCCCGGCCTCTTGTGATGATTGATCCCGTCCGGGGGCTTCGGGTGGGGTCCCTCGTATGGTTCGCTCGACTTCGGCTGCCCACTTTCGAGTGTGCCTATCGCGAAAACGATTCTGAGCCGCCGATGATTCGGTCGACATGACGGAGACGATCCTCGCGGGGTCTGGGAACCGGAGCGGCCGTCGACCCGGAACAGCCTTGAGGACCTCAGTCCCAGCTCGGGATCTGTTGCTCCGAGAGCAACGAAGGCTGCGGACTGCTGGCGCTTTGCGTCTCAGTCGTAGGTGTGGACGATGTAGACGTCGCATGGTGCTTCTTTGGCGACGGCGCCTGCCACTGATCCCAAGACGCGCGCCACGCCCTGCACTCGTTTGTTGCCGACAACAATCAGCGACGCGTTCAGGCGCTCGGCCTCGGAGGAGAGCGCTTCAGCCGGGTTCGACCTCACGGCATTCGTCGAGACGGCGATGCTGCCGCGAAACTCGGCGGCAATGGCGTGAAGGTCTTGTTCGGCCAAGTCGACGTCGGACAGGGCCGCGTGGTCCGAACCGATTCCGACTTGATGGACCTCGTTCTTCATGACCGCGGTCACGATGTGGAGCCCGGCGCCGAGCGCCTTCGCGATATCCGCCGCCTTTCGAGCGGCCTTGAGGGCCTGTGGGCTCGTGTCGACTCCGACGATGATGGTGTTCATGTCAGACCTCATGTCGTCTGTAGTGGATCTTCAGTGGAACACGTTGCAGGCCATCGGTCTGTGATCTCGATCACGTTTCGAGCGACTTCTCGTTGGGTGTGTCTTCGCGCATCCGGTCGGGTGGTATTTGCCCAGTTCAGAAGGCTCTTTCGTCGCTCCCCTCGGCGCCGCTGGATACCCTCGGCTTCCGGAGAAGTGAGTCATTTCCGCGCTTTCGGGTCACGTTCGGTCACGGCGGTTCGCTCGGCGACCGCGATCGCGGGACGTGCATTGGGCCGCTCTCGGGTGTGGGTCGGCAACGGCCAGTCCTTCGCAAAGCCGTGAACGAAGCTCGTCCGTTCGGGCGAAGCGCGGCTTAGTCCCAGCCCCGGCGGACGAGCTCGGCGCGCACGGCGTTGAGGGATCGGGTGGCGCCGTAGGAATCGTCGGGGTCTTCAACCCGCCCCATGTACACGTCGAAGATGCCGAGCTGTCGCGCGAGGTGACGTCCGTAGGCGATCGTGCCGGGCGAGCGGCCGCCAAAGGCATCCAAGAGGAAGCGTCGGGATGAAGGGTCGTCGCCTTGATGGTGGGCCAGCGCGGCGAGCAGCATCATGGTGTCGTTCGACTCGCCCCGCAGGAAACCGAGCGATGCCCGCTTCGCATGTCGTCGGACGAAAGTGGTGGCGGTTTCGGTGTCGCCGAGCGCAAGGTGGGCAAGTGCGCGCACTTCGGTTCCGTCCACGAAGGGAAGGTCGAGCCGGTCGAGTTGGGCCACCGTGAGGAGAGCAGCTTTCGGTTGTCCGAGCAGCACTTCCGACATCGCCGCAGTCACGACGGAGTTGGAGGAGTCGGGCAACGAAGCGCGCTCGACCATCTCGTGGGTCAGGTCTCGGGACCGTTCGAAGTCGCCGCCGAGCAACGCAACATTGGCCTGTGCGATGAGGGCCCAGATCTCGGCCGCGGAGGGTGAGTCGGACAATCGGGTGTCGGGTGCGGTCTGCTGGCTGAGCTCGTTCGCAGCGTTGGCCAGAAGCCCGTCGACGTTCTCGGGCGCAATAAACGTGATCTGCCATGCGAGGATGGCCCACCCGATGGAGCGGAAGGTGTTGAGCGGTGACCGTGTCAGTTCGTCGGCAACGGTCCCGGCGAATACGTAGTCGGTGGAGTAGAGGGCCAACAAAATCCGTTGGACGGTGATGCACCCGTGCAGGTCGGGGTCGAGCTCGGCGACGTGGGCCGCGGTTCGTCCGAGCGCGGTGTTGATTTCCGAGAATCTGACGTCGAGGTAGTACGCGCCCCAACTTGCGGTGAGTAGTTCCCCGGCGATGATCCAGTTGTCATGGTCGGCGGCCCATTCGAACGCCGAAGTGACGTTCGGGCAGTCGTGACGCATGCGGAGTCCGACGTCGAGTGTCCCGAAGACTCTGCGGCCGTCGGCCATGGCAAGTTGGTGGAAGTGGGCAAGATGCCCGTCACGGATGGCCTCGGCTTCGCCAGTGTCGATGAGACGGTCCTCGGCGTAGGCCTTCACCGTTTCGAGCAACCGGAACCGGGTGGCCTTTCGCTTGTCGGCCCGCACCAGAAGCGATTTCGCTTGCAACGTTTCGATGTGGGCGGTCGCACGCCGACGGTCGAGTGTGGTGACGGCGGCGACGGCGGCGAGGTCGAACCCGTCCACGAACACACCCAGAGCCCGGAACACCCGCTGCTCCTCGGGGTCGAGAAGGTCATACGACCAATCCAAGGTTGCCTCGAGCGTTCGTTGACGGCTGCGGCGTCGTCCGCCGGAGAGGAGTTGGAAGCGGTTGTCGAGTCCGGCCAACAGCTCGTCGGGATTCATCACCGTGACCCGGGCTGCGGCGAGCTCGATGGCCAATGGCATGCCGTCGAGCCGGCCACAGATGGCGCTCACCGTCGCCGTGTTGCTCTCCGTGAGCGAGAAGTCGGGATGCACCGCAGAGGCACGATCGACGAACAACCGCACCCCTGGCGAGTCGGCAGTGTCCGTCGCCAGCGACCCGAGCACCACGACGCGCTCACCGTCGATGTCGAAGGCCTCGCGACTCGTGGCCAAGATCTTCGCGGGTCCGCTCGCCGCCAGGAATGCTTCGACAAACGCCGCCGACTCCTCGATCACGTGTTCGCAGTTGTCGAGGATCACCAGCGCCTGCTTGTCAGCGAGGAACGTGAGGATCTGCTTCGTCTGGTCACCGGTCGCGAGGTTGAGCCCGAGCCCGTTGGCGATCGCCGAGGGAACCTCGGCACCGCTGCTCACCGCGGTGAGATCGACAAACCACACGCCACCGCGATGATGCGGCAACTCAGCCTCACCCACCGCAAGCGCAAGGCGGGTCTTGCCAGATCCACCCACGGCGGTGACGGTGACGAGGCGGCTGTCAGCGAGCAAACCACGAATCCGTCCGAGCTCGACCTCACGGCCGATCAGCCGCGTCGGACGAACCGGAAGATTCGACATCGACGGATCCACCACCCGCAGAGCGGCGAACGTCTCGGCACCCAGCTGCAACAGACGCAGCGGCTCAGCAACGTCACGCAACGACCGGACACCGAGATCGGTCACCTCGGTCGCGCCCGCCGCGAACCGGACAGGTTCGGTGATCAGCACCTGCCCACCATGTCCCGCCGCCTCGACCCGTGCCGCAGTGTTCACCACCGGCCCGAAATAGTCGCCACCGCGCTCCTCCGCCTCGCCGAGGTGCAGACCCATGCGCACTTTCAAAGCCGGACCGGGCCAGTCCGTGTCAGTAAGCGCGCGTTGCGATTCGGTGGCCGCCCGCACCGCATCCGATGCCCGGCCGAACGCCGCTGCGAACGAATCCCCGGCCGTCGTGAACACGTACCCGCCATTGCCCTCGATCGCCCCGCGCAGGATCGCGTCATGAACCAGCAACGACGCCGACATCGCATCCTTGTCCGCTGCCCATAGGCGCGTCGACCCCTCAACGTCGGTGAACAGGAACGTCACCGTCCCCGACGGCAACACCCCCGAACGCTCAAGCGCGCTCATCGGTGACTCAACCCGAGATACGTCGCCAGCGCCTCGTCGACACTCCACATCTCTTCGACACTGAGTCGCCCGGCCCGCTTCCCGAGACGCTGTACGTCCACCGCACCGAGTTGCTCGACGAGCACCAACGTCGATTCGCCTTCTACCTCGACCGGTGGACGAAACGACGCCTGGCGAGCGCTGCGTGACGTCGGAGCAACGATCACGACCGACCGCGGCAGGAACTCGTCGGCCTGCACCACAACCCCGAAGCGAACCCCCTGCTGCTCATGGCCCAGACCCTTCGGGATCTTGAACCTGAACACCTCACCGCGCTGCACGCAACGACTCCATCAAACCGGCAACTTCGAGCATCTCCGCACGGTCCGCCTCGTCGGCTTCCAACTCGGCCACCTCTCGGGCCAGCGTTTCGCTGCGGCGAACCCGCCGCGCCGACTCGATCAACGACGAGCGAATCGCATCAGACGTCGACAACCCGCACGCGTTCAACACGCGCAAGGCCCGCTCCGCCTCGTCATCCAACCGCACAGAAATCGCAGAAGACATACGGCCACCGTATCACGAAACGTCGTACGCCGACGGGCGGGGTAGGAGGTCCTGTTGCCGAGCTCCCGCACACTGTCATGCGAACTGCAGCGCAGCCCGCACACATAACGCGCGTCGTCGAACCCGCACGTAACAGCCAGAGTGCAGCGTTCGACCGGATGGCGTTGACCACTCGGTAACGGCCCGTATAAGCGGTCCTCGTCGGTCGTGGCTCCCAGATGGTCGCGCCTCAAGGTCGTTCGTCCTCGCTTCGCTGTGGGCGCTCCACCTTGACCCACGACCGTCTGCTCGCGTATGAAGCGACCAAGGGCCCTTCGGCCCGAGTTCTCGCCCGTCCATAGGTTGCCGCCGATCCGCAGAAGAAGTCAGACACATGGGAGGTTCCCGCGGAACCTCCGATTCGTCCGTCTCGTCCGACGGCCTTTTGCCCTCGACCGAAGTTCTCGTGTCGCATTCAGCTGGTGCGTGACGAATGTGTGGGTATGCCAAACCATGCGCACCCACGCCCCATCGACCACGGCTTCCCCAGGGACGAGCGAGCCGAGTGGCCGACCTTCGACGACATTGCGAATGCGACCTACGGGCCGCCGGGACCGACGACGATCTCGGTGACGGAAGCGGCCCGGATACTCGGCATCTCGCGCACGACGGCCTACGAGGCCGTCCGCGACGGGACACTTCCGTCGATCCGGATCCGCAGGCGCATCGTCATCTCGGTCGCCGGACTCACGGCGGTGCTGAACGGACGGAGGTGGCCGCGATGAGAACGCGCGACGTCGCCACCCATGCCCGCTCGATACCGGAGATGCCGATGAGACACCCCGAACAGCAGCAGCTCTTCGACCCCGATCCGCTCATCGACAAAGAGGGCGCGGCACGATGCCTCGGCGTGGAGCAGCGATTCATCAACCGCCTCGTGAGCGAGAAGCGCATCACCTACGTGAAGGTCGGTCGAAAGATCCGATTCCGTCAATCGACGATCGAGGCGTACATCCTCGCCAACACCATAAGCGCGCAGAGTTCTCGCCCGAGCTCGCTCCGTTAGTGCTCGCAGGAACCTCGGGAGCAGTCGAAGCCTCGCCGCCGCCCTACGACGTCATGCGATGGGCGGTGAGGAGCAGCAGGTTGCTGGCGACGGAGCCGCGCTTCGGCTGGACGTGCACGATCCCATCGACAATGTCGACAACGAGTGCAACGGCTCGAGCGGCACCCGAACCAGCAACGACGTACGCGCCCGGTAGAACACGATCCGGACGGGGTGCCTCGTCGAGGAACGCCCACGGTAGGCCGGTCTCGTCCATCGTGTTGAGATCGACCACAAGATCAACCGTCTCGTCATGCTCGACGTCCATCGTCGCCTCCTTTACGGCGCAGGGTCATGCTACGGGCTCGGCCCGCGATCGGTGCCGAGGTTCGCGAGCCAGGAGAGCCACTCGGTCGGGTCGCTCAAGTCGGGAGGTGAGGGGTCCGAAGCCGACGACAACTGCTGCAACCAACGACCATCTCGCTATCCTGTAGGCACCCATAGCAAACACCCAGACCGATCCGTGCCGGCGATCGCGCCCGACCAGGAACACTCCCCGACGGCTGGCGCGAGCCCCTGAACGCTACGCACGAGGCCCGTCAGCGAAGGTCGAAGTGTCTCCGTCCTTTCGCCAAGCGGCACCGGCCAACCCAGTAGCCGCAGCGTCGATAAGAGTTGCTTTGGCGACTCTCGTCGAATCAGACGTCGAACGGCAGCCGACCGCCACGAAGGGCCTGACTCCTCCGATCCGTTCCGTAATTTTCATGATGTCTATTCACGTTCAACGTGTATAGTCATCGTATGTCCCCAATGGGTGTCCAGCTGGTTGACGCGCTCGCGGCCGAGGGCCGACGTGAGGTCTCCGCTGACGAGGTGCGCGTGCGGCTTGGCCTTAGTGCGCAAGCCGCCTCGAATCTCTTGACTCGGCTCGCACGCGACGGCCTCGTCGAGAAGGTTCGCCGCGGGGTCTACTTGCTGCGGCCGCTTGGCGAACTCGGGGTCACTTCCCTGGCGAGTGACCGCTTGGCCGAGGCAGTCGATTTGGCCGTCGGCGACCGCGATTACCGAGTCTGTTTCCGAACTGCTTTGACCGAACATGGGCTCCTTACCCGCCCAGGGCAACGTGTGCAGGTTGCTGTCACGCGGAGGCTCTTCGTCAAGACGCTCGGCGATAGACCGCTTGAGTCGATCGTCGAGAAACCGTCAACGATTCACCTCGGCACACAACGCCAGTCGAAATCGATGGTCTCGACGATCGAACGGGCGCTCCTTGAGTCTGCGCAGACACCGCGTCGAGTCGGCGGTATCGCCGTTGTGGCCGAAGCCCTTGCCGCCTCGTCGCCTAACCCGGCCGTGACTGTTGAGCTGAGTGGGGTGCTCCATTTCGACGCGGCGCTGCGACGGTTGGTCTCGCTCGACCGCTTGCTCAAACTTGGCAAACTCGACTCAGTTGAGCTGGAACCTCGACCCACCCGCATGCTCATGCTCGACCCGACCGACGACCGCTCAGACGGACCCATCGACACGGAGACCAGCGTGCGTTGGCCCTTCCCCGTTGACGAGCTTCTCCAGGTCGTCCACCGATGATCGGGCGCGGAGAGGTGACGAAACAAGCACAGCGAGATCGTGTCGACGCACAGACTGCCGAACGCGACTACATCCTTTCTCACGTCGCAATCGACATCGCTGCGAGTGCCGGCAACGCGATGGTGCTCAAGGGCGGCACGAGTCTTCGACTCGTTCACTACGAGAATTACCGCTATTCAGCGGACCTCGATTACTCCCTGCTCGGCATTTCTACCGCCACCGCGTTCGACATCGTCGCCGATGCCTTGAGCCTGTGTCGCGACCGGATTGGCGCCACCCTGCTCGAACTCGTCGTCGATGGCGATACCGGGCGCATCGCCTACGTGGGACCGCTCGCAGCAAAGCCACGCTCGATCAAGCTCGATTTATCCGATGACGAACTCGTGGTCGAACACGCCGATTTGCCGCTCGTCGTTGGGTGGCGGGACTTGCCTGAGTCCGCTCGTGTTCGTTGCTACACCCTCACCGAAATCTGCGCCGAGAAGTTGCGTTGCGTCATCCAACGACGCCAGTGCCGAGACGTCTACGACCTGTGGACACTGCTAAAGGCTCGAAGCGACACCGACCTCATTGCTGCATGGCATCGTTTCGAACAAAAGGCCCGACACAAGGGCCTCGAACCCAGCAGGTTCTTTGAGCGATGGGAAAGCGGCATCTCTTGGTACGGCTCTCGCTGGGCCGACGAACTGACCGACTACCTCGGCAGCGAGTGCCCCGACTTCAGCGCGGTGAGCCGATCTCTGAACCAGCAAGTCGCCCTCGTTCGGAACTACCTCGCCGACTAACCCGCCAACCCAGCGCCCACGCGGCCGCCCTTCATTCCGTCATCCGGGAAAAATCAGCACGGACTCACCGCGGATGTGCCGTCAGAGACCGTTGGAGGCCGCTGGTCGCCGTTCAACTGAGGACCAGCTGAGGACTAGAGCCCCAAAAAACTCGCATTTCCGCTGCTCAGAGCCCTTGTTGATCCGTTCCCCGCCTATAGGCCGGCTCACCGTCGCCTTTACTGGTGTCGTGTCAGACGTTGTGGCCGAGGAAACGCCGACGTGCAGCCATCAGTGCGCCCATCCACCGGTAGGCACCTTCGGCCTTCAGGCGCAGTTCGAACAGTGAATCTGTCGGTTCCAACGTAGTGCGAGGGACACTATGGCGCTCGTCGCCAACGGTCCCGGGGCGAACGGAATAAGACCGCTCGTACCCCGATTCGGTGGTGCACTTCTCGACGGACACGTTGGTGTCGCCGAACGGAAATGCGAACGACGTCACCGGTCGGCCGGTCATCTGTTCCAATTCGTTCCTGGACCCGGCCACTTCTTGTTGGAGTTCGTCGGCAGCGAGGTCGGAAAGTCGACGGTGCATTCGGCTGTGCGAACCAACTTCGATGAACGGCGGAAGGTTCTTCACTGCTTCCGGAGTCATGTAGCCCGGCTGGAGTGACGAAATGAGCCCAGACGGGACGAACAGCGTTGCGGGCGTTGCGTCCTTCGAGAGGACAGCAACCGCGTTCGCACCGAAGGACTCGAGTGCGTCGTCGAATGTCAGCGCGACCCGCAGCCGGGAGCTCCGCCGACTGGAGGCGTGCAAGTCGGTGAGCGGTGCAACGTCGTAGTGTGCGCGAAGAAATGCCACGTGGCGAGAGAACGCTTCGACCTGATGATCGAGCACGTCGTGGTAGAGCAGGACGACCCCGTTGGACCGATTCGGTTTAGATCGACCGACTAGCCCGAGTGCCTGGTCGAACGCCCACACGACTGAACTGACAACGACCTTGATCTTGCCCTTTGCACTCGATTCGGGCATTACGAGGCGGCCCCAACCACGCGCGAGCGCAGGGTTGCCGCGGCCTGATCCCACCCTGAGCCGAGCACCGAGGCGCGTAGCCGCTGCTTTTCTTCCGTGGAGATGGGGTTCTCAAGAGCCTTGGCTACCAACGAAATGAACTCGTCGGACGAATCTGCCAGTGCCACGGTTTCCCCATATCGGTCCATATCGGAGATACGCGTACTGACGACTTGCAGTCCGAGGGCCAGATACTCCTTGACCTTGATGGGGTTCGCTGCGTCGGTCCACTGGTTGACTGGCATTGGACACAGAGCGACATCGAAACCGCGACCGTACGCCGGGATCTCTGTGTAGTCACGCCAGCCGAGGAAATGGACATTGGGCCGGTCTGTGAGCGTGCCCAAATCCGTTGCCGTGCGTCCGACAAGGACCAGGTGGGCGTGGGGCAGCTCATCGGCCAGTCGTTCAAGCAGAGGCAGGTCAACGACGAGTCGCTCGATCTGTCCGAAGAACCCCACCCGAGGATGTGGGATGTCGAGCATGTCCGGCGCGATTGGCCCGTCGATGGTGAAGTGTTCAAGATCGACGCCGTGGTCCACTAGCAGAGCCTTGCCGTGTGATCGGTCGGTTTCGCTGTCCATCAGCGGCTTACTTGCATACGCGACGAAATCGGCCTCGTCGAAAAGCGTGTCTTCCATGGACCGAATAAGTTTCGAGTCGACGTCGTCTGCCGCAGAGTGATCATCGAGGCGCAGGTAACCGCGCAGTTTCCACGGAAGCCGTTGTGCCACATCGATTGCAGTTGGGACAACGATCAGGACCGCTGGTGTACCCAAACCGATGAGGAACGAGACCAGGCGAACCTGCGCTGCAACACTGTGCGCGTTGAGAAACCTGAACCACGGAATGGTGAACAACGGGATGCTGAGCGGGCACATCACGAACAGGTTCGGAAGACCCGTGACCGGCCTCGACAGATACCGCATTGTGGACCGGATCTTGCGGACGATGCGTCTGAACGGACGGTCCGTGCGGCCCGGCACGGGCATCCGCATCCCAAGACTGCTGACCACGAGGACGCGAGAATCGCCGGCGAGAACACGGGCAAGTTGGTGATCGGCATGAGCCGGCCCGTGGTGATACCAGTCCTGCCCGGCGAAGAGCAGAAATGCCGAATCACCAGCGTTGTGCTGACCTTGGGAGTATCCAGTTTGAGAGCGACGGGGCACCGTGGAGCCAATCCATGACGGACAAAGAGACATCCAGAAGTTAGCAGCCGATTAACGCGTTCCCCGTCCACTGGACAACACAAACAACCGGGTGACGGGCTATCGGAACGCAATCTTCAGCTCAGACGATCAAGCGGTGTCGATCAGCACCGCTCGAGGAAACTACCTTCCTGAGTCATGAACGCGGCCCGAACCTCTGATGTCCTGATTGCTGGCGGCGGCATTGGCGGGCTTGTCACCGCGCTCAGCCTCCATGAGTGCGGCGTTGGTGTGCAGGTGTACGAAACCGTCGAGCCGCTGCGACCGCTCGGCGTAGGCATCAACCTGCTTCCGCATGCTGTGCGTGAACTCGACCAACTCGGCTTACTTGCCCAGTTGATGGACCACGCAGTTGCGCCCGCCACCCTTGCCTATTTCACGAAACGCGGCGAAACGATCTGGACCGAACCACGCGGGTTGGCCGCTGGCTACGCATGGCCGCAGATTTCCATCCACCGAGGTACGTTGCACCAGATCCTGTTTGATGCTGCGGTCCACCGCTTAGGAGCGGAGAAGATCCATACAGCGCACCACCTCACCGGGTTCGAGCAGTTCGATGAACACGTCGTTGCCACCTTTCGGGCGAACAGCTCTGCCCACAACCTCGCGGTCCGGGCGCCAGCGCTCGTCGGCGTCGATGGCATCCACTCCGCCGTTCGCGCTCAGCTCTACCCCAACCAGGGCCTACCGAAGTGGAACGGTGCCCGGCTTTGGCGGGGCATCACCGAAACGACTCCGATGTTGGACGGAACGACCATGGTGTGGTGCGGCCACCCCAACCAGAAATTCATCGCATACCCCATCACAGGGGTGGTGAACGGGCGCCAACAGCTCAACTTCATCGCAGAACTGCGTTCTGACGAGACCGAGTTGGCCCAGCGGGAAGACTGGAACCAACCGGGAGTCCTCGCCGATTTTCTGCCAGCATTCGAACCCTGGTCGTTCGATTGGCTCGATATCCCAGCCCTGCTCCGTGCGGCGCCGCAAACATATTTGTTCCCAATGGTGGACCGAGACCCCGTGGATCAGTGGTCGTTCGGCCGTGTCACTTTGCTCGGCGACGCGGCGCACCCCATGTACCCGGTCGGGTCCAACGGAGCGTCGCAGGCCATCCTCGACGCCCGGGTTATAGCCGGATGTATCCGCGCATACGGATCCGATGTTGCGACGGCGTTCCAGCGCTACGACCAGATCCGCCGCCCCGCCACGTCAAACATCGTGTTAGCAAATCGGGGATTCGGACCAGAGCTCCCGATGAAGCTCGTGGAGGAACGGGCGCCACTCGGCTTTGACAACATCGACGACGTCATCACCCCGGCAGAGATACTTGAGGTAACAGACGGGTACCGCCGGACCGCAGGCTTTGCGCTCGCAACGCTGGCAGATCCCGGCGCGCCGTCATTAATAAACGGCGACTATTCACCTCTCGTTTGACCCAGGTCGCCATCGACCGCCAGCTATCGGTCTCACCAAGCTAGAGCCGAGCAATGAGCGAGGACGTATCCCACCGGGTGCCGCCCATGGCCTCGACATCGGCGTAGAACTGGTCCACCAGCGCAGTGACCGGTACCCGTGCACCGTTGCGACGCGCTTCGTCCAGGACAATGCCCAAGTCTTTCCGCATCCATTCCACGGCGAAGCCGAAATCGAACTTGCGATCGTGCATGCTGGCGGCACGGTTCTCCATTTGCCACGACTGCGCGGCGCCCTTGGAGATCGCTTCGATGACGGCGTTGGGATCTAGGCCAGCTCGCTCGGTAAACGCGATTGCTTCGGCTAGGCCCTGCACCAAACCAGCGATGCAGATCTGATTCGCCATCTTGGTGAGCTGCCCCGAACCCACCGGACCGAGCAGTTTCATCGCTTTCGCGTAACTGATCATCACGGTAGCTGCGTTGTCGAAGTCGGCTTGGCTACCGCCGCACATGATGGTGAGCTGGCCGTTCTCTGCACCGGCCTGGCCGCCCGACACAGGTGCGTCGACGAACCCGACTCCGTGACGAGATGCGATTTCACAAACCTCTTTGGCAACCTCCGCCGATGCTGTGGTGTGGTCGATCAGCAACGAACCTGCACGCATTCCCGCAAGTGCTTCACCAGCAACTGTGCGAACGTCGTCGTCGTTTCCGACGCACATCAACACGATGTCTTGTTCGGCCGCGGCTGAGGCGATGGTGGAGGCAGAGGCACCACCGTTGGCTTCGACCCACGCATCTGCTTTTGATGTGGTGCGGTTGTACACGGTGACCTGATGGCCAGCTGCGCCGAGATGACGAGCCATGGGCGAGCCCATCACTCCAAGACCGAGGAACGCAACACGTTTGGCAGACATGCAACTGTTCTAGCTCGTCTCGAACAAGCTGGTCCTCGTGCGGTGCGGGACGGCCCTCGCAGAACTGGAGGCCCTCGATCAGGTGAGCTTCAGCACGAGACGATCGACACCGCGGATGGTGAGCCGGTCTCGCCAACTCGGCGCTTCAAGCACTTCCCAGTGCTGGTACCGCCGCACCATGGTGCCGAGCGCGACTTGCGCCTCGAGCCTCGCTAACGCGGAACCGAGGCAATAGTGGATGCCCTGGGCAAACGAAAGGTGACGCGCCGCCCCGTCTCGGTCCAGCCGAAGTTCGTCGGGGTGGTCGAACACATTGCCATCTCGGTTTGCGGCCCCCAATAACGTCAGCACCCGATGACCCGCCGGCACGACGCCGTCAGCAACTTCCAGATCAACCAATGGAACTCGAATGGTTTGCTGGACCGGCCCGTCGAAGCGCAGAATTTCGTCGATCGCGTTTGCGTCCAAGCCCGTCCCGACCTGACGCCAGCGTGCACGTTGCGCGTCGTGGGCGGCGAGTGCAAGCGCGCCGTTGCCGATGAGATTGACCGTTGTTTCGTGCCCCGCAACGTACAGGAGAACCACGGTGGAGATGAGCTCAGGAAGCGTCAGCCGATCCCCTGATTCCTCGGCGATAATAAGTGCACTGAGCACATCGTCACCAAGATTGGTTCTCCGATGCTCGATGACCGGAACCAAGAACCCGATGAGTTGGTCAACGGCCGCACCTGCCTTGGCGAGGTCGTCGTCGGTAGCACTGGCTTCGAGCGCCTGGGTGAGCACCTGACTCCAGTCACGAAGCTCGGAAGACCGCTCGGTCGGCATGTCCAGCAAGTCGCTGATCACTTGAAACGGAACCGGAAACGCAAGCGCGTCGACCAATTCAATCTGCCCGTCGTTGGCATCGGCCTCAGCCAAGGCATCATCGACGAGTTGCTGTACTCTCGGCCGAAGCCGTTCGATGGTTCGGGGGGTGAACGCTTTACTCACGAGTCCGCGCAAACGACTGTGGTCGGGAGGGTCGAGGTTCAGCATGCTCTTCGCTCCGCCCCTGGTGCGCCGAAGCTGGCGTCGAGCCTCTTCCTGTGGGGGAAGGTCAGTAGCCGAGGCGTCGATGTCTCTGGAAACGTCGGGCGACCGAAGCACCTTTGCAACGTCTTGATACCGCGACACGACCCGGATTGAGCGCGCTTCTGACCAATGAAGCGGCTCGTTTTCCCGCAGGTACTCGTAGACCGGATACGGGTTGGCGCGGAACGCCGGGTCAGACGGGTCGTAGACGCGGCGGGTTTTCATCGGGAGCACGCTACCGATCGCGGAATGAGACAACCCAGTTATGGCAGTGTGCTCGATATTTCGCCGGCCCCAAGGTCGCGATCAGCGGGCGTCTCGATGCGCCAATCCGGCGTGCGGATGAAGCACTCTGCTTCCCCGTTCGCGTAGTCGACGATCCAGAGACTGAGAACGTCGACGGGAGCACCGTCGCGTTCAGAAGCCACCGCCTGGCAGCTCTGGGAAATTTCAGCGAGCGGCCCGCTGATCACCAGCCGAGCATTCAGGTAGGAGCCCGAACAAAGGAACGCTCCGTACGACATGGTGTTCGGCTCAAAGATCACGCAACCTTCGCCAGCCGTAAACTTCACGGGACCATCGGTATTGCGGCCAAAGAGCATCGCTCCAGGAACGCCGCTGGTCCTCTCGAATACAGTCAGTTCGGCATCGAGCTGGCTGGAGGCGGAGGACCCGCCACCGTTCGGGTCTGTCCCGTACGGATCAGCTGCGTAAGGATCGCTCGTGTACGCGTCCATGGAATAAGGATCGGAACTGAATCCAGGAAGCGTGTTCGAAATTGTCGGCATTGTCGGCATCGTGCCGATGGAGTTGAAACTCGCATTCACCTTCTGACTCAATAGCGAAACAGCGCCGATGATCATCACCGAAATCAGCAACATGACCCCGATCACAATCGCAATCACGATGCCGACGGTTTTCCCCGTGCTCGACTCGCCCTTCGTGAACGCCGGAGGGACAGCCCCAACACCAGGCGCGAACTGGACCGTGCCTGGCACAGCAACTGCAGCGGGAGCAAACACCGGCGGAACAAAAACAGGGGGAGCGGATGCAGGCGGAACCAACGAAGTCGATGCGTGCGAGCCGGAATCCATCTGCGGCTCCCAGGGTGCTTGAGGAGACCCGATAGGAGCAGTCCCAAACGCAGCTGGGCTAGAAGTCGGGGACATCGAGGCAAACGCCGCTGGTGCGACTGGATCGTCATTGGGTGCCGCGTCACCAAACGCAACTGGCGCCGGGTTCGGGGCACCGAACGCGATGGGAGCGCTGGGAGCAACCGAAGCACCGAACGGAGTGGGAGCAGCATCGATGACTGTGGCCGACTCAAATGCACTTGCGACAAGTTCGGGCGTAGCCGGTGCCCCTCGCAACAGTGCAGCGCCAGGACCGTCCAGTTCGGCCAACGCCCTTTCGAGATCCTGAGCCGCAGCCAACGTGTTCTTCCCAACCAACGGTCGCGGGGGTTCGATCTCTTCGGGGACATCGGCTACGGCAGGGGACGTGAACCCAAGATCGGCAGGAAGGTTGAACGAACTGTTGTCTAGTTCGGCCTTCACGAAATCGTTCGCTGGGCTCGCGGTAGGCGATGACGCGAGAGTGGTCGTGGGATTGGAAAGCGGCGAGACAGAACTCGTCGGAGGGGCATCGGTGCCCGGGGGTCGCTTCCAGCCTGCGAGTGTCATACGTGTGTGATCGACGTTTACCCGCGTCGCCTGGATGACCAACTCTGGGAATGAGAACCCGAACGGCAGTTCACGCCGTGTCGGTACATTGACGGTTGTGAACGATCGACCAGCCCAACTCCAGACCCAGGCGCAAGAGCTACCCGTGGGTCCACGAGGATCGCGCACGCCGATACTGCTCGACTGCGATCCGGGCCATGACGACGCTGCTGCCATCGCCGTCGCTGCCGCGTACACCGATGTGGTTGCAATCACCACTGTGTCCGGCAACGCTCCGATTGAACAAACAACCCACAATGCGTTGCTCATCTCGGCGATGTACGACCTCGATGTCCCGGTGGCGCGCGGTGCCGCAACCCCGCTTGCGGGAAGTTCCCATCATGCGCCCTCGATTCACGGAATCTCCGGACTCGACGGACCGGACCATCCGCCCGTCACAAATACTGTGATCGACGCAAGCGCGGTTGACACCATCCTCCACGCATCGAAGCACACCGACGGACTCTGGATCGTGGCCACTGGACCACTCACCAACATCGCGATGGCGCTGATACAAGACCCTGCGCTCGCGACGCGGGTCGCTGGCATTTCGTTGATGGGCGGTAGCACCAGTTTCGGCAACTGGTCTGCTGCGGCTGAATTCAACATCTGGGCAGACCCCGAGGCGGCAGACATCGTGTTCAGCTCCGGGGCGAACCTGCGCATGCTCGGGCTCAACACCACCCACCAGGTACTGATCGAACAGCACCATGTCGATGCACTCCTCGCTGTGGGGAGCCCGCGCGCCATATTCATGGCCGAGCTCTATCGGTACTTCCGTGCGAGCTACCTCAGCGCCTTTGGAATCCCGGCAGCACCGTTGCACGACCCCTGCGCGGTGCTGGCGGTTTCGCATCCACACCTCTTCGATTTTCGTGCCCGCCACGTAGTCATCGAGACCGACGGGACACACACGAGGGGCATGACCCTGGTAGACGAACGCGGGTGGGGCATGGGAAGTCCACCTAATACCATGGTCGCTTACGAACCCCAATCCGAGGCGATACTGCGGTTGGTTCACAACGCCGCTGCCGCTTGACGAACAATCCGTCAGGCTCAAGCGCCTCGAGGCGTTGTTGTATCGAGGTTCACCGAAAAACAGCCTGACTGCACGAACGCCGAGCAACCAGAGCCATCAATACTGGACAGGTGATTCCAGCGATCTCATCGGAAAACCATCAAGTCGGCCACGCAGCGCGTGAATACCTTGCACGGTTGACGAAGCCAGTCGGTTCGCTCGGCCGGGTCGAGTATCTCGCCACAAGGCTTGCAACGATCGCCGGGCAAGTACCTGCTCCTGTACCAAAGCGACCAACTTTGGTGGTGTTCGCAGGAGATCACGGCGTTGTATGCGAAGGTGTGACGCATTGGCCAACTGATGTCACCACGCAAATGGTGGCCAACTTCGCTTCAGGCGGAGCAGCCATCAATGCGATCACCTCGCAGTTCGGAATCCAACTCGAAGTCGTCGACGTCGGTGTGGCTGGCGATGTTTCCGGGATCAGCAAAATCCGTCATCACAAGATCCGCCCGGGCACAAGCAATCTCGCTGTCGAACCCGCAATGACTTTCAATGAAGCCCAGGCTGCGTTTCGGGTGGGGATGGAACTTGCATTCGAGCTGGTCGACACAGGAAGTGATCTCCTCGCTACCGGCGAGATGGGCATCGGCAACACAACAGCTGCAGCAGCAATCATCTGCATGCTTACAGACACACCTGCCCTTCAGGGTGTCGGGCGAGGGACTGGCATTGACGACGCCACATTTGCCCGCAAGGTTGCGGTGGTCAACCTGGCTATCGATCGTGTGCGAATCACGGCAGCTGACCCAGAAGATCCATGGGTCGTTCTCTCGGAGCTGGGCGGGTTCGAGATAGCGGCACTTGCCGGGTTCGTCATCGGTGGGGCATCACGATCGGTGCCGGTTGTCCTCGATGGAGTGATCACGCTCGCTGCAGCGCTGATTGCAGATCGGATGGACCAAAACCTCCGACACCACCTCATTGCGGGCCACCGTTCAACCGAGCCGGCGGCAAGTCGTGCCCTCGATCAACTCGACATCGACCCGATTTTGGAACTCGACATGAGGCTCGGTGAAGGCACTGGGGCGGCAATGTCGATTCCGGTGATTCAGGCGGCCGCAACGCTGATGCAGAACATGGCCACATTCGACTCTGCCGGAGTCAGCCGGAGTCAGCGGAGTCAGCGGAGTCAGCGGAGTCAGTGACAACTTTGACGGACCCGAGATCCGTCCCGCTCCTGGCCATGCCAACGGAAAGAACTTTTACGGCGCGTTTGACGACACGACCAGGCGGTAACCCGCTAAGGTGACCTCGCCCGGACCCCCGGTGATGTTCATCGAGCTGTCCTAGCTCTGTTGAGAACTTCCAGGACGTATTGCACTTCAAGCAGTTTCAGTGTTACTCAGTGTTTCTTTTGGTCTTACCTCGGTTGGCGTGACGGCCCAACTCCGTGGTGCGCCAGTCGCACACGTCGTTACAGCCAGATTCGCAGAATTCACCCTGCGGGTCGCCATCCCCCCGTCTACCGAACTTCTTCGTGAAGATCGCCGACCCCGAGAGAGGACGCCTGATGGCTCACTCGCCCGATCGACGACACAACGCAGGTCGCATCTGTTTCCTGACCGCCGCAGCCTTGGTGGTCGCTTTTCCTGCTGCGCAGGCGAAAGATGCCGCCAACTCCACCGACAAGCTCAAGAGGCCAGTCGGTGTCGCCTCCACCGTGCCGAGCAACGCCCCCAAGCTCGTCGAGGCCGGCGACGGCTCTGACGATGTCAATCGAGACGAAGCCAACGGAGCGTTCCTCGGAGGCCCTGGGTGGATTTGCCCAGTTCCAGGGTCGTCGTTCCGCAATGACTGGGGCAACCCTCGATCAGGCGGCCGTCAACATGAAGGTACCGACTTATTTGCTCCGATGGGCTCGCCTATCGCGGCACCGGTAAGCGGCACGGTGAAGAAGTACGAAGGCGGCAACGCCGGTTTGGCCTTCTATCTGTACGGTTCCGACGGTGTCGAATACTTCGGTGCCCACCTTTCGGTTTTGACCAAGACGGGCCCGGTCAGGGCTGGCGAAATTTTCGCCGCGGTTGGTGACTCGGGTAACGCCAAGGGCGGCACTGCTCACCTGCACTTCGAGATCCACCCAACGAAGAAAACGAAGGCAAACCCTTACCCAACCCTGGCAACGCAATGCCAGGGTCAGGCCACTATCAAGTAGCCCGCTCACCGAGTTGCTCGCCGCCGGCTGTGTCGGTTGCCTGTCAGGAGCGAGGCAAGTGCGCCAGTAACCTAGACAGGTGAGCGAACTGGTCCATACCGAAGCAGCACGGCGCCGAACGTTCGCAATTATCAGCCACCCCGACGCTGGTAAAACCACGCTGTCAGAGAAGTTTCTGCTCTACGCAGGTGCCCTCCAACGAGCCGGTGCAGTGCATGCACGGGAAGGCGGCAAAGCCGTCACGACGGACTGGATGGACATGGAGCGCCAACGCGGCATCTCTGTCACCAGCGCCGTGCTCCAGTTCACGTACCGAGACTGTGTTCTGAACCTGCTCGATACTCCGGGCCACAAAGACTTTTCGGAAGACACCTACCGGGTGCTCACAGCTGTAGATGCGGTGATCATGGTCCTGGACTCCGCGAAGGGAATCGAAAGCCAAACCCTCAAGCTGTTCGAAGTGTGCCGTGCCCGTGAACTGCCCATCATCACGTTCCTGAACAAGCTCGACCGGCCAGGACGTCCGCCGCTGGAACTGCTCGACGAAATCGAGCAAACGCTCGTCCTGCATGCCGCACCTATCACGTGGCCCGTCGGCGACCCAGGGGACTTTCGTGGCGTCATCGACCGCCGCACGGGCATGTTCAGCAAGTTCGAGCGCACCGCACGTGGCGCCACGATGGCAGTTGAGACGGTCCTCGACGCAGCTGGCGCCCATGCGGCCGAGGGCGCTGCATGGGACGCCGCAAAAGACGAAGCAGACCTGTTGGAAGCAACGGGCCAGACGTACCACCCGGATTCGTTCAGAGCAGGTGTCTCCACTCCGGTGTTCTCCGGGTCGGCGTTGACCAACTTTGGCGTCGGGCATCTGCTCGACGCAGTTGTCGATCTCGTCCCATCCCCGGGACCACGGGTCGACGTAGAAGGTAAAACCCGAGCGCTGGACCAACCGTGTTCCGGCTTCGTATTCAAAGTACAAGCCAACATGGACCCGTCCCACCGAGATCGCATTGCGTTCGTCCGTCTGTGCTCGGGCCGCTTCGAGCGGGGCATGTCGATGTATCGCGCAGCTGGGGGCAAGCCGATCGGCACCAAACACGCGACAACGGTGTTCGGCGCCGATCGTGACACCGTCGAAGAGGCATACCCAGGCGATGTCATCGGCCTCGTCAACGCCAGAGACCTGCGTATCGGCGACACACTGTACGAAGCCGAACCGGTCACGTTCCCACCCATCCCAACCTTCGACCCCGAGGCATTCATGACCGCTCGGCCAGCCGACACAGGTCGGTTCAAGCAGTTCCGTTCGGGGCTTGCACAGCTCGACGAAGAGGGTGTTGTACAAGTGCTTCGAGACCCCGATCTTGGGGACCAGGCACCAATCCTCGCTGCCGTTGGCCAGTTGCAGTTTGATGTGTTCGCATACCGTTTGGAGAACGAGTTCGGAGCGCCCGTCATATTGGGCGGCACGCCCTACAACGTGGCCCGTCGAACCGACATGGCAACGGCCGATGCGCTTCGGGGGCGAGCTGGCATCCGCATCCTGAATCGCTCGGACGGGTCGCTCATTGCACTGTTCGATTCGAAGTACTACCTCGACCGTCTGATTTCCGATCATCCGGACTATCGACTGGACCGAATGGTGGCAGGGCTCAGCTGACGGCCACATCAGCTCCCCTGGGTTGACGGCGGTTCGCGGGTCACGAAATACGAACCCAGCAGACGCTCATCGGGTGCTCATCAATCGGCTGGGAGACTGGGAGAGAGATTCGTATGTTCACACAGTTTGCTGCACTCCTGGCCATCGGAGCATTCGTCCTCACCGCCGTGGTGGCTGTGTCGTCGTTTACGCCTGAACCCCGCCGGTTCTGGGTCGAGACACTCGGCCCCGGTGCGCTGGCAGCGGCGGCTTTCGTCGCTGTTGTCACCATGGCAGGGTCGCTGTACCTCTCCGAAGGTCTGCACTATCGACCGTGCAGGCTTTGCTGGGTGCAGCGCGGGTTTGCGTACCCGCTCGCTCTGTTGCTTCCTGCAGCGTTGATTTTTCGTCGGCCCAAGCTTCACATGCTGGCCCTTCCACTAGCTGGGCTGGGTGCCGCAGTGAGCTTTTTTCACATTCTCATCGAGCACTATCCGTCGTTAGAAGGTTCGACAACCTGCGATCCGGCCAACCCATGTTCGCTGATCTGGGTTCGTCATTTCGGTTTCGTAACCATCCCAACGATGGCGCTCGCGTCGTTCTTCCTGCAGATCACGTTGGCGCTCACCGCACGGGCGCACCGAAGAAAGGAACTTCCATGACCCAACGCGCTTCCAGTCATGCCAGCAAACCCAACCGGCCATCCACCGCCACAGCGGTCGCCGCACCTTCCGCAAGTAAGTCACGCGTGCTTTTCGGTGGAGCCCTTGCGTTCATCCTCGCCGCTGGGCTCACCGCGATACTGCTGTCGCGTGGCGGAGGTTCCGATGCCATCGAGACCGCGGCGCTCACCGTTTCAGGTACAGCGCTCCCAGCGGCTCCCGAGGATCCTGCAGCGCCGGATCCAGCGGTCGGCGCTGTCATGCCGACGCTCACGGGAACAACGCCCGCAGGCGAGGCGATGACTATCCCATCGCAAGATCCAGCACGTGCCGCTGGCACTGGTCGCCGAACACTGGTCGTTGTCGTTGCTCACTGGTGCCCACATTGCCAGCGCGAAGTGCCGCGGCTTGTGGAGTGGGCCAACAGCGGCAAGGTTCCGGCCGACCTTGACGTGGTGTTCCTCTCGACATCGGTGCAGAAAAGCGCCCCGAACTACCCTCCTTCGGCATGGCTCACCCGGGAAAAAGTTCCGTTTCCGATTTTGGTTGACGACACCGCTGGTACCGGTCACCAGGCGCTCGGCGCCATGGGTTTCCCGAACCTCCACCTTGTTCGAGCAGACGGTACGGTCATCGCACGAGCAAGCGGCGAACTTGAGGTACCTGCGCTCGAAGCGTTCGCTGCTCGGACCTGACGATCCTGCCTTGCTCCCTCAAAGTGCCCGAGTCACAGTCGTTGGCGTCGGGGGCGCAGCACAAGCTCCAAATGTCCGTGCTGCAGAAACGCACGTCGCTGACCGCCTTCGCCAAGTCGCCCTCGTTGCACCAGCCACAATGCGACAACGAACCCAATACCTTCGAGCACAATCGTCAGAACTGGTCCACGGTCCACAAGTTGCAGTCGTCCTGAACTACTCGATACGAAGGGCCACAAGAACTCGTTTGTATCGGCGAAGCTCGCGTCCAGAACCAGGTGAGCAAATCCGCCGATGCTCAGTGCAAGGAGCCGTTTTCGAGCGGAGCGGCGGCCGATCGAACCCGCCATGAGCAGGCCTAAGCCGACCACATGGACGAAGATCGCGTGAAACACGCCTGCCCTCCCCAGGTCGCCTAGGGCCGCTCCGACAACGAGATCCAACGGGATGGGCAGGACCGCCCCAAGGGCAACTAGGCGGTGGTCCAAATGGGGATCGCGGAATACCAGCGCCACACCCGCAACGGCCACCGCAGCGAACCAAAGAATCATAAGTACACGTTTGGTTCTCTGGAGAGTATTCGGTCGGGTTGCAACGAAGAAAGTGGTCCTCAACGGACCAGGATGGCACCGCACTCATCGCAACGCACCAACGCATCGGCGGGAAGGTGCCTGATCCGGTCGAGTTCGACCGCTGCGATCTTCAGCCGGCAGGACATGCAGGTGCCATGCTCCAAACGGGCCGCCCCAATTCCTCGGTTCGATGCCCGAGTCTTCTCGTACATCTGGAGGATGGTCGGGTCCATCGACGCCGCGATGGCTTCACGCTCGGCCGCTTGTGCTGTGGCTTCGACATCAATTGCTGCCTGTGCTGCGGCGATTTCCGTGTCCAATTCCGCGAGGCGAGCCTGTTGCAACTGGACCTGTCCATCGGCGTCGCGAACGGCCGCATCATGCGGTTCGAATGCCTCAATGAGTTCCAACTCTGTATCTTCCAAATGGCTTCGATGGCGCCGCACCGATTCGATGTCGGCCTCGATGGCCTGCAATTCACGCGGCGAATGGGCAGCGTTGCTGAACATCTGAGCGTTGAGCGACTCGATTTTGGTGTCGAGGTCGTGGACCTGCACCTCGATCTGGGCCATTTTCGCTGACAGGCCAGTATGCGCAGCCCGAGCTGGCGCGGATTGCACGTTGACCTGCTCGATTTTGGCGTTTACCTCGGCAGCCTCTGTGTGCTGCGGCAAGTGGCCCCTGCGGTGGTACAACTGGGTGAGGGTGGTGTCATGGCCCTGCATTCGCAGCAGCGCGTCGAAGTCTGGCATCGCTTCATCTTGGCACCGATCCTGTATGCATCTGGGGTAGCGGAATTCAGCTGGCCGCTAACGGGGTTCGACAGGCACCGGTTCAGGCACGGGCTGAGGAGCGGGATCAGGCTGCGGGGCCGGACTTGGAGCCTCCACGGGGACGGGGGGCACGTTGGTCGAGGATGCCTTATTGCGAGCAGGCTTCTTTTTACCCAACGTAGGAGCATCGTCGGCTGGAGTAGTGACCTTGGTCCGAGCCGTGCTCTTGGAAGTTGCCTTTGCTTTGGCGGTGCTCTTCGACGAACTGGATTTTGACGACTTGGAGCTGCTCGTAACGGCCCCTGAGCCACCCCAGGAATCGCACGCGACCACCTTCTTCTTGCTTGCGGTTTTGCGGGACGACTTGGTTGAGGTCTTACTGGAGTTTTTGCTGGACTTTTTGCTGGGCGACTTCTTGGTGCTCGCCTTGGAGGTGGTGTCCGGAGCATCGACGGAACCCAACGACACCCCGACCGACTGAAGCGGCGCTCGTCGGACCGATTCGGAGCGGCCGACGCTGCCCGAGGTGGATCGGGTTGCACCAGACCCGGAGGCGGCAGTTTGCTTGCTCGCCTGGCGTTCCTTTTCTCGCTGTGCCGAGGTCTTGGTTGAGAAAGACTTGGCGTTCTTCGGACGCTCGACCTGGAGGCATTTGCCCGCGCCGAACGCATCGTCGCCTGGCTTTTCGAAATCGACCACCGGCCACGAGTCGACGGCCACCTTCATGTAGTCGTGCCAGATCTCAGCGGGGTAGCTGCCGCCGGAAACTGCGATCCCACCAACGTTTCGCATCGGCGTCTTGGCCGTTGGCGACCCCATCCACACAGCGGTGGCGATTTGAGCCGTGTAGCCGACGAACCAGGCGTCTTCGTAGTTCTGCGCTGTACCGGTCTTCCCGGCGACCTGGCGGTCGTTACCCAACACCGCCTTGGTACCAGTGCCACGCCGCACTACTTCACGCATAGCACCGGTGGCGGCACGAGCGACGTTCACCGACAAGACCCGCTTGCCAGCCGTGGGAGCGCGCCACAACACGTTGCCAAGGCTGTCATCGACTCGCTCGATGAAGTACGGCCTGATGTACTCACCGTCGCGGGCGATAGTGGCGTACGCGCCGACCATGTCGATTGGTCTGACCTCTTCAGCACCGAGGGCAATCGCCGGCACGTCTTCCAGCGTCGTGGAGATGCCAAGCCGCTTCGCGACGTCGATGACGTTTCGCGTTCCGACCACATAGCTCAACCGTGCATACGCGCAGTTCGACGAATTGACAAGCTGGTCAGTAAGCGTGCCTACGAACCCGTCAGAGCCGTCATAGTTCGACGGCAGGTACGGGTTCGGGGCCCCTTCCGGGTTGGGTATCGGGCACGGCTCGACACCGCTGATGATTGACTCCGCAGAATTGCCGGCCTCAAGCGCTGCGATGAGCGTGAATGGCTTCCACGAGGATCCGGGCTGCCGACGCGCCTGGGTCACCAGGTTGAATTGGTCCGTTTCAAATCCGCGTCCAGCAACCATCGCCTTTACCGCGCCGGTCGCCACGTCGATGCTGACGAGTGAAGCGGTGAACTCGTCCTGTGACTTTTCTGGGATGGCGTCGGCTACCACTTCTTCGGCGACCTGCTGCAGGGTGGGGTCGAAGGTGGTGTAGATCCGCAGTCCTCCGTTGAAGACAGACTGGTATCGCTCCCCTTCGGTATCGCCAAGGCGAGAGTCGTCGAGGAGCTCCTGTTTTACCTGCTCGACGAAGTAGGACGAGCGCTCTTCGGTGACTGCGTTGTCGGTGACGGGGACAGGCATCGGCGCCGCCTGATAACGCTCGGCTTCAGTAGCGGTGATGTGGCCGACCGCAACCATGCGTCCGAGCACGATCGACCGGCGCTGCCGGCTGCGGTCGCGGAAGCGGACAGGATCGTATCCGGTTGGGTTGCGGATCATGCCAGCGATGAACGCGCTCTGCGGCACGGTGAGTTGTGAAACCGACAAGCTGAAGTAGTGGTTGGCAGCCGCCTCGACCCCGTAGGCGCCACCTCCGAAGTAGACGGAGTTCAGGTATCGCTCGAGAATCTCGTCCTTGCTGAGCTCCTTCTCGAGCTGCACTGCGTAGCGAGCTTCGCGGACCTTGCGATCCAACTTCTGAGCCCTTGTCAGCAAGTCGATCTTGACCAACTGTTGCGTGATGGTCGACCCACCCTGCTCGACTTCACCGGAGTTGAGGTTCTGGAGCATTGCCCGGCCGGTGGATTTCACGTTGATGCCTTTGTGCCGGTAAAACCCGGCGTCCTCGACATCGAGGATGGCATTGATGAGATGCTTCGGAACTTTGTCCAGCGGAACCGCACGGCGGTTTTCTTCGCTACGGAACACCGCTATCTGGCTCCCAGCAGCGTCGAATACGACGGAGCGTTCTTTGAGTTCGCGGAACGACGGACGTTGTGGAGCCGTGATATCGACAGCACGACCCAGACGCCCGAAGCCGCTTCCCATCAGGGATAGACACGCTGTGATAGCCACGACAGCTGCACCCATGGTGACCACGAGCCCGAGTAGGCGGCCGAAAACCCGGCTAGCAGCGGCAGCGAACGACCGAATCACCAGTGCATCGTATGGCTCCTTCAGGCTCAAATGGGTGCAACCAGCGGGTAGGTTCGCACCGTGTTTGCTTCATTGCCTGCGTCACCGGTTGTCTCACTGATTGGTTCGCTGCCCAGCCCATCGTCTGGAATCCTGAAAGTTGGGCCGCTCAGCCTCCACGCATACGGCGTCTGCATTGCCCTCGGTATGGCGGTCGGCGTTTGGTTTGCTGGCCGGCGTTGGGCGGTGCGGGGCGGCGACGCCAACGCAATCGGGCGAGTTGCGACCTGGGCACTACCTGCCGGCGTCATCGGCGCGCGGATCTATCACGTCATCACGGATTGGAGTTCATTCGCCGGGCGTCGTGTCGACATGCTCAAACTGTGGGAAGGAGGTCTGGGTATCTGGGGCGGGGTCGCCCTCGGTGCCATTGTCGGGGTGCTCGCAGCCCGCACCATCGGGCTCCCGATGTCGGCCATCCTCGACGTGGCAGCCCCGTGTATCCCGCTTGCGCAAGCCATCGGCCGCTGGGGCAACTGGTTCAACCAAGAGCTGTTCGGTCGTCCATCAACCCTCCCTTGGGCTGTGGAGATCGCAGAGAAGCACCGCCCGAAGAACTACACGGCCTTCGAGACGTTCCATCCAACCTTTTTGTACGAATCGGTTTGGAATCTGCTGGTGGTCGGCCTGGTGTTGATGGTCGAGCGACGCGTCGGACGCCGGCTGAAGCCGGGTCGCCTGTTCGCTGTTTACGTTGCTGGTTACTCTGCTGGGCGCATCGTCATTGAACAGATGCGCACAGACACCGCAACCCGCCTGTTGGGGCTGCGGGTCAATACCTTCGTTGCCGGAGCGCTGCTGGTCGGTTCGTTGGCCATGTTGTACTTCGGTCGAACCAACACTGAGGTACCGGACACTCCCGACGCTCAGACGGTTGCGAACCCAGCCCAGTAGGCAACTGGCCCCACACTGATGGGCATGTCAACTGAGGAGGTCACCGTGCACAGCGCCCGTTTGGGTGACACCTTGCCTTGGCCGCCGCCCACCGGGATTGCACCGACCTGCACAACCCAACCCGGACCATTCCGGTTGAGCTGAGCGTCTGACAAGAAGTTCCAACCCTCTATTGCCGCCGACCCGGCCTTCTCGGTGTCCCCTGTCCAGTCGACATCGACGGTGGCGTCGACCAACGGACCGGAGGCGGGTTCGATCTTGATGTTGAATTTCAGCGGCGGTACCGGACGATCTGCACCGGTGAACGAGAACCCGCACACCACGCCCGCGTAGGTGATCTTGTCGACCAACATGGTGACCGACTTCGTAGGCGCCTTCAGGTCGACCAAGGTCTCCTTCAACAGCGGCGCCGGCCCTTTGGCAACGAAGTAGTCGATCTGCACAGCTTCGGCGGGCACCTGAAATTGCGATTCCTGCGCCGTGACGGTGGTCTCGGCGGTGTTGCCTGTCGTCGACGGTCCGTCGCTGGAACAGCCGACCAACAGAGCGGCAAGGGCCAACCCGACCGCAAGGTTTCGGGCCCGTCGGCTGCGGGGCAGGCCAGCAGACGGACCAGCAGACGGACCAGCTAGTGGCCGGCGGGTTTTGGTCAGATTCATGGTCGGAACAGCTTAGGTTCTGAGGTCGATCACCCTGCGGACGTCTCCCCGAGGACTGTTTCGCCGGCTGTCCGGCTCAACACGCGGAGTGCTTCACGCACCAGGGCCTGGTCATGCGCGTAGTCCAGCAACACAATGGCATCCGTGAGTGCCAGCCACTTCACTTGGTCCACTTCGTGGTTCGGAACGAATTCCGGAAATCCGGATGTGTCGACGTGTGCGGCGGGGTCGAGAGTCATGAGCCAGTACCGCACGATTTTCGGGCGCCCCTTATGGTCGATGTATTCAGCTTGTGGGAGTTCACCGTGCATCACAACGGTGAGGCCCGTCTCCTCGTGCACTTCGCGTCTCGCGCATGCATCGTCGGTCTCGCCAGAGTCGCGTTTGCCTTTGGGAATGCTCCAGTCGTCGTACAGCGGTCGATGGGTCACGAGCACGGCCCACTCCCCTGCCACCTGGTGAACCACAACGCCACCTGCAGCGCGGACGGTCTTCGTCATGTCGTAGATCCCTTCGATCCGTTCGATCCTTTTAATACGTGTACATATAATGCCGCAGAAACTGAGGTAGCCAAGTTCAAGCTGGACACGCCTGGCCGCATCGGGAGCGCAAGTGTGCGCTCTGCACGAGCCGATACTTCTGCGCTCACGCCGTGACGCTCGGCTCCGACGGCCAACACCGCCCCAGGACCAAGCGTTGTGTCGCCGAGCGCGTCCCCATCAACGTCGAGTATCGCAACAGTTCCCTCAATACGATCAATACTCTCCACTCGCACAACCGGGACCGCTGCATGTAGGCCCGCCGCCGCCCGAACGACCTCGGGCAACCACGGGTCGACCCCACCCAGGACAAAGACGACAGGGCAGCCCACTGCGGCAGCGACGCGGATGACAGCGCCCAAGTTGCCCGGGTGTCTCGCCCCGTCTACAAGGATCGCCGGAACCGACGAGATGGCTGAGCGAAACGCCGTCGTCAGCCATTGAGGGTTTTGTTCCGGAACAATTCCCCACGCCATCACGCGTGTGTGGTGGATTCCCTTTAGACCTACCGCCCCGCAGTGCCGGGCTAGTTCTTCCGATGAAACCTGTTCGACCTCGGGGAACGTTTCCAACAGATCGGGCGCGAGAGCGGCCACGAGTTGCTCCAACCCGGCCCGATCATCTGACACGGCTCCGGCCAACGGAAACCCGAACCGAACGGCGTGTTTCCAGGAATGGAACCCGTCGAACACCGCTTGTTGCTTCACCACCCCAGTCTGGTCGCTACCGGGCGTGGCCTGGTCAAGGCCGATCGAGACAGGTCGTGTAAGCCTGATCACCACTCCGCGTTCTTGAAGGCAAGTAGGTTGGTCGCCTCATGAGTGGATGGAAGAAGCCCACCCTGTACGGGCTCGCCGCTGCCGCAGTCGGCGCGGTCGTGACTTCGGTGTCGACGTGGGAACTCGAAAAGCACCGGGGGGTAGAGCGCCAAGGAAAGCAGGGCCTTCCGGAGGGCGGCGTCATCGTGGTGGCTAACCACACCAGCCTGGCCGACGGATTGTTCCTTGCGCTGGTCGGTCAACGATTGGGCCGCCCGTTGCGCCTTCTTGGCACGGCAGGAATCATCGAGGCACCGCTGCTCCGGATCCTGTTCCGCAAGCTCGGTTTCATTGCCGTTCACCGGAAGAGTTCCAACCCGGCCACTGCGTTGGAGCCTGCTGCAGCCGCGTTGCGCAACGGTGACGCAATCGCCCTGTACCCCGAAGGCCGTATCACCCGGCACAGCAAGAACTGGCCCGAGCGAGCCAAAACGGGTGCTGTCCGCCTTGCATTTCTGACCGGTGCTCCTATTGTCCCGGTGGCATCTGTTGGCACCGAGCAGGTGATTGGCAGAAGCCGTTCGCGTTTGTTGCTTCAGCTGCTCGGCAACACGATCAAAAGACCCAACGTACGCATACGAGTTGGCGAGCCGATCGATGTGAGACGTTTCCTCGGAATTGGCCCTACCGCCGAGCCGACCTCTGACGAAGTGCGGCTCGCAGCGGACGAGGTGTCACGTCGCCTCATTGCCATGCTTGAAGACATGCGCGGTGAGCAGGCCCCGAATCAGTTCGGCGTCGATCGCACCGATCCGTAGATCAGCTGTCAGCCGCTTTTGAGACGCCAGAAATCTGAACCGGTCGGTTCATCTCGGCGCTCTCATATGAGGCCAGCACCAACCGAACAGCTTCCAGCCCATCGACGCCCGTGCACACGACCGGCGAAGCTCCGCTGATCGCCGCCAAGAAATTAGCGACGTGCTGGGTATGCGAAACAAGCGCCTGCAGGTCATAGCGAGCCACATCGGTGTCGGCCCACGTCACGCCAGCCGAGGACCGATAACGATGGATGAGCACGTTGGACCCGACCCGATTGTCGCATTCGAGGGATCCTTCGGTGCCGAACACCCAGAAAGCTTCCTGCCAACCGGTGCCGGTCCACGCCACTTCGACCTGGCCAATGGCGCCCGACGCAAACCCCAGTGACGACACTGCGGTGTCTTCGACTTCGATGTCGAACTTGCGGGTAGCGATCCGCGAATACACATCGACAACGTCACCAGCGAGGTGGCGCGCCAGGTCGAACAAGTGACAACCATTGTCGAGCAATGTGCCGCCGCCGGACAACGCCTTCGATCCGAACACACCTCGAACTTCAGGAGCACCACCCCAGTCGTGCGCTTGACGAAGCCGCACATAGGTGACCTCGCCGATGTCACCACGTTCAATGAGTTGCTTGGCCTTCGTGGCCGCACCCCACGAGCGCATGTGATGGCCAACCTGGAAAACAACACCTGCCTGCTGGCAGACATCGATCATTTCCTGTGCCTGAGCAAGGTCCATGGAGACCGGCTTTTCGCACAACACATGCTTACCGGCCTTTGCCGCTGCGAGCGTAATGGGGTGATGTGACGAGTTGGGCGTGCACACCGAAACTGCCTCGACAGCAGGATCGGCGACCAGGTCGAGGTAGTCGGTGTAGCCGGTCGACACGCCCCACTCGCCCTGCCTGAGCTCGAGCGTGGTGGGATTGACGTCGCACAGTGCAACCACCTCAGCCCCGGCAGCCTGATACCCGACCACGTGCGACCGGGCGATGCCCCCTGTGCCAACGACGCCGACGCGATGCGGGGGCGTCATTCGCCGACGCTCGATGATCCGGCTGCTGCGGAAGCCGCCGCCCGGTCGGTCGAGCCAGGCACCCATTCCAACGCAGGCGAGTTCGGCGCATAGTCGGTGTTGATGTTGACGGTGCGTGCTGCCCAACGACACGAGTTGGTGATGACCTTCAGTACGTTTTCGTTGCGGTAGGTGGGGTACTCCTCGTGGCCGGGACGGAAGTAGACAACCTTGCCGTGTCCGCGTCGCCACGTGGCGCAGCTTCGAAACACTTCACCGCCTTGGAACCAGCTGACCATCAATAAGTCGTCTGGGGTGGGAACATCGAAGCGTTCGCCATACATTTCTTCGGCTGGCAGCTCGAAAAATGGAGGGATTCCGGCCATGACAGGGTGCGATGGTTCCACAACCCAGAGCCGCTCCTTCTCGTTGGCTTCGCGCCACAACAGCGAACAGTTGGTGCCCATCAGTTTGCGGAAGATCTTGGAATAGTGCCCGGAATGCAGGACGATGAGGCCCATCCCCGAGAGCACCTGCTGGTGCACCTTGGCCACGATCTGGTCGTCGACAAGGTGGTGCCCCATGTGGCCCCACCACAACATCACATCGGTGGACTCCAACACCTCGTCGGAGAGACCGTGCGATGGCTCCGCAAGCGTGGCTGTACGGATGGCGAAATCTGCGTTGACCCCGAGCCCTTCGGCAAGGGCCCCGTGGATACCCGTCGGATAGACAGCAGCGATGTCGGGTTCCTTCAGTTCGTGCAGGTACTCGTTCCAGATGGTGACGTTGATCGGAGCCATGCCGCCAAGTGTACGCGGACGACCCCTCCAGCGAACGCTTGCAGTGGCTCTGTTGTCGTCGCAGGTCAGGTGTAAGCAGCGACTAGTTCGGCCCGGATCGCCTGTCGTTCAGACCACTCGCCGAAGGACGCGTCGATGCCGTTCAGCGCGAATCGCGCGACCTCATTTCGAGTGAGCGAGAACGCGGAGGCGACAGCGTGCACCTCGCTTGACACAGTTACGTTCGACATCAGCCGGTTGTCCGTGTTGACACTCACCTGGAACCCTGCACGCAGGAACGGCCCGATCGGATGGCTGCAGATCGACGGTACCGCGCCGATCTGCACATTGCAGGTGGGAGCGAGCTCGAGCGGAATTTGCCGTTCCAGAATGTACGAAGCGACCCGGCCCATCCGCATTTCCCCGGTCATGAAGTTCACCTCTTGCGTGTCGGCAAGCAACCGAACACCATGCCCAATGCGCTCTGCACCCAAGGCCAGCGCGTCGGTGATGAGTTCCAGATCTGGTGGTTCCGACGCATGGATGGTGAGGTGCATCTGATGATGTCGTACATGCTCGAGGGCGGGTTGGTGCAGCGACGGAGGCCATCCGGTTTCGGCACCGGCGAGGTCGAACGCCACCACGTGCGGGTCTTGGTTTCGCATGGCGACGGCGATTTTGGCGACTTCGAGTGACCTGGTTTCTGTACGCATCGCGCACACGATGGTGTTCACGCGGATGACTTGCCCGGAAGAAGCAGCTACCGACTCGCCGCGACGCAGGCCCGCCTGCACTGCCTCGACCACCGCCTGCAAGGACAGGCCGTTGCGCTGATGCAGCTCGGGGGCGAAACGAATTTCCGCGTATCGCACACCATCGGCCGCAAGGTCCATTGCAGCCTCGGCTGCGACGCGTTCGATTGCGGCTTCGCTCTGCATCACAGCAAGCGTGTGTTCGAAGGTGGCCAGGTACTGCAGGAGGTCTTTGGTCTCCGCACCTCGGGTGAACCAGGCCTGCAACGACAACAGCTCCATGGTGGGGAGTCGTTCCGCCCAGCCGATCTCGTCGGCCAACTCCAAAATGGTCTGGGTCCGGAGGCCGCCATCCAGATGGTCGTGGAGCAGAACCTTTGGGAGGATTCGGATTTCGTCGAGCGACAGCATCACGTCGGGTTCAATGGGTCGCTCAACCTCGGGTTCAAGTCGGGTCCCTCTGTTCACCACTCGGCCGCTCCCGCTGAATGGGTCGCTCAACCTCGGGTTCAACTCGGGTCCCTCCGTTCACCACTCGGCCGCTCCCGAGCCGGCAGCTCGAAGCGGTATCCAACGCCGCGGATGGTGAGAATTCGGGTGGGTTTCGCCGGGTCGTCTTCCAGGCGACCACGGAGACGGTTGATATGCACATCTAGGGTTTTCGTGTCGCCCACGTAGTCGTCGCCCCACACCTGTTCGATCGCAAAGTCCCTGCTGACGACACGCCCTACCCGGTCCATCAACAATTCGAGCAACTCGAACTCTTTCCGTGGAAGCGTGACGAGCTGGTCGCGAAGGTGAACCTCGTGACGGTCTGGGTCGAGGCGAACGTCTCCGACTTGTTTGACCGACTGTGCGCCATCGGTTGCCGAAAGCGTCGTCAAACGGCGAAGGCTGGTGCGGATTCGGGCGACTAGTTCGCGCACCCGATAAGGCTTGACCACGTAGTCGTCGGCGCCGAACTCGAGGCCAAGCACCACATCAAGTTCCGTGTCTCGAGCGGTGAGCATGATGATCGGCGTGCGGTGCCCGGCGGCACGAAGTGACTTGCAGACCTCGAGGCCCGACATCGAAGGCAGCATCACGTCGAGCAAGACAAGGTCTGGATGAACCTTCGTGAACGTGTCGATTGCCTCGCGGCCATCGCGAGCCACTGTCGTGCGGAACCCCTCGCGGTGGAGCCCAATCGTTAGGGCTTCCACGTATGACTCCTCGTCTTCGACAATCAGAATCAGAGGGCTGCTACTACTTGACGTCATATTCGTCGTCATTTCCAGTTGCTCTCATGGTTGGGGTCTCCCGCGTGTGACGTCGTAGCTGGAAGTCGCAAGGTGAACGTCGAACCCTGCCCTTCAACGGATCTGAGCGCGACTTCGCCGTGATGAGCGGTAACGATTTCGTGCACGATGGCAAGCCCGAGGCCAGAACCTCCGGTTGCTCGCGCTCGTGCACGATCAACCCGGAAGTACCGGTCGAAAACACGCGCCCGGTCACGCGGAGCGATACCTAAGCCCTGGTCGATGACGTCCACCCACACATTGGAATGATCTGTACGAACTGTGACCCGGACGACGGTCCCGCGATCGGAGTATTTCACTGCGTTGTCCAGCAGATTGAACACCGCGCTCACGAGCTTCGACCGTTCGCCGGAAACAGTGACACCGGGATCGATTGGATCGACGCTCACTTCAATTCCGGCTACGTCCGACGCTGCGGCAACCCGGCCGACGGCCTGATCAACGACATCGACGATGCGAACGACACCCGGAAGGATGTCCTGAGCTGTGGCGAGTTCCAGCACGTCATTCACCAATTCGGCCAGTCTGACGGTCTCGTTCTCCATTCGCCGAGCCATGCGAAGGATCGCATCGCGGTCGCCCTCAGGCTGTTCGATTTCGACAACGAGAGTTTCGGCAAGGACACCGAGCGCGCCGACAGGGGTTCTGAGCTCGTGCCCGACGTTGACGATCAGGTCACGGCGGAGGTGCTCCAGCCGGGTGGCCTCAGTGATGTCGTCGAACACCGCAATCGCTCCGTTCGGGAAATCCGTTCCGCCGAGTCGACTGGCCCGGATCTGAACGGAGCGAGCAGGAGGACCGAGCAAGTCATGCCGCTCCACCACAGGCCCGTCAGTTACAGCGCGTTGGAGCGCGTCGGTGAGGAGATGGCCCATCGCCACCGAGTCGCCTTGTTGATGATCAACGAACGACCCGATGCTGCTGAACACCTCGCGGCCGGACTCGTCGTGCACCACAACGGTTGCGCCCGATGCTCGAAGTGCGAGAACCAATCTTTCGTAGTCAGCGTTCAGGCGACCGAAATCGGCCTGGAGCGCAACAAGATTCGCTTGCAGCTGCGCGTTGTCTGCAGCGAGAGCTGATTCTTCGGGTGAACGGGTCCAGAGAGCCACGGCAACAGAGATCAGGAATGCTCGTGAGGGCCGACACCGATGGTTGCGTACCGCAAGCGATTCGCGACGTTGACCGCGTGGTCACCGAGTCGTTCGTAGAAGCGGGCAACGAGAGCGACTTCGATCGCCACCGCTGTCGGAAGTTCGGCATCGATGGCTTCGGCAATGATCGCAGCGTGCAGTTCGTCTAGCTCGCCGTCGTCGTTGCGGAGCCGTTCTGCAAGGTCAGCATCGCGATCTCGGTGCACCTTCTCGGCCGTCATCCAAAGCCGCTCGGTAACCACACCGGCTTGTTCGAACAGTCCCCTCATGCGTGGCGTGATGCCCGAGCCGATGCTCCGACTGGCGCGTCGTGCAATGTGGCTAACCAAATCTCCTGAGCGTTCGAGCTCGGGAACGATTCGCAGCATCGAGAGCAAGTATCGCAACTCGTGCCCAATCGGGGTCTGGACCACAAAGCAGTGCTGGATCAGCGCTTCGATGTCCGTATAGAGCTGGTTGATGAGCTCGTCTCGGTCTTGGATTGCCCGAGCGATCTGACGATCCTCAGCCAGCAAAGCGTCGGTTGCGGCCGGGATTGCGCTGCGAACGAGCGCAAACATCTCGACCACTTTCTGGTCGATGCCGGCAAGCTCCAAATCAAACTTCGAGTTACCCATGTTGAAAGGGTACGACCATTCAGGGGGGTAGCTGACGACACTCCGCTCAGTTGCCCAGGGTTTTCCCAGACGTTGAGGCTGTGTTTACCAGTTGCCGGTCGCCGACCAGTACGGCGTGCCGGTGCCAGCCGAGGCTGGCACCTTTGCACGTCAGACGTTCGGCCAACTCTTCTGCACGTAGTCCTCGATTTCACGCTCCGCTTGCGTCCGCACATCAAGCACCTGGGATGGTTGGCCGGATGTCGCCAGGTGACCTGGTTGCGGGTGGAACGAGTGAACCACTGTTGTTGGCGCTGGTGCGGCGACCGGCATCCAGTAGCCAGCAGGCGCAGTTGGCTGCATCGGCTGACTGTTCGGGAACGGGAATGTCATCGATGTCGGGACGAAGTGGACAACAGGTTTCGCTGCCTTGTGCGCCCGGTTGCGTTGGGAGCGGACCACGAGCCACAGCACGAGGCCGAGGATGAGCATCCCCGGCGAGAGGATCGCCCCGATGATCTTGGCGGTCAGCCAGAGCACAGTCAGAGCCCCGATGATTTTGAGCCAACCGAATTGGGGTTTACCGAGCGAGGAGCCAGATTCCGAGTTCATGTGTATACCTACTTTCTTTCCTGCTTGTCGAATATTTTCGGGGTGTGCTTGGTGGTCGATCACGAGGGCGTGGCCCCACAGTGGTCGACTTGGTCCCGTTCTCGGAAGCACACCAACCCGTTGCTGATGCTCACCAAGACTGCGAACCGAGGTTGGGAAGTCGAGCGTCGGTCGGCCGACCCATCGGACGACCTGTTCGCCGTGGTGAGCGAGATGGCACCGGCGCCAGTGGTGGTTTCGGGTGTTCGCACGACCACGTTTCCCAAAGGTTCGGCCTGTTTCACCGATCCGGTGACTTGTGTACCACCCCCGAGCACTATGTCGAGCCGTCCGCTCCCCATCTCGATGGAGATCGGAGCACGACTCGAGTCAGTTCCCTCGAAGTCAGTCATGTCGATGGTGAACGAGCCATCGCCGAGCGGCGTCGACGCGAGCTCTTCCAGGTCTGCGATGTCGGTGATTTTGACTGAACCGGCCGCGAGCCTTTCCAGCATCGCTGCCCTTCGCAACGGGCTGTGATCCGAAGTGTTGCTCCAGAGGCCAATAGCCAGCACACTTACCAACGCCACGAGCGCGAAGTTGCCGAACTGTGAATGCCAGCGAGACTGGTTCGAGGTAGATGCATCGCTGGCCGCACCGGACCCACCGGTCCAAAGCTGAGGGTTGATGGTCTCGCCGGCCAGCCCCCATCGAGGCGGAAGGTCATCGGACTCCGCCGCCCAGCCACCCGGTGAGGTACTCCACTCCATGTTCGCTGGGGCCAGCGAACTGCGAAGGGAACGGCTGCGTAGGTTCATCAGCGCAATTCCCACAAAGACCAACAGCAACGCAAACGACCTGCTCGACGGGAGCGAGTCGTCGATGACCATGTCGGAGACACCCGCCAGCAACGCAAATAAGAACAGTTGCCGAATGCGTCCGCGTTGGCGAGATGTCGACCGCCGCCCACCGGTGACCTTTTCGACCGAGGGGATGAAAAGCACAGCAACGATGTACGCGAGCGGAACATAGTCAATGACTGCGGCGGCCAAGACGACGCCGATTCGGATGGCAACGACCTCGGTTCCGAATCGATCGGCCAACGAACGGCAGACGCCAAACAACAGGCGGCCGTCTCTTGGCCGACGCAAAGACTTGAATTCGGTCACGTAATCCGACATAGCCATTGCAGTGTGTGTGTTGGGGCGTGCTGATTCCATCAGGGCACTCCCCTGAGGTGACCCCCGAGGCCCCGAGAGTCACCCTGCCTCTAGGTGGTGACGGTTCGCGGGTGCATCTGCCACGATCATGGAGTGCACGTCAACCCACACAGCGGGCCCGAGGTAGATGCTCCGCAGTCGCGGGCGCCGCTTCGACGCGACGTGCAGAACGCCTCCGCTGGAATTGGTGGCGTTGCACGTGGGATTGCACGCTGGCTCGGCGTTGAAACCAACACGGTGCGCCTTGCATTTGCGATAGCGGCGCTGTTCAACGGCATTGGCCTGCTCCTATACGCAGTCCTCTGGGCCACGCTGCCCGACACCCGCGGGTCAGTTCCGGCCAGGCGGCTGGGCGTACAGATCGATCCGTCACGCCACGACCCCATGATGGTCGGCGGGTTTGCGGTCACCGTCACCGGCGCGGTACTCCTCCTTCGTCAAACAGCGCTGTGGTTTCCGGCGACGTACACGTGGCCGCTGGTGGCGATGGCCGTCGGGTTGGGAGTGGTCTGGCAGCCGCGGCGATCAGCACGAGGTTCGGGGTTTGCCACCGGACGGCTGATCACCGGAGCAGTCCTGGTGGGCATTGGGTTCATCTCACTTTTTGGGCGCGGACGTTCGTTCGCGGCGTCACGCCAAATGCTGTTGGACACCGTCGTCGTGCTCGCTGGCATTGCGTTGCTGGTTGGTCCGCTGTTCACCCGTCTGCTCCGTGACCTACGGGTCGAAGAAGCGCGCCGCGCTACCTCCGAGGCAAAAGCAGATGTCGCAGCTCATCTGCACGATTCCGTGCTCCAGACGTTGGCGCTAATTCAGAAACGCGCCGATGCGCCGGGAGAAGTGGTCACCATCGCTCGGCGGCAGGAACGTGAACTTCGCGAATGGCTGTACGGCCACCCACGTCAACCAGATGCATCGCTCACCGCAGCGCTCGAAGCAGCTGCCAACGAGTTGGAATCCGACCACGGAATCCCGATCGACATCGTGTGCGTCGGCGGTGACGTCGCAATCGACAGCCTCAACGTCGAGCGCGTCAACGGGCTTGTCGGGGCGACTCGTGAAGCGATGGCCAACGCTGCCCGCCATTCAGGCACCCCGAAAGTGTCGGTGTACGTCGAGGTCGAGCCAGCCCAGGTCACAGTCTTCGTCCGGGACACCGGATCTGGTTTCGACCGTGCCGCTGTTGCTGCAGGACGCCAGGGAGTATCGGGCTCTATCGAAGGCCGCATGGCGCGCATCGGCGGAGACGCAATGATCAGATCAACCATGGGGGTGGGCACCAACGTGGAGCTCCGCCTTCCAGGACCCTCGAAGGGACAACAATGAACCAGCCAGCTTCCGAAGTCGAACCACCAGTAGGGACACCGGTCCAGATTCCGGTCGAGATTCCGGTCAAGGTCTTTCTCGTCGACGACCATCACTTGTTCCGCAAGGGCGTGAAGGCCGAACTCTCTCCCGGCTGTCATGTCATCGGTGAGGCAAGCGAGGTGGAGGCTGCCATCGAGATGATCATCGAGCGCAAACCCGACGTCGTGTTGATCGACGTGCATATGCCGGACGGCGGTGGTGAACGGGTGATCAAGGAAGTGCTCGTTGCTGTTCCGGAACAACGGTTCCTTGCGTTGTCAGTATCCGACGCTCCAGAAGATGTCATCGCAGTGATTCGAGCTGGTGCTCGGGGTTACCTCACCAAAACCATCGATGGGCACGATCTCCTCGATGGAATCCGTCGGGTTGCCCAAGGTGATGCGGTGTTCTCGCCCCGGCTCGCTGGTTTCGTGCTTGACGCTTTTGCGATCACCGTGCCGGCGACTGAACCTGACGAGGACTACGAGCAGTTGTCGCCACGGGAACGGGAGGTGATGCGGCTGATAGCCCGGGGCTATTCGTACAAAGAAGTTGCAGCAGAGCTCAATCTTTCGGTGAAGACAATTGAGACGCATGTATCTTCTGTCCTACGAAAACTTCAGCTATCTAATCGACGAGAACTCACCCGTTGGGCAGAGCAACGACGACTCGTATGACGGCCAAGCCGATCAACCGTACCAACGTCAGCAGGTTGCCAGTGGCCCGTTCTGCGGTCATTGCCTGTGCGGCGCTGCACCGAGAATTGCGAACAGTGCTCGCACCATTTGGTGACGCCATTCGGGTCGAACTGCTGCCGGCCAACCTCCACAACCGTCCCGAGAAGATCCCGGGCGAAGTGGAACGGCTGATCATCGAGCTGCGTGCCGAAGGCATCCAACAGGTTGCTGTGGCGTATGCCGATTGCGGAACCGGCGGATTGCTTGATCGCGTGATCGAGCGGTACAGCGTGGACAGGCTCCCCGGCGCACACTGTTACGAGTTCTTTGCCGGAACAGAACTGTTCAAAGAACTCAGCGAAATGGAGGTCGGAACGTTTTATCTCACGGACTATTTGGCACTGCATTTCGAGGCACTTGTATGGACAGGCTTGGGCCTCGATCGCCACCCTGCGTTGCGCGATCTCTACTTTGGTCACTACACGCGCTTGCTTTGGTTGAGTCAGGGAGAAAATCCAAAGACTGAGCAAAAAGCTCTAGCCGCCGCCAATCTGCTTGGGCTACGTTATGACCGTCGTCACACCGGCCTGTCTCCGTTTGCAAACGCGGTAACTAGGTTGGTGGACGATCAGCGAACGGAACACTTGCCCGGATAAGGGTCAGGGTTTCGTTGATTCTTTGACGGAGAAGTTGCTGGTCCATATGTTTGGTGCGTCAGCGCACCAAGGCCACCAGACGCACGATTTCGTAGACGTCTCCGATCCCTTTCATTGGTGAACAACATGGCTGCTCGCCTTTCTGTTCGATTCTGGCGCGACATACCGGTCTCGGTGTGCGCTCAACACGGCCGAACCCGGCACGAGATCGAGTTGCCGCGCCGATTTCAGCGCACCCTCGAATTGGCCGCTGGCACCAACTCCCCGTCGGCCAGTCATGGTTGGTGGACTCAAGATCGTCTCTGCACAGACGACCTCGAGCTTGAGGTAACCGCCGAGCTATGCCGACTGGAAAGCGTGTACTCGCGAAACAAGCTCGGCCGCTTGGCGCAAGCCAGTGGTTTCGACGAGTACCAGCAGCGCAATCGACTACAAGTGGTACGCACCGCTTCTTAGCCAGTAGCCGCTTAATAAACGGCGCGTTAGCCCCTCCGGCGGGCACCGCGGCGGCCCTCATTGGCTGCCTGGCGATCAACGTCAGACGGTGCCTGATGAGACAAGCGCCCGATTTCCGCAACGATCGAATCGATCGTTGGCACCATGCGGTTACCGGCCGCCAGCTCTGCGGTACCTGCATCGACGCCGCGCCGGATAGCGGCCAAGTGCACGGGTGAAGTGCCGCAGCAACCCCCGATGATCCGTGCTCCGGCGTGTACGGCCAGCCGGCCGTATCGTTCCATGAGTTCGGGCGTTCCGGAGTACACAACTTCAGCCCCACGAACTTCAGGGATGCCGCAGTTACCTTTCGAGATCACGACACCGTCATTGGTGTTCATGTTGAGCACAGTCACCAAGATGTCTGATGCACCAACTCCGCAGTTGGCCCCGGTTGCCACTGGAGGGGTGGCCATATCCGCAAAGATGCCAGCCATCTCGACTGGGTGAACGCCCATCATGGTCCTTCCTGCGGTGTCGTATGAAGCGGTCACCGTGTACGGCATTCCGATAGCAACTGCTGCTTGAGCCGCGGCTTGCATCTCGACGGGAGCTGACATGGTTTCGATCCACATCACATCTGCGCCGCCATCTCGGAGACCTTCCATCTGTTCGATGAACATGGCAACGGCCGCTTCAGTTGTCATCGGACCGAGCGGCTCGAACAGGGCACCTGTAGGACCTACCGATCCGGCTACGACGACCGGACGATCTGCAGCATCGGCGACAGAGCGGGCCAACGCGGCCGCAGCCTTGTTCAATTCGTGCACACGATGCTGGGCGTGGTGCAGCGCAAGGCGGCTGGCGTTGCCCCCGAACGTGTTGGTGAGAATGATGTCGGCGCCTGCGTCGACGAACTGTTGATACAACGAGACCACGCGCTCGGGGTGGTCGACATTCCATAGTTCAGGAGGGTCTCCTGGGCCAAGCCCCATCTCCATGTAGTTCGTGCCCGTGGCCCCGTCGCAAACGAGGGCCGGTCGAACGGCGAGGAGATCTTGGAGCGATGTGCGCATGAACTGAGCCTAGGACTCAGACACTGCACATCGATTCATTAACACGACCTCATCGATGATGACGGATTCGTCTTTTGGAGCGTGGCGACGCGCTGAGCCGTCCGACAACTAGTCACTAGTTGTGGCAACACTGAACCAAAGTTCCATTGATTCACCACTATTGGTGTCGAGCGACCACGGATTGTGCCGATCTTCATTGCGACCCCCGTCGCAGAGGACATTGCTATGCGCAAGATGACAACCCCAAACTCCACCCGTGTAGATGCATCAATCGGTGCGCCGAGCGCTGCATCACTGGCCGCCCAGACTGCTTGTTCGCCCGCCCGTTCCGGGAGGTCGGTCGGCGCGGTGTTGCTGGCGCTCACGACCTTGTGCGCCGTTGGAACAAGTGGAGTTCAAGCCGTGGCGGCCCCGGCTGCGAGCCTCAAGCCCGGGCAGGATGGTGCCGAACTCATCGTCATGGCTGAACCAGGACAGATCAGTCATGTGGTCAGCCTGATGCGTGCCAGTGGTGCGGAGATCGGTCGGGGACTTCCGATCATCAACGGCGTCGCAGTTCGGACACATGCCACCGCAATGGCCCGAATTGAGTCCATGGACAGTGTCGAGGCTGTCGTAGTCGACCAGTTGATGACGCCAATGGGGTTGGCCGTTACTGCTGGTCCTAGGTCGAAGGAGTCAACAAAGGTAACCGTGGCACGACCCACCACGGCTCCGCCAACGACCGCGCCGACAACCACCGCAGCACCAACCACCGCAGCACCTAACACGGGGGCTGCAGTCACCATCCCTGTCGACGCGCCTAACGCTCCGTCCGCCGAGCCAGTCACAACAGTTACTCCGACAACTGTCGCTCACACCAGTAAGCGCGCAGACGAGTCCGAGGCATCTGACGAAAAGGATTCGGACCAGTCCGACAAGCAGGATCGTGGGGTGTCGGCCACCGGCAGCCGTGACAGCGGTTCTCTCGAAGCAATTGCCCGTACCACTGGCGCCCGGTCACTTTGGCGGCGGGGCATTACCGGCAAGGGTGTAGACGTGGCGCTCATCGACACCGGCATCGTCGGAGTGACCGGTGCACCGGACTTCGTCAATGGCGCTGATCTGTCCGCTGACGCTGCGAACACCAACTTGAAGTTCCTCGACGGTTTTGGTCATGGCACCCACATGGCCGGCATCATCGCCGGTCAAGATCCAGGGGCAAATCCACTTCAGCAAAACGGATCGTTCGTTGGCATTGCTCCTGACGCTCGCATCGTCAACGTGAAGGTCGGCGCCATGGACGGCCGCGTTCATTCAAGCCAGGTCGTTGCAGCGATCGACTGGGTCGTGCAGAACCGCCAAGCAAACGGCATGAACATCCGAGTGATCAACCTCAGTTACGGCAGTCCAGCGACACCGGATTGGCGTCGTGACCCGCTCGCCTGGGCCGCCGAGGTCGCATGGCGCAAAGGTATCGTCGTCGTAGCGGCCGCAGGCAATGAGGGGACCGGCCACCAGTTGAGCAGCCCGGCCTACTCACCTGAAATCCTTGCTGTCGGCGCAACCGAGACCGAAATGACCCGCGGCGGCAAGGGCGACTACACAATTGCCGCGTACACCAGCACGGGGACACGTCGTCGCCCAGACCTGTTCGTGCCCGGTGGCCACGTGATCAGCCTGCGGGCAAAGGGTTCATTCGTGGACACGTTTCTTGCTACGCAGAATGTTGGCGAGCGCTTCACACGCGGATCCGGCACATCCCAAGCAACGGCTGTCACCGCCGGGCTTGCAGCGTTGTTGATCGAGGCCCAGCCGTCGGCGACACCCGATCAGATCAAGGCGATGCTGTTGGAGGGAACTGATATCTCCGGCAAGAAAAAGGACGTGACGGGCATCGAAGCAAGCATCGACGTTCTGGATTCGTACAAGTCTGCGAAGAAGCGCCTCCCACAGGTCCGAGTGACCGACCCATTCGCAACGTGTGGCAACACCTGGTGCCGCGGAATCGGCGACGGGTCCCCGACGTTCATTGACTGGGCCAAGGCTGCTTGGTCTGGCAGCTCATGGTCCGGCAGCGCATGGACCGGAAGCGCATGGACCGGAAGCGCATGGACTGGCAATGCGTGGACGGGAAGCGCATGGACCGGCAATGCCTGGACGGGAAGTGCGTGGACCGGCTCATCGTGGTCTGGTTCAAGCTGGTCACAGGACATGTGGTCGGGCAGCGCATGGACAGGAAGCGCATGGACAGGAAGCGCATGGACAGGAAGCGCATGGACCGGCAGCGCATGGACAGGAAGCGCATGGACCGGCTCATCGTGGTCAGGAGCATGGGACTAGTGATGCAACGAAGGATTCGACCATGCGGATGACGGGAGCCTCCAAACGGGCTCGGTTTCTGCTGTATTCGTATGTGACCGCTATGGCGGGGGTCGGTGCGCTTCTCGGTCTGCTGACCGCGGAGCGCTCGTCCGCGACCCACAACACAAGCGTGGCGCTTGCCATTGTCGTGTTCATCGGCACGCTGCTTGCTACCGCATTCCCTGTGCACGTAGAACTTGGCAAGGACGTGCACACGTTTGCGTTCACGGAGTTGCCAATACTGGTCGCAGTGCTGACGATGAGCGCTTCTCAGGGGTTCGTCATCATCGTTGCTGCTGCCACCGTGGCCAGAACCGTTGTGCAGCGCACCGGGTTGGTCAAGTGTGTGTTCAACGGCGCCACGCTTGCCATCGAGATGGCCATCGTGAGCTTGTGTGTCTCTGCCATCGCACCGAACAGCGATGTCATGCAGACACGAACATGGGTCGGAGTCCTCGTGGGTGCAGCCCTCGGCAACCTCACCTCTGGATTGTCGGTGGGCGGCGCAATTCGCCTCAGCGGCGGCAACGTGCACGCACCTGAACTACTGCGCAACACCGCCATCGGCATTGCCGGTGCCGCACTCATTGCATCTGTTGCACTTGTCGGGCTGATTCTGACCGAGGCGAATCCCTACTCGTTGATCTTCTCGGTTTCGATGCTTACCGGGGTAGTCCTGTTTCATCGGCGCCACGTGACGCTGACCGAGCGTTACCGGGCGGTGCTGAAGATGGAACGGTTCACCCGTGCGCTCACGCCCGCGAACGAATCTTCGGACACGATCATCGACGCGCTCCTCGGAAATGCGGCTGAGCTGATGAACACCGAGACGTCTTCCTTGGTGCTCGCTTCGCGCGATGGGCACGTGTTGCTCACTCGTTCCTCTGGGACATTCGATGACGGCACCCCGATCCCCTATCCGTGCCCGACTGATTGGGTATGGGTGCGCGCAATCGGGGAGAACCGATCGTTCAGGTTGGATCGCCATGGGCACCGCAACGAGTCCAGCGCCACCGAATATTTGGACCGAATGCGGGTGAAGGACCTCATCGTCGCACCGCTTGAACTCGACGACGACACCGTCGGGTTGATTGTGGGCCACAACCGTCGCAACGGAGTTGTTCGAGTTTCGGGGGCTGATCTGGACCTGATGAGCACCATGGCGCACCACGCGTCGGTGAACTTGAAGTGCTCTCGTCTCATCGAACAACTCGAGGCAGAAGTGGCCGACCGTCACTACGAAGCAACGCACGATTCGTTGACCGGCCTGCACAACCGAGCAGCGTTCAACACGAACGCCGATGCCCACTTCGGATCAGTCGGCCCAGACCACCTGTCTGCCATGATGCTTGTCGACCTGAACCAGTTCAAAAAGGTCAACGACACAATGGGGCACCACGCAGGCGACGAGGTGCTCATCCAGATTTCGCAACGCCTCTTGGCCGCGCTTCCCCACGGCGCAACGGTGGCCCGACTGGGCGGCGACGAATTCGCTGTTCTCATCCCGACCATCGCCGATACGAAGCAGGCACTGGACCATGCTGCAGCGCTCCGCCACGAGATCCGCCGGCCGGTCAGCGTCGAGTCCATCACGTTCGCTTTGGACGCCGCCATCGGCGTCTCGATCGCCCCGACTGACGGGGTAGACCGACACAACTTGTTGAAGCGAGCGGACATCGCGATGTACGCAGCGAAGGATCGACCAGCCAACCCAATTGCGCTCTACGAGGCTTCGCAACAACGTTGGACGGCACGCGAAATCGGACTGCTTGAAGACCTTCGCCAGGCGCTTGAGGTTGACGGCTTGGCACTGGCATATCAGCCGAAGACGTCACTGTCCGACGGCAAAGTCTTCGGCGTCGAGGCGCTCTGCCGGTGGAACCATGCTGAGCTCGGGCCTATCCGTCCCGATGAGTTCATCGCGTTGGCCGAACAGGGTGGGATGATCGATCAGATCACGGACTTCGTACTTCGGACCGCGCTACGTCAAAGTCGCACATGGCTGGATGAGGGACTGACGATCGATGTCGCAGTCAACATCCCTGCGAAGTCCCTCAGCGACCCGACGCTTGCATCGAGGATGGCCGCAATGGCGGCTTCCTACAACGTTCCGCCGAACATGCTGACACTCGAGGTCACGGAGAGCCAGTTGGTTGAAGACGCCAAAACTTCGAAGGAAGTGATGGCGACCCTGCGTTCTCACGGATTCCGCGTGTCCATCGACGATTTCGGAACTGGATACTCGTCGTTGGCGTACCTCCACACATTGCCCGTGGACGAATTGAAGATCGACCGCGCGTTCGTCCGAGACCTGGCCACAGACCAGTCCAGCCGCCAAATTGTTCACGTGATCGTGGAATTGGCCAAGACGTTCGGGCTGAAGACCGTCGCCGAGGGCATCGAAACTCAGGAAGTACACGATGTTCTTGCCGACCTCGGCGTCGAGCTGGGCCAGGGATTCCTGATGGCCCGTCCTTCGCCTGCCTCGGAACTGTCCGAGTACCTCCGCAACGGGTTCCCCGGGGCGCGGCGTTCAGTCGATCCGCTGCTCTTGAACTCGAACTAAACCGGTCTGGAACCAGGTTTTCCCAACAGATGCCGAGCTTTTCGGGGTTGTTTACCTTCCGTTTAGCAACATGTGAGCGCAGAGAAAACTTCTCACGAGAGCATGGAGGCGCGATGAATACGCCCCTCGGAGCTTCCACCGCGGTCAACGACCGAAACGAACAGATAGTCGATCTCTCCTTCGGCTCACCAGACAAGCCTCGGAATCTCCATTCCGAACGGCCGCCGGCCGATCGCCTGTACCGGGGTCTCACCACAGGCGCGGCGATGGCGTCACTGCTGGTGATGGGACTGATTGCCGTTTTCCTGGTCGTACAAGCAATCCCGGCTTTTCGTACCGCTGGCTTTTCGTTCTTCACGACGAACGACTGGAGACCCGACGACGACCCTGCGGTGTTCGGCATTGCCTCGATGCTGTGGGGCACCTTTGTCATCGCAGCCATTGCGCTGGTGATTGCGGTTCCCGTTTCAATCGGAACTGCAGTGTTCGTGAACGAGTACCTGCCGCCGGTCTTGAAGAAATCGTTCGTCACGGTGCTTGATTTGCTCGCCGCCGTTCCGTCACTCATCTTTGGTCTGTGGGGCCTGTTCTTTCTACAACCGCACCTCAGCGGCGTATCGCGTTGGTTGTCCGACTGGTTGGGCTTCATTCCGATTTTCAAAGCAAATGGGATCTACACCTCGTCGATGTTCATCTCTGGTGTTGTGCTTGCTCTCATGATTGTTCCCATCATCAGCTCGGTCAGCCGTGCGATTGTCGCCGAGGTGCCGCGGTCGCTGTGCGAAGCGGCCCTTGCGCTTGGCGGGACCCGCTGGGGAATGATCCGCCAAGTTGTGCTTCCGTACAGCCGAGGTGGTCTGGTCGGCGCGTCGATGCTCGGGCTTGGACGTGCCCTCGGCGAGACCATCGCCATTGCGCTGATTCTGAGTTTCGACTTCACCCGCTCCCTCCACATTCTCCAACCGGGCGGGGCGTCAGTGGCTGGCACGATTGCTCTACGCTTTCCCGAGGCGCTCGACGCCGGACGAGCCGCACTTTCAGCCGCAGGTCTGACCCTCTTCGTTGTGACTCTGTTGGTGAACATGGCGGCCAGATCAGTCGTGGCACGTACCGATCGTCGCCGGGGCGGCGGGGCAGAATCGTCTGGCGCAAAGGGCAAGTCATGAACCCTGATTCGAACAGGTCGACAGAACAACCTCGTCGGGCTTCGGCACTAGCCACCCTCGTGTCGACAGTTCGAGGAATGATCGTCCCAGGGCTGTTGTCAGCGTTGGGTACAGGCATCCTGTTTGCAAGCACACGCCTGTCCGGCGCATTCGGCATGGCCTTGGTGTGGGCAATCGGCTCGCTCATCGGCCTCTATGTCGTCACCCGCCGCAGTCAGGGGCGTGTTGCTGCAACCGATGCTGTCGCATCGATGCTGTTGGGATTCGCAGCGCTGTTGGTGGTGACTGCGTTGGGTTTCATCGTTGGCTATGTGCTGGTGAAAGCACTTCCTTTTCTCCGGCTGAATTTCTTCACCTCGACGCTGGAAGGTGTTGATCCTGACTCGCCCGCAACCCAGGGCGGTGCGCTTCACGCCATCGTTGGCACCACGGCCCAAGTACTCATCGCAACTCTGATTTCACTCCCGTTCGGTGTGCTCACTGCGGTCTATCTCAACGAGATCAGCGGGCGCATGGCAGGCGTCATCCGTTTGGTCATCGACGCGATGAGCGGCATCCCGTCCGTTGTCGCAGGCCTCTTCATTTATTCCATGTGGGTGGTACAGGGAGGCTTCGGCTACTCCGGCCTTGCCGCTGGCCTTGCCCTCGCGGTGTTGATGCTGCCGACGGTCGCCCGAACGACAGAAGAAATGCTTCGACTCGTTCCGGGTGGTCTGCGCGAATCTGCCTTGGCCCTTGGCGCTCCGGAATGGCGGACAGCGCTGCAGGTCGTGCTGCCCACAGCGAAAGTCGGCATTGTCACCGCAGTCATCCTGGGTATCGCACGCATCGCAGGCGAGACCGCACCGTTGCTGATGACCGCATTTGGAAACGACAGAGTCAACGTGGGGCAAACCGCCACGGAACCACAATCGGCGTTACCCCTGTTCGTCTACCAGCAATTCACCAGCGCTCAAGGATCGGCGGTCGATCGTGCGTGGGTCGGAGCATTCGTGCTGATTGCGTTGGTGCTGGTTCTGTTCGTCATTGCCCGTGTCATCGGGCGTTCAAAGGCAGCCCGTCCGTGACCCAAAACCCCATTGAAGATTCCTCCATCCAAGACTTGTACGCCTCCCAGGAAGACCGATCACAGACATGGCTACAACGATGACTGCTCCACTCAATACGCTCGCTCCGTCTGCCGATCCTGTGAGTCCCGAAGGGGGCACGCCAATCGAAGCCCGCAACTTGTCGGCCTGGTTCGGCAAGCGAAAGGTGCTCGACGATGTGACGCTGGCCATGCCGTCGAATGCGGTCACGGCTCTGATCGGCCCCTCGGGTTGTGGCAAGTCCACGTTCCTGCGCAACCTCAACCGAATGCACGAATTGATTGCCGGTGCCTCCATGTCTGGGCAGGTTCTGCTCGACGGGGTCGACATCTATGGCCCAACACTCCGTCCGGCCGAAACGCGTCAGCGCATTGGGATGGTGTTCCAAAAGCCGAACCCATTCCCCACCATGTCTATCCACGACAATGTGCTTTCGGGGCTTCGGCTCACCGGCACGAAAGTGTCGGACAAAGACGCTCTGGTCGAATGGGCGCTGACCCGCGCTGGCCTGTGGGCCGAGGTGAAGAACCGTCTGAGCGCCCCTGGCGGGTCGCTTTCTGGTGGTCAGCAACAGCGCCTCTGCATCGCACGGTCCCTCGCCGTGAAACCCAAGGTGTTGCTGATGGACGAACCATGCTCAGCACTCGATCCCACCTCTACCCGTCGTGTTGAAGACACCATTCGAGAGATCGCAGACGAAGTCACCATCGTCATCGTGACCCACAACATGCAGCAGGCACAGCGTTGTTCTGACCAGACCGTCTTTTTCCTTGCCGAAGAAGAACGCCCAGGTCATATCGTCGAGGTCGGCCCTACCGAGCAGCTGTTCGGCAACCCGGTCGACCCTCGCACCAACGACTACATCAACGGGCGCTTCGGCTGAAGTCTCTAGAAGCGCGGTACCGATCGCGTAGTTGCCGCATCGAGGTCAAGGTGAAGGTTTGCTGGTCAAGCCAGCTTCGCCACGATTGCGAGGAGAAAAGTTCGTACTCGTCGGTCCGAACATGACTGGTCACTGGTTCGATGACCTCGATCTCACCTGGCGCGTTTGGGTGGAATGCGCAAAAGGTCAGTTCACCTCGCGCGTTGCCGAGCAACGATCGATAGTCGACCGGGGTCGACGCGCTGCGGCCGAAGTTTGTTTCCAGCACAGCGTCGAACACCGGTAAACCTTCCGCACGCGTTGCTTCGACAAAGCGTGCGAATGTGAGCTCGTCGACACCCGCCAGGTGATTGTTCGGTCCGTAGTCAGCGAGTGTCCCCGTAATCACGATCGGTACACCGTACGAAGCTCCCGTCGCCACGAACCGGTCGCACCATTCGGGCGCAAGCGCCGAGCCCATATGAGCATCGAGGTGAGTCACATCGATGCCACCGGCGAGCGCTCTATCGATCTGTGCTCGCCACTCCACTTCGACAGCGTCGGGATGAGCGTTCGCCCGGACCTGTGACACCGTTCGCCAGAGATACCCATCGGCGTCGACGAGGCCCGAGGCCGGCGATGCGTTGCTCACCGGCCGCCACCGATAATGGGCCTTCTCTGCATTGAGGGTGAGATGTACACCGACGTCGAGCAACGGATCCGCTGCGGCGTGTTCAGCTATCTCGGGGAACCACGGGCATGCAACCATGACCGACCCGCTGGTGATGGTGCCGGCATGGGACAGTTCGACGAAAGCTTGATTCGCTCCGTGACACATGCCGACGTCGTCGGCATGAATGACAAGCTCGGTCATTGGGCTTCGTCGATTCCTGTCACGAACGCCGCTGCGTCGTTGCTATCAGCGGCGAAGTCGCCGATGACCCGAACCTTTGCATCGCTTCCTCGGAGGGTTGCCAACGGGTCTTGTTGGTCACCGACGTAACCCAACGCGAAAGCTCCTTGCTGGTAGCCCATGAGGCGCAGCAGATCGTCGTCGAGCGTGCGCGCGATGTCCGCGGGACAGGCGAGAAACTGGTTCTCTTCCTGACGAACCCAGCCGACGGAATACGTGATGTTCACGCCTCGGCGGACGCTTCCCGAGCGGTTGGCACCGCCGCCGTGCACCACTTTGCCGTCGTAGAACAACACGCTGCCGCGCCGCATTTCTGCCTGCATCTGGGGCAGGCTGGCGGCGGCGGAATCCGACACAGCAGAGCTTCCTGGCACCAAATGGGTTGCTCCGTTCTCATTCGTGAAATCCGTAAGTGCCCACATGGTGTTGCACTGAACGTGATAGTCCGCCGGGAAGGGGAAGAAGTCGAACGCCATCTGGTCCCTGTGCAGCTTCTGGGCGGTCTCGCCGGGCTCGATGGAGATGAGCTGCGTGAGGTGAAGTTGTATCGCCGTCACGTGCGACAGAAACGCTTTGGCCGTCCCCACGACCGTCGGGTGCATCACCAGTTCACGAGACGCTGGGCAGCGGGCGATCAGCGCGCCGGTGCGCCGCGTATGACGACCGTCGTAGACGTCTCGGCCATGCGCGGACTGTTCCACGAACGGCAGCACCTCGCGTTCGAACTGATCGAGCAGTTGTGGGGCTGCAACGCCATCCACGATCGCGTACCCATGTGTACGGAGGTGCGCTGCGATCGTTGTTGTGTCGGCGTCCGAGGAAAAGTGGTGGAGGCCCATGCTGCGCATCGTAGAAGCCCGAGTGGGACTCAGCGCAAGCGGGACGCTGGATGTCCGTCGGATGCAGGCAGACGACTACAGCCCAACGAACAGATGCTCCACCCCGAGTAGCTCGTAGGTGCGACGAGCCCGATGATCTCGAGTCAGCAGCATGCAGTTGTTCGTTCTTGCGGCCTCGCCGACGAGCGCGTCGTAAACGGCCCCGCCAACAATTCCAACTGTCCCGAGCCGGGCCAAGAGCACGGACGCCGCTTCCGCGTCCAGCCAGCAAGTTGACGGAAAAACTCGGGAGATGATCGAAGCAGCCGTGGGTGCATCGATCGCGAGTTGACCCGGCAGGCGCGTCAGCACGGAAAGAGTTTCGAACGCGGCGTGGCCGCTGAGACTCGGCCGTCGCTCTTGCACGCTTTCCCGACAGAGGACATGAGCCGCGTGTGATGCGTCGAGAGCGGCGACGGCAACGCTGGTGTCGACTGCCCAGCCCCTAACGCTGGTCGGCATCTCGCCACCGCTGTACGTCCGCGTCGGTCGTTGTGACCCCGTCGACCCGTTCGATGACTGGCCAGCCGTCTACCTCAACGATGATGCGGCCGCGCACCCGAAACGGGGTCAGCCGGATCTCATCACCATCGACGGTCAATTCGACCTCGGCATCAGGGCCGAGCGAAAGTCTTTCGCGGACTTCCTTTGGGATCACGATTCGACCCGCTCGATCAATCGATACCATCATGGGTGCCATGCTACCATTCGTTCACCTCGTTCATCACCCGGGCCTCGACAAGCCTCTCTAGGATCGAGACGTGAACTATTCGCGTCCCTCCAGTCATGCAGCATCCACGTCCGAGCCAGCGCCCTTCTGCGTTGGGCGAGTTGCCCGAGTTGCCGTGGCGGCAACAGCAGGCATGGGCAGCATCGCCAGCTTCGTGCTCATGGCACCCTCGGCCGGTGCTCAAACCGCCAAGTTGGATACGTCGGTCTCTGTCACAGGAGCCGGTTCATCGTTCATGGCGAACTTTCTCGAACAGTGCAAAGCCGATGTGAAGACCGGCCTGAAGATCAACGTGACGTATCAGCCGTCGGGCTCTGGCGCAGGCAGGTCCGGGTTCATATCGGGAACCACGGACTTCGCCGGGTCCGACGTTCCGTTTTCGAAAGCTGAGCTGGGGAAGGTCAATGAGCCGTTTGTGTACATCCCTGCCACCGCCGGCGGCGTTGCTGTGATGTACAACCTCCCAGGCGTCACCAAGGTCAACTTGAGCGGGCCCGTTTTGGCGAAAATCTTCTCTGGCCAGATTGCAAAGTGGAACGACGCAGCAATCGCCAAAGAAAATCCAGGCACAACGTTGCCCAAGGAAGTCATCCGCGTGCTGGTCCGGTCTGACTCGTCTGGCACCTCGTCTGTCTTTTCGTCTTACCTCGACGCTGCCGGAACCGGAGTATGGAAGAAAGGGTCCACGTCGACGTTCCCTGTTCCCGCCGGCACCGGAGTTGCTCAAAAGGGCTCTGACGGTGTTGCCAACTTCATGTCTGGTCCGCAAGGAAAGTATTCCGTTGGCTTTGCCGAACTGAGCTACGCGACCGAACGAAAGCTTGGGGTCGTCAACGTGATAAACGCTTCCGGTAGGGCCGTTGCCCCCACCCCGGCGGCGGTCACCGCTGCCTTGGCAGCAGCAACTGTAAATACCGACGGCACGCTGAAACTGAACTTCACCACCAAAGATGCTGCGGCGTACCCAATCTCCACAACGTCTTACGTGATCGCCCGCACCAAGATGGATACAAAGAAGGGCGATGTCCTCCGCGCCTTCTTGACGTATTCACTCGGTGGATGCCAGAAGAAGGGCGTCAAACTGGGATATGCGCCACTGCCGGCGAAACTGGTCACCTCTGGGATTGCCGCGGTTGCCAAGATCAACCCGGGTTCGGCCTCGGTCCCAACAATCAAGTAGGCCCGCCATCGTTGCGGAGCTGTTCCGAACTTGTTCCTGCTCCGTTTACCTTGAGGCAAGTCCCCCGTTCCATGGGGTGCTTACGGTGGAGTTCACCACCAACTTCAAGGAGTACCGGGTGACTAGTTCCCGTTCGAATCGCATCAAGGCGCTTGCAGCAGGCGCAGCAGCTGGCCTGATTGCCTTCGCCATACCGACCCAGGCATCGGCCCAGACCGCACAGCTCGATACGTCGCTGACCGTTTCTGGTTCAGGCTCGACCTTCATGTCCAATTTCTTGGAGCAGTGCAAGGCCGACGTCAAGAAGTCGTTCAACATCAACATCACGTACCAGCCTTCGGGGTCCGGCGCCGGGCGGAGTTCATACATCAGCTCCACGACGGACTTCGCAGGGTCCGACGTTGGGTTCACCAAAGCTGAGCTCGGCACCGTCAAGACACCGTTCGTGTACATCCCGATCACGATCGGCGGGATTGCGATCATCTACAAGGTTCCGGGCGTGACAGACCTTCGCCTCAGCGCACCGACGCTCGCGAAGATCTTTAGCGGCTCTGTCGCCAAATGGAACGACGACGCCATCGCGAAGGAGAACCCTGGGGTCACGTTGCCATCCGAGACGATCCGCGTCATCGTTCGATCAGACTCTTCCGGCACTTCCAACGTGTTCTCCGACTACCTGGACACCGCTGGTGCCGGCAACTGGAAAAAGGGTGTCACATCGACGTTCCCGGTCCCAGCAGGCACAGGTGTCGCTCAGCGCGGCTCCGACGGCGTCACCAACTACGTCGCATCACCGCAGGGAAATTTCTCGATCACCTACTCTGAAGTGAGTTTCGCCACCGAACGCAAACTCTCGGTCGCTCAGGTGATCAACGCGGCTGGAGAAACCGTTTTGCCGGATCCGGCAGCCATCACCGAAGCAATGAGCGACGCGAAGATTCAGGATGACGGAACCCTTTTCCTCAATTTCCTGACAACTAAGCCCAAGGCCTACCCAATCTCAACGACCGGCTATCTCATTGTTCCGCAAACGATCGACGCGAAGAAGGGGGACGTGCTTCGCACGTTCCTCGCACACAGCCTTGGTGCTTGCCAGGAAAAGGCCGACAAGATCGGGTACGCCGCTCTGCCGAAGAACCTCGTGGACCTCGGGCTTGCTGCTCTCGCGAAGGTCAACCCTGGCTCGGCTGCGGTACCCGTCATCGGTGCAGGAAGCGCACCAGGCGCTACCTCTGCCGCACCCACCACGAAAGCCACAGCCGCACCGACCACGGTGAAGAAGGCCGTGCCAACCACCAAGAAGAAGACCACCACAAAGACCACCAAGAAGAAGTAGTGGTTCCAGAGCCGAACCTTGCGGTTCGGTGCTCCGAAGCCGCATCTGAATCACAAACGAAAGGAACCGGTCGGGTTGCTCTTGCACCCGGCCGGTTCTTCGCGTGTCAGGTCAGACGCGAGGTCAAGCATGACGTCAGGTTTGTACGGTGTCGGTGCGGGTGTCGCGTTGAACGGTCGACCACCGTCTGCATCCCGCCTCGTGGAACCATCGTTCCGTAGTCACAGCCGCGTCGTTGTCGATGAACCACACGTAGTCAAGATTGCGAGCGTCGTCTCCGACGACATGGTCTGGGACGTTGGGGAGTGCCCCGCCCCAACGGAATTCATCGACCGAACGCGCACCGCACGTTGTGCATGGGATCAACAGCATGTTGTGTGGCTCCTACTTCGTTCCGGTCGAACCCTGATCGGCCAACACATGATCTCGTTGGAACCGGTCGATGGCGAACGGCTGGATCAGGTTTGGGACCGCTCCGGTGGCGAGGTATTGGGCAAGCTGCTGCCCACCTGCGGGAATGGCCTTGAACCCCCAAGTGCCCCACCCGGTGCTGATGGCCAGGTTGTCGATACCCGTTGGCCCCATGATGGGAGTGAAGTCGAGGCTGACGTCGCATCGACCAGTCCATTGCCGAAGGATTTTGAGGTTGTTGACAAACGGCAGCAGATAGCGGCATTTGGCTGCAACCGACTGAAACGAGCGCCAGGTGCTCTGCTGGCTATAGCTGGTTTGCGCCTCGTATTCGGCGCCCATGAGCAGCTGACCACGCGCCGTCTGCGACACATAGAACAGCAGCTCGGTGGAACTGACAATCGTTTCGAGGCCCTGCGCGTATCCGTTGGTAACGAACGCCTGCAATGGATGGGTGCGCACTGGAAGCCGCAGCTTGGCGTGTTTGGCAACCTCGGAAACGTTGCCACCGACTGCCATCACCACATGACCCGCTGCAATGTTGCCCCTATTGGTCTGCACACCTACGACCTTGTCGCCGACCATGTCGAAGCCGGTGACTTCTGTGTGCTGGAACACATCAACGCCCAGCCGCATCGCACCCTGGGCCAGCGCCCAGACAACGCGGTCGTGGCGAGCCGAAGCGCCGGGCACGTGGTAGCTGCCACCGAGCACCGGGTAGCGCCCCCCACCGGAAACATCGAGCTGCGGGCAGATGCGCTTTGCATCCGCACCATCGATCAGCTGCGTATCAACGCCCATTGCCTGGTTCAACAGGCATCGTGCGCGTTCTGCGCGCATACCGCTTTCGGTATGCGCCAACCAGATGATGCCCTTCGTCGCGTGCATGATCCAGCACCCAGTTTCGGCCTCCAGCGTTTGATAGAGCCGAAGCGAATGGTCGTAGAACCGGACGCTTTCTGGAACCCCGTAGTTGGATCGAATGATGGTGGTGTTGCGGCCGGTATTGCCGCTGCCGATGTAGTCACGCTCGATGACGGCCACGTTGGTAATGCCGTGCTGAGTGGCCAGGTAATAGGCCGTGGAAAGCCCGTGGCCTCCCCCACCGATGATGACAACGTCGTAGTGGCGCTTCATCTCGGTCGGCCAGGACAGGTCGAGCAGCGTTTCGACGAACTCGTTCATGCGAGGCGCTCTTCCATTTCGTGTGCGTGCATAGTTGCTACCAGCAGCAGCGCTTCGGTGGTGTCAGGCGGCAGCCATACTTTCGACGGGATTCCCGCAACGAGACCCTGGCCCAAGCCCGGGCGGGCTGGCAACTCCCATTCGCAGAGCGAAGCAAGCCTGGTGGAGATTGTCTGCTCGTCGAACCAGGCGCCGCTCCAACCTGTGTCGGTTTCGACGATTGCTTGGACTGGAAGATCTGCGCGCAGATCATCTGGATCTGCGAACGAGAGCGCCTCATCGGGCGAGAGCCGCATGTCGGAAGATGAAAGCACAGCGTCGAGCGCCGCAGGGCTGGCAACAATTCGCGTCAGTTCGAGTTGGATGAGATCAGGCCCGTGCACGAGCACCCTCGGGATCGTAGAAGGGGGTATCGGTCAGGGTTGCTACTCGTCCATCCACCACGTAGGACGTGGGGATACCGCCACCGGGGTCCCAGTCACGTTTGAGCATCGCGAGGGCGACAGACCGTCTGAGGAGCGGCGACGCGAACGTTGTGGTGATATGTCCGATGATCGTTGTCCCGTCAGCTGCGAACATCGGGCAACCTTCGGTGGGGGCAGGCCCTTCGATGGTCAGGCCGATGAGCTTGCGGTGGTCGACGATGGGTGCCGTACGCACGAGCGCCTCTTGGCCAAGGAAGAACGGCTTGTTCATCTTGACGGCCCATTCGTGACTGATTCGACGCGGCGTGGTGTCGAGCTCTGTGTCCATGCCAACGATGACGTGCCCCTTTTCGAGCCGCAGGCCGAAGAGAGCCTGTAGGCCGTGTGGTTTGATGCCAAGGTCATGGCCGGCACCAAGTAGCGCCCGCCACAGTTCAACACTCCGGTTCCACGGATGGTGCAGTTCCCAGCTCGCCTCCCCCGTGAAACTGAGGCGCATCGCGTGGCAGGGGACACCGGCAACCTCGAGCCGACGATGCTGGAGGAACTTCGGCACGTCGTCAGACGCCACACCACACCGTTGAAGCAGTTCACGGCCCAACGGGCCGGTGACATTGATCGCGGCCAGGCTGGTGGTGCGGTCCATGATGTGCACGTCGAGCGCCCAGGTTTCAGCCCAGTCCCGAAGCCATGCTTCGGCGTTGGTTGCCCCGCCCGACGTGAAGCTCAGAGTGAACCATGGGACGGCGGTGCCGTCGGGGGCGAGGCGATCTTCTTCTCGCAGCACCATTCCATCGTCGAACAAGTGACCTCGTTCATTGAGGATGAGCACGTACCGACTGCGGCCCGGTTTGATGTCGGCGACGGTGGTTGGGTACACCCGCTCGAGAAACTCGATGGCGTCGGGGCCGCTCACGATGAGTTTGCCCAACGTGCTGACATCACCCACACTCACCGCTTCACGAACCGCCCAGTACTCAGCAACATGATCGCCGTAATTCCACGGACGCCACCACCCGCCGAACCGGTCCATGTTTGCGCCGAGGGCCAGGTGCTCGTGGTGAAGCGGCGTGCGCTTCCACGGGTCCGGAAAGTAACCCGCAATCGCTTCGCCCATGGTGACTTGCTTTGCCGCAGCACGCGCCGTGAACGGTTGTGCCTGCGCCGGATCTTCTGCGCGATGAGCAATGAAGGCCTGCAGGTGTGGGAGACACGCAGCGCCTTGGCAGGTACCGGTTCCGAACAGTGCGGAGCGTTTCATCAACTCTGTTTCGCGGAAACCGCGGTCCCACACACCCTGCATGTCTTCGACGGTGATTTTGGAGCAGGCGCAGGCCATGCCTGCAACGGGAGCGGGAGGAAGGTCAAACCTGGCAGCCGCAGAGCCGACAGAGCGCACTCCCGAAACACTCTGCATACGTACCAATACGTCGCGTGGGGCACGGCCCATATCGACCACCACAGAGTCGGCTTCGACGGACCCTTTGCTGGAGGTGATGCCCGTCACCCTGCCAGCATTTCCCTGGATGGACACGAGGTCACGCCCGACGGTGACCACACGACCGAGATCGACCCCCGCCGCTACCAGCGAGTCGGCCGCACTTACGGTGTAGATGCCATGAACAGTGTTTCCTGGCACCACCGGCACGAGTTCAGTAGAACCAGTGGCAAGCACGATCTCGTGGGCATGGACGTGGAGCATGATCGAGCCGGCCCGAACAACGGCCATCGGACCCGCGTAGATCGCAACGACTTCATAGCCGTCTGCTGCGTCGAACACCGTGACTGCCCTACCTGCCGCGCGCAATTCATCTGCTGCGGCAGATCCGCTTCGACCGCCGCCCACCACGACGGCGTCAAGGTGCTGGTACTCCACCGAATTGTCGGCGGTCGAGTTTGGCCCGACGAACATCGACGGAGCAGATCCGCCCGGATGACGGGAGATCACCATGCCAGGCTGCGCATCGACCTGACAGGTACGGGTCCACGACACCCCGTCGACGGTAGCAACGCAATTTCCGCAATCTCCGCTGAAGCACAGCGGCCCGCCGAACGCAGGCGCCAGACCGTGCCGCACGGCAACTGTCGCAACACGGTCGCCAGGTAGGGCCTCGAGCAGTTCATCGTCGTATACAAGGCGGAAGGTACGCAGCGACGGAGTGGAAGGTGCAGCCATAACGAAGCGACTGTAGGCCCAACGCCTCCCTCGGTGTGAACCCGCTCCCATCAAGCCCGGCTTGCTGCAGCTCACATCCCGCCACTCCGAACCGCCGATCGGAAGGATCGGCCTACTGGCCGATCCTCTTGCCGTCCTTGTGACGGATTGCGATCGTCGCAGGCTTCGGCGAAAAGCCGATGCCCTCAGGCCAGTGGCTTTGGGTGTTAGTGCGAGGGTCGCGCGGCGTGGTCAGGGTGCCGTCTTCGCCGGGGTGCTGCACTGCGATGAACAATGTCGACTGGTCGGGTGTGAACTCTGGGCCGCAGGTCTCTGCACCTGCGGGAACGCTGAGGAACTGCAACAGCTGGCCACGGTTCGGACCGGTCGTTGGGATCGCATGCAGTGCGTCGTTGTAACCGATGGCGTTCGGCGCACCGTCAGTGGCAATCCACATCATTCCGTCGGGTGAAAACGCCACGTTGTCCGGCGCACCGATGGGGCTGACTGCCCCGGTGTACCCGGCGAACCAAAGGTCGCGAGAATCCTTGGCCTCCTTCAACGCGCTGACTCGCTTTCCTACCCCGGGGTCACCCGCCAAGATGAAGATGTCCCACTTTGCGGTGCGGCCAGCATGTCCACCCGGACCATTCTCCGTAATCTCGAGAACATGCCCGGAGCGGTTGCCCTCGGTTGCGTTGGAACGGGGGTTGGCGGCTCGTTCGCCATCCACCGTTGTGACGGTTCGGCGATTGGCATTGTTCGTCAACGCCACGTACACCTTCCCAGTCATCGGGTTCGCCTCGATATCCTCTGGTCGATCCATTTTGGTGGCACGGACAGCATCACCGGCCTCCCGAGTACGAATCAGGACATCGGCCTGATTGGCAAAAGCGGGGGCCGACAATTCCGGCCGTGAGCCGTAAACGAGTGGAAGCCACTCCAAGTTTCCGTCGGCCTGCACCTGTGCCACATGCAGTGTGCCCTCGGTGAGGAGTTGGGCATTGGCCTTGCCCTTTGCTTCGTCGTACGTGCCGAACGAAACATACTTGTACATATAGTCGTTGCGTTCATCGTCGCCGGAGTACACGACTACCTGCCCAGTCTTCGCCACCACAACCGTTGCGGCCTCATGCTTGAACCGCCCGAGTGCAGTGTGCTTCACAGGCACCTGGGCTGGGTTGTCCGGATCGATCTCGACGACCCATCCGTACTTGTACACCACGTCTCGGTTCACTGCCAGGTCGAAACGCTCAGGGTACGCGTTCTCCCACAATCGCGGGCTCGCCCCGGTCACTACCCCGTAGCGGGCGTGGTGTGCACGTTCCGCGGCACTGACCACCTTGGACGCGTTGGCGAAGTACTGGTTGAAATTCTCCTCGCACGTGAGCACCGTGCCCCACGGGGTGACCCCACCGCCGCAGTTGTTCAGCATTCCGAGGGTGGTGCCGGCCAGCCGCGAATCTGTTGCCGCAGCCCCGGAGAAGACCATCGGCGTGTTTGCCGTAATTCGTCGGTTCCGAGTTCCGCCTCGACGCAATTTCCATGCGCTCGTCCTGTCGGCGCGTTCGATCTCGAAGACACTTGCGCCGTGCGCAGCAAGTTCGACGTCTACCCAGCCTTTGAAGCGACCGGCGTCTTTCGTGGTGATGTCATACGCGGGGATCATGCGAAGCGCATCGGTGTATTCGTGATTGACAACCAACACACCAGCCGTTGAGCCGTCCCCGAGCGGGAAGAACGCTTGGTAGTCGTGGTTGTAACCGACCTGGAGCGACTGCGCTTCGCCGGTCTGCAGCGCGAAGTTGAACTCGGGAGCGGCATCCGTAATCGGGTCTCCCCACTTGGCGACGACGTCAACCACGTATCCCGCTGGTACACGCACTGCATCGTCGGTGATGGGAGCCGGAGCGATCGGTGCAAAACCGAGCGATTCGACCGGTGTCCCTGCTGGCGCGTTTGTTCGGACCTGGCTGGACAGCTTCAGCGCACCGCTGACCGAGCTCGACTGCGCTGCTGCAGGCATCGATGCGGCCATGGAGATTCCGACCGCACCGGCTGCAGCAGCGGCTGTTCCGTGAAGAATCGCACGACGCGTGAGGCGCTGCTCGAGGATCTCGTCGAACGATGCAACGGTTGGTTCACCTTCGTCGGACTGCGCCTCGTGTCCGTCATTCTCGATTTCGGCGTCGGGCTCGACGGATTCAGGAATCGGGTCAGGGACGAAGGTGAGGGGCGAAGCTGCGGAAGATATTTCGATGGAGTCGTGGTGGATAAGCACCGGGCAACGGTATGAAAAGCAGATTTCATCCGGCTGACCCGAAGGTCACCGATACCCATCGCAAAAGTCAACGTTTCCGAAACAGCCGAAGTGCGGCAATCCACCTCCGAACGCATCTTCGAGGTGGATTGCCCCCACACGAGGGGGCAACCTCTCTCGCTGTCAGCTGCGCATGCGGCTGCCGGAGGGGTCGAACAGGGGCTCGTGCTGTAAACGAGCTGGGCGACGCTCGCCGATGATCTCGATCTCGAAGCCGTCGGTCCCCTTCTCTGACAGGACCGATGGGACATATCCGAGTGCAACCGACTCGCCGACGAAGTGCGCGTAGCCACCAGAGGTGATCCAGCCGACGACTGACGCGTTGCCGGCTTTGTCGGTGTGCCACACGGGCTCGTCGCCAATCACGTCGGCGGCGTCGTCGCCATCGGCCACGTCAACGACGAACGTGACCAGACGTCGATCGGGACCTTTGGCCAGCTCGGCTTCGTGCGCCGCGCGACCGATGAAGTCGTGGTCGAGTTTGACGTAGCTGAGGATGCCGGCTTCGAGCGGTGTGTAAATCGGCCGGTATTCGCGGTACCAGGTGCCGAAGCTCTTCTCGAGGCGCAACGACAGCAGGGCACGCAGACCGAACAACCTGATGCCGAACTCGTCCCCCGCTTCCATGATGCGATTGAAGAGCGCCAGCTGATATTCGGGCGCAACCCACAGCTCGTACCCGAGGTCGCCCGAGTAGGTCAGCCGCCCACACATGGCCGGGATCATGCCGAACTCCAGCTGGCGGAACGACATGAATGGGAACGCTTCGTTCGAGACGTCGGAATCGGTGATCTTGGCCAGCACATCGCGGGCATGCGGACCTGCGATCGACAAGCCGGTGAGGCTGAGGCCGCGTACGGCGAACTGCACACTGCCATCGGTTGGAAGGTGATGCATGAACCACCGCGAATGGTGCACCTCGGCAGGAAGCGAACCGAACAGGAAGAAATGATCTGGAGCGAGACGGGCCACGGTGAACTCACCCTCGATACGGCCACGATGGTTGAGCATTGCAGTGAGCGCGACCTTGCCGACCTTTGGCATGCGTTGGGTGAGCAGCGTGGACAACCAGGCCTCTGCTCCTGATCCGGTGACTTCGTATTTGGCGAAGTTGGACACCTCGGTGAGGCCGACGCGTTCGCGCACGGCCTGGCACTCTGCGCCGACCACGGGAAATGCGTTGGAGCGCTTGAACGTGACGTTTTCGACTGGTTCCTTGCCCTTGTCTTGGAACCAGAGCGGAGCTTCGAGGCCAGCAGCGGCGCCCCAGACCGCGTTCTCGCGCGACTGGCGCTCGTACACCGGGGTGGTGAGCAGCGGACGGCCCGCTGGAAGTTCTTCGTTGGGGAACGTGATGCGGAATCGACGCTGGTAGTTCTCACGTGCCTTGAGTGCCGTGTAGCCAAGCGTGGCGTAGTCGCCGTAGCGCGCAACGTCCATGCCCCAGATGTCCATGCCAGGGTCGCCTTCGGTCATCCAGGCTGCAAGCGCCAGGCCCACGCCACCACCCTGTGACAAGCCAGCCATCACACCGCATGCCGTCCAGAAGTTGCGCAAACCACGCACAGGGCCAACCAACGGATTGCCATCGGGAGCGAAGGTAAACGGGCCGTTGATGACCCGTTTGATACCGATTTCTTGCAGTCGTGGGTAGTGCTCGAACGCAATGCCGAGCGGCTTTTCCAACCGGTCCAGATCTGGTGTCAGCAGCTGTGCACCGAAGTCCCACGGGGTCTGTTTCGGCGACCAAGGCACGCAGTCCCATTCGTAGGAACCAAGCAACATGGAGTCGCCCTCTTGGCGGAAGTACGACTCGCCCGCGAAGTCCACCGACATCGGCAGCTCTTTGCCGTTCTTCTCTCGGTACTCGACGATTTCTGGCATGTCTTCGGTGAGGAGGTACATGTGCTCGAAGGCCAAGACAGGGAGTTCGATACCGACCATGCGACCGACTTCACGGGCCCACAGCCCTCCCGCGTTGACCACGTGTTCAGCGTGGATGTCACCCTTATTGGTCCGCACGGTCCAGGTGCCATCGGGGCGCTGGGTGAGCGCTTCTACCATGGTGTGGCGATACACCTCTGCCCCACGGTTGCGGGCGCACAGCGCGTACGCGTGAGTGACGCCCGAGGGGTCGACGTGGCCTTCGTCAGGGTCGTACAGGCAGCCCAGGAAATACTTGGGATCAAGCAACGGATGCAGGTCGGCAGCTTCCTGCATCGTGATCATCTCGAGCCCCATCCCCAGATAGCGGCCACGAGCCTGCGCCATCTTCAGCCAGTCGAGGCGCTCCGGCGTGTCGGCCAGCATGATGCCGCCCGGCAGGTGGATGCTGCAGTTCTGCCCTGACTCGGCTTCAATCTCTTTGTACAGATTGACCGTGTACTGCTGCAGCTTGGCAACGTTGGGGTCGCCGTTGAGCGTGTGCATGCCACCGGCGGCATGCCAGGTGCTGCCGTGCGTGAGTTCCTTGCGCTCAAGCAGCACCACATCTGTCCACCCTGCCTTGGTGAGGTGGTAGAGGACGCTGGCGCCGACCACGCCGCCGCCGATCACCACCACCCGCGCCGATGATTTCAGCCCACCGTCTGAACGATCCGGAAGGTTGTGGAGGATTGGGGTCTCTTGGACAGGCATACAGCTGACAAGTATGCCCGCCCGGCGAAACCTCCGAAGAGTCAGCCTGGGTTACGCAGCAGCGCCGACAGATCGCTTGATCTCGGCGGTCTGCTCGGCCGAAAGGCCAAGCGCAACAGCGAGGTCGGACAGGTACTCGGCTTCGGCGCCACTGACCTGATCGATGGCCAGCAACGACACGCCGTACACCTCGGCCTCGAACCCGGCAGGCACGCTGGCGGCGAGGGCGCCTAGGTCGACAGGACCGGACAGCTCATGGCGCAGCAGTGCTTCTTCGTCGGCATCGAGATCGCCGAGGCGGCTGGTGATCGCAGCTAACTCCTGCTCGTCAACCTGACCATCGGATTTGGCTGCGCTGCACATCGCCTTGATGAGTATGAGCGCGTGAGAATCAACACACGATGCGACCCGCTACCGCGACCGTAGTCCGGTACCACCAGGTTGGAACGCCGCTGCGACCACCGCATAGGACTCCATACCACAGAAGGCAGGTCCGATTCCGGTGCCGTGGATTACCTGGCGGTGCTGGCAGACTCCGACCATGTCGAATCGCAACATCTACGTGCACCCCACCGCAGAAGTGAGCAACGACGCGATCATCGGCGACGGAACAAAGATCTGGCATCACGCACAGGTCCGGCCAGAGGCAAACGTCGGGGCCAATTGCGTCATTGGTAAAGGCGCATACATTGATACTCACGCGGTTGTGGGTGACAACTGCAAGATTCAGAACTACGTGAGCGTGTTCGACGGTGTGACCTTGGAACCCGGCGTGTTTGTCGGCCCGCATGTGTGCTTCACGAACGATCTTCAGCCCCGGGCTATCAACGCAGATGGCACTCCGAAAGCATCAACCGACTGGACACTTACCCGTACGCTGGTGAAAGCCGGGGCAGCGATCGGGGCCAACGCCACAATCATCTGTGGAGTTACGATCGGTGAGTGGGCAATGGTCGGCTCCGGATCGGTTGTCACCAAGGACGTGCCGGCACATGCGCTCGTAGTTGGTAACCCGGCCAGGATTATGGGGTGGGTCTGTGCGTGCGGAAAACGTCTCGCGGAAGAGCCGGTAGCAGAAATCGCTCCGACCTGCGGGAACTGCTCGCTGGATCTAAAGGAGCACCGTGTGCGCTAACTCGGCCTGGAACCGAGGTAGTGCACACGTTGCTACCTGCCGGCGAGCGCCACGTACAAGTTGGCGCCAAGGTCGCTGCCAACAGCAACCGCACGCTGGCCGACTTGCAGTGACACAGAACCGTCAGGGGCTCGGGTGGACACAAGTGCTTCTGTGCCCGTGATGAACTCGTTCTGGCTGAGATACATCATCGCTGCGTTGTCGATTTCGACCGTCTCGGTGACGCGTTCCAGGCGAATGTAGGTTCCCGACGGAACTTCGGAGAGCTTGATCAGCTTCGTAGTCACGGGCTTGGTGCCCGGGATGGGGTTGCCGTGCGGGCACGTGTTGGGGTCGTCCAGAATAATGCGCAGACGCTCTTCCACCTCGTCCGAAATGACGTGCTCCCATTTGCCGGCTTCGAGGTGAGCCTTGTCCCACGGCAGACCGATGATGTCGGTCAGGAGCCGTTCGGCCAGCCGATGCTTGCGGACAACGCTTTCTGCGACGGCCCGACCTTCGGACGTGAGGCTGAGCGTACGGCCAGCCTGGGTGACGTACCCCTTGGCTGCAAGCCGCTTGATCATTTCGAACACGGACGGGGCACTGTGCCCGAGGCGTTCGACGAGACGCGCCTGAATCACGGTGACGCCGTCTTCAGCCAGTTCGTAGATCGTGGTGAGGTATTCCTCGACCGGCGGGTGGTATTCGTCAGCCATGACCCTGCTCAGGCTACCGGACCTGGCGCCACAACAACTCGCCTTCGTGACACTCCTTCCCGTGCGATCTGGGATGACTGCGCCGTGGGACTTGTTCGAGCGTTTGTTGCTAGATCTTGCAGCGTTCAACCCGAACCGTCCTGGTGCTGCACTGTCGGTCGAACAGATCGCCCTACCCAGCGCTGAGGGAGTCGTCGGGATGTCGAGCGGCCGCACCGATGACCTGGCCCGCTTGCCGATCACGAATGCGCCAGGCACATTGGAACCCGAGTCGGTCACCTTCGACAAGGGCAACAGCGTTGCGTATGTGTCTTTGCAGGAGAACAACGGCATCGCCGTGCTCGACATCGGTAGCCGCTCGGTCTCCTACATCGGAATGGGCTCCACGACGCACGCCGCAGATCTTGTGGTCAACACACCTGCGGCTTTCCTAGCTACCCCTGGCGTCACGCTGCTGCGCGAACCCGACGGCGTTGCGCTGATCAACGGCGGCCGATACCTGCTCACTGCTGATGAAGGCGACACCCGCGATGGGGCAGGCAACTCAGGTCCCCGTGGCGGCCGAACCGTCTCCGTTGTCGATGTCGCTACCCGAACCGTCATCGGTGACACCGGATCGTCCCTGGACGATGCCGCCGCAGCTGCCGCGATCTACCCCGACAGCCGGAGCAACCGCGGAGGCAGCGAACCCGAAGGCATTGCGTCAGTCACGCACAAGGGCCGCGATCTCGTCGTGGTTGGCCTCGAACGAGCCAATGCGGTGGCGCTGCTCGACCTCAGCAACCCAACAGCACCCGTCGTTGTAAGCGTCACGCCCACCGGCGTCGGTCCGGAAGGTGTCGCATTCCTCGAACGACGCGGCAAGTTGTGGGTGCTTACTGCAAACGAGGTCTCGGGAACGGTCACAGCTCTGAGCGTCGGCTGATTCATTCGGCGGCCGCACCGCCGAGCCAGCTACGCGTGAAACCGTCATCGAGCAGCGCGTGAAACGGATAGTCAGCTACGCGTGAAGCGGATAGTCGGGCGCTGGCCAGTTCATCGTTACGGGTTCCGTACGTGGCGACATCGACGCACCCGCCTGGCCGGGCACCGGACGCCTCATCCGACTACCTATGTACGGCCTAACCGAGCGCGAGATCGAACGGTCGCTCACGGGACCATCGAGGTGAACCCCCGGAAGCTGATCGCGATCGAGATCAAAGCAACAAGCGCTGCCGGTCGCTGCTGAGCCGACCACCAACGAGTACCTCAGTTGACGCGGCGGGCGTGGCCGGCCCAGAACGGTTCACGCAGATCCTTTTTCAACACCTTGCCGCTGGGGTTGCGGGGTAACACGTCGACGAAGTCAACCGACGTCGGGCATTTATAGCCGGCAAGACGTTCTTTCGCGAACGCGATGAGTTCGGGTTGCGTTGCCGTGTGTCCGGAGCGCAGCACCGCAATTGCTTTCACCGTTTCGCCCCAGCGTTCGTGCGGCACGCCGATGACGGCGATCTCGGCGATTGCCGGGTGCGAGGCCATTGCGTTCTCGACTTCAGCCGGATAGACGTTCTCCCCGCCCGAGACGATCATGTCCTTCACCCTGTCAGTGAGGAAGAGGAATCCGTCGGAGTCGACGTACCCGGCGTCGCCGGTCTTCAGCCACCCTTCGACATCAACGGTCTTGGCGGTTTCATCGGGCTTGTTCCAATATCCGATCATGTTCTGACGCGACCGAGTCCACACTTCTCCGACCTCACCGACGGGGCACTCCTCACCGGTCTCAAGGTCCATGATCTTCATCTCGACCCACGGATAGGCACGCCCAGCGGAGCGCAAAAGGTGGGCACGAGGCCCGCCAGGGTCATGATCGGCGGCGTCGAGTTGGGTGAAACCGCCGGTGGTCTCGGTCATGCCGTACACCTGCACAAATGGGACTTTGAACACCGCCATAGCTGCAAGCAGGGTGTCATTGGTGATGGGCGAAGCCCCGTACACAATGCGCCGCATCGACGAGTAGTCCTTGTCTGCTGCACCAGGCACCATCGACATGAACGCAAGCATCGCCGGCACGTAGAGCGCGTTGGTGGCTTGGTGCTCCACCATCAGATCAAGCACCACGTTCGGCACGAACTCCCGAACAATGACCGACTTGGCGCCGAAGAACATGCCGACCATCGCCCAACCACAACCACCGATGTGGAACAGCGGCATGGCCACCATGTTCACCGACTGGCCATCGAACTGCCAATGCGCGGCAACCTCTTCGTACAACGTGAACATGGACGAATTGGCCAGCATCACGCCCTTCGGCAAACCCGTCGTACCGCTGGTATACAGCTGCATCGCGACATCGCTCGACGCGGAACCCACGCCAGGGTCAACCGACGAAGCTGACCCGATCACGTCTTCATAAGACGGCCACCGCGGATGGTCACCGATAGCAATAATTGCTTCGACAGTTGTCAGTTCGCTTTCGATCTGCTCGACGACACCGAAGAAGTCCGGGCCGACAACGATTACTTTCGCCCGCGCATCATTGATCGTATAAGCCAGCTCCGGTGGAGCGAGACGCCAGTTCGCAGCCACCAGCACCGCGTTGAGTTTGGCTACACCGAATGCGGTCTCGAAGTACGTCGGGCCGTTCTTGTCGATGAAGACCACCCGCTGCTGATTGCCGACACCGAGTGCGGCGAGCGCGTTTGCCACTCGGCTGGACCGAGTGTCGAGGTCTTTCCAGGTAATGGTTCGACCCTCGAAGATCATGGAGGGTTCATCTGGTGTCTGGGCACCCCATTTGCGGATGATCTCCGCAGTGCACGTAGGGGTGTCGATGCCGGACACGTCGCCGGATCCCGTGCTCATACGCTCAACACCGTGATGAGGCCGGTTCCTCCATCGATGCGAATCACGGCACCGTCTGGCACCCGCCGGGTGGCATCGGTAGCACTGATGACGCACGGAATGCCGAGCTCACGGCTGACGATGATGGCATGGCTGAGCGGGGCACCCACGTCGACCACGACCCCAGCGGCCGGCACGAAAAGGGGTGTCCAAGACGGGTCGGTGATCGGGGCGATCAGGATGTCGCCTGGCTCGAGTGCCGATGGGTCGTTCGAGTCCAAGATGACTCGGGCGCGGCCTTCGACAACGCCCGTGCACCCGGGCATCCCTGCGAGCACATCGCCCTGAACCAACTGGTCCATTGCCGATGTATCCCGTTTCGGCCACGTGTTGGGGTCTGAACCGCCTTCGAAGACGAACGTCGGCACCATGTCACACAGTGCTGCGTACTCGGCACGGCGAGTTCGGACCAGCTCAGTGAAGGACTTGGGGTCTGCGAGGAAGTCCTCGTATTCCTCGCGAGTGACAAACCCGAAGTCTTCGATCTCGTCGAACGCACCAGCGGCGACCATCCGCGTCCCAAGTTCCCGGAGCAGCATCCGGATCTCGTGAAGATGCCTGATGTTGTTGGTCTTGCTGCGCTCGCGCCCGGGCAACCAAGCGACCGACGCACCGATGCCAGCAGCAAGCTGCCCGTGCGTCGCAGGGTCGGCTTCGACCAGAGCGAGCAAGGTTGCAGCGGCTTCGGCGCGTTCATCTGCGCGCTTAGCGCTCATACCCGCAGGGTTCTGTTCCTCGCTTGCCGGACGCATCTGAGTAATGGCCGACAGAGCCAGCGCCGGGCGTGTCTCCCAGGTTGGCGAACGTGATTCCCACTCGTTGGGGCCACGGGAGCCGAAATCCACCAGAAATTGTGCGAATCCGGCTGCAAACTCGGGCGAGTCTTCCGGCAGGCGGGAGAGGGCCCACATCGCATGGCTGGGCGCAGCCGAGTCCACCTCACCGATGCCCGCGATGATCGGCAGAATCAGGTCGGGCCTCCCAACAGCAGTTGCGACCGCAGAGATGATGCCGACGGGCACTGTCGCCATGTACGTGGTGAAGATGTGCTGGCAGAAGAGCTCTTGGTGTTTGGGCAAGAGCTCCAACACGCTTTGCCATAGTTGCTCGGTCGAGAGCGTTGCATAATCCGGCCGTGCTGCGCGCAGAGCAATGGACTCGGCTTTGTGTCGAGTGAGTTCATCGATATCTCCGACGGACTGCACACCAAGTGCCCATACAAATGTCCCACCAATTTTCTCGGTGAGGTCCAGCCGCTGATCTCCGGGTTGCTCTGCGTACGGAGGAATGCCCGGCTGAGCACCGAAGAACTGTGCGTCCATGTCCTGCCAGGTGAGCCCCGGTGCACGCTCGCCGAAGATGCGGATCAGCGCGGCGTTGAGGTAGCAGTAACCACCGAGAACGCCGAGCTGGCAGAACTCACCCTCTGGGAATTCATCGAGTTCAAATGCGCCAAGCCGTTCCCACGCTTCACGCCAGCCGAGTTCAGCCATCCACAGCAGCGAGCCCGAGCTGAGCGGCGTCACAGGGTCTGGGAACACCTCTCCGACGTTGGCCCGCGTGTAGAGCGGAAAGCGCTGAGAGAGGTCCGTATCGGTGACGTAGAAGCGATCCATCGTCGCACCCTAGGAGACACAGCGCGGCTGTGCCAGCCGTCACAGAGGATTGTCGGGTTCGTTCTGATCAACGTGACAGTCGTACATTCACCGAATGTCCATCGACTTCTCTCTGACACCCGAATTAGAAGCCATCCGGGTCCGCGTCCGTTCGTTCATCGATGAGGTCGTGAAGCCTGGAGAAGTGGCGATCAAGTCCGCCAAGCTCGACGAAACAGATCGCAAGGCGTATGTCGAAGTGCTGCTGGGGTTGCGGAAAGCGGCGTTCAAAGCTGGCCTCTGGATGCCCCACATGCCAACCGAATGGGGTGGGATGGGCCTTGGGCATGTTCAGTTGGCGATGGTGCAGGCCGAGGCGGCCAAGTCCTCGTACGGACCGTGGGCGTTGAACTGTGCCGCTCCCGACGAAGGCAACATGCACACGCTGCTGCACTGGGGAACCGATGCGCAGAAAGAGAAGTACCTCCGCCCGTTGTGCGACGGAAAGACTCAGTCGTGCTTCGCGATGACCGAGCCAGAGGTGGCCGGCTCCGACCCGACCCTCATCCGCACGTTGGCGGTGCAGGACGGCGACGAGTGGGTCATCAACGGTCACAAGTGGTTCATCTCCGGCGCCGAGCGTGCTTCGTTCGCAATTCTTATTGCCCGTACGGAAGACGACCCCGAACTCCCCCAGGCTGCGAACACTGCCTTCATTGTGGACATCCCAACGCAAGGGTGGATCAACAAGCGCCAGATCTCCACGATGCACGGCGCAACGGGGCACAACGAGATCGTGATTGAAGACTTACGTGTGCATACCGACCAAATGCTCGGCGGCCAAGGTCAGGGCCACCTACTCGGCCAGTACCGCCTCGGGCCAGCCCGCCTCGCGCACTGCATGCGTTGGATCAGCCAGGCCGAAACTGCCCTCGACATGATGGTGGCCCGGTCCTTGGAGCGGTACAGCCACGGCTCGGTTCTCGCCGAAAAGCAGGGAATCCAGTGGATGATCGCCGACTCGGCGATGGAGATCTACCAGTCCAAGCTGATGATTCTGCATGCCGCGTACAAGATCGACCGCAAGGAAGACTTCAAGAGCGAGGTGTCGATGGCGAAACACTTCGTGGCCAACACGCTGAACCGGGTCATCGACCGAGCCATCCAGGTGCATGGCGCGCTTGGCTACTCGAACGACACTCCGTTGGCGCACATGTACCAGCAAGCCCGCTGGGCACGATTTGCCGATGGCGCCGACGAGATCCACCAGATGCGAATAGCTGAACGGACCATCGCGGCATTCCGAGACCACGGGACGACGGCTTCGGCAACGGGAGGGCTGCCCGTCTGAATGGTGAACACGCCGTCTGAATGGTGAAACCGAAACTGTTTGGAGGCGACGCCCGGAATTGAACCGGGATACGGGGCTTTGCAGGCCCCTGCATAAACCATTCTGCCACGTCGCCGTGACGCGCAACCGGGCGAACCCAGGTACACGAACGAGCTTTCACCCTAGCGGACGGAGATGGCGATCCGGTTCAAAGACACCAGCCGCACCGAATGCCCTACGGCTTGAGCTTGGCCCCCTTGGGGACAATCACCACGCCTTCGTCGGAGATGGTGAACCCGCGGGCGAGGTCAGCAGCGTGGTCGACGCCAACGGTGACGCCGGGTGGAACCGAGACGTTCTTGTCGATGATCGCTCGGCGCACAATGGCGCGGGAGCCCACCGTGACACCCTGCATCAAGATCGAGTCATGGACCACGGCTCCATCGTCGACGAAGACTCCTGACGAGGCAATTGTGCGTTCGACGTGGCCGCCAGAGACGATGGCACCGTGACACAGCAGCGAGGCCGAAGCGGTACCCGGCGCCCAACTGGACCCCTGCACCAGCTTCGCCGGCGGCATCGGCGAAAGGCTGGTGAACACCGGCCACTGCATGTTGTACAGGTCGAACAGCGGGTCTGGAGAGATAAGGTCCATGTTCGCGTGATAGTAAGCGTCGATAGTTCCGACGTCTCGCCAGTATCCCCGACCCCGCTCGGTTTGGCCAGGGATGTTGTTCGTATTGAAGTCGTACCAGTTGGCCTGGCCAGCCTTGGTGAGGTTGGGGATGATGTTGCCACCGAGGTCGTGCGCTGACGTCTCGTCGTCTGCGTCTGACGCGATGGCGTCGAGGAGCACCTCGGTATCGAACACATAGTTGCCCATGCTGGCCAGCACCATGTCTTCACGGCCGGGCATCAGCGGCGGGTCGGTCGGCTTCTCGTGGAACTGGACAATGCGGTCGCCTTTGACCTCCATGATGCCGAACTGGTCGGCCTCGTGCCTGGGCACCGGGATGGCAGCAACGGTCAGCCCGCCACCCATGTCGCGGTGGGCGTGCACCATCTGGCGCGGGTCCATGCGGTAGATGTGATCGGCGCCGAACACGCATACGATGTCGGGCCGCTCGTCGTAGATGAGGTTGAAATTCTGATAAATCGCGTCGGCCGACCCGACGAACCACCGCGGTCCACGCCGCATCTGTGCTGGTACAGGTGCCACGTAGTTGCCAAGTTGATTGGAGAACTGCCAGGTCTGGGCAATGTGGCGGTCGAGGCTGTGGCTCTTGTACTGCGTGAGCACCACCATCTTGAGGTAGTTCGCGTTTGCGAAGTTCGACAGCACGAAATCGACGAGCCGATAGGTGCCACCGAACGGCACGGCCGGCTTTGCACGATCAAGCGTGAGGGGCATCAAACGCTTTCCCTCGCCACCGGCGAGGACCATAACGAGAACCTTGGGAGTCAACGACATTCCTCGAAGCTACAGGGCAGACAGTGCAGATAGGGCATGGACCTGACGGTACGAGAGGCTCGGACTTGTGTCCACTCGGTTCGATAACTCTTTCAAGCGCCCCGCTAATCAGTCGTCGAGACCCTTGTACAGCTCGATGTACCGCTGAGCCGGTTGGCGCCAAGACCAATCAGCGGTCATGCCACGACGCTGGGCTGCGCGCCACACGACCTTGTTTCGGAATGCAGCTGTAGCCCGATGCATCGCATCGACCAGCCCGGCAGTTGAAACGTCGGCGGAAACGAAACCTGTCCAGGTGTCAGGTTCGTCCAACGGGTCGATGACCGTATCGTGCAGGCCACCGACATCAGTGACAACGGGGATGGTGCCGTAGGCCATCGCCTGCATCTGTGCCAGACCGCAAGGCTCGAATCTGCTCGGCATGAGGTAGCAGTCGACCCCCGCAAAGATCTGGTGGGACAACGGAAGGCTGAAACCCTCGGAGAACGCCACCCGATCTGGTTGTTCGGTCGTGGCGCTGTAGAGCTGATCAGCCAACGCTCGGTCCCCACTGCCCAGCACGACCAGTTGCCCATTGACGCTGCGCAAGTAGCGGGCTGCTTCGACGATGAACTCGACGCCCTTCTGGTCAACGAGGCGACTCACGAACCCGAACAGCGGGCCCCCCAGGTCCTGAAGGCCAACCGTGTCGAGCAATGCAGCGCGACAAAGTTCCTTACCGGTTCGTTTCGTAGCGGAAAACGGGGCCGCGATCAACGAATCGGTTTCGGGGTTCCATTCGTCGGCCTCGATGCCGTTGACGATGCCGACCACAGCACCGCTTGCCGCACGCGCACCAAGGATGTCGGTGAGGCCACAGCCCATGGGCTCGGTGAGGATCTCCGTTGCATACGTGGGGCTGACGGCAATAATTCGATCGGCGAGGATAAGCGCTCCTGCAAGGGGGTTGCACCGTCCACGGCGATCGTACGCATACGAACGATCTCCGAACACGTGCAGCCATCCTCGGTCGCTATCGCCTTGGTATGCCAAGTTATGAATCGAGACGACCGTTCCTACTTCCGCCGGTGACCATGCCAACGCCGGGGCGGTGTGCCAATCGTTTGCGTGCAGCACATCGGGCTGCGACCGTCTGGTGAGCTCGGCTACTGCTGCGCTGAATCGGAAGAACCGGCGGTCGTTGTCCCAGTAACTATCGCCGCCGGGGTCGCCGTATGCGCCGGCGCGCCGGATGTCCGGCACATCGACCAAAGTGAGTTGGCCGAAGCCTTCCAGCGTTCCAGTGCGGGCGGTGGCGCCTCCGACCCAACCAGGTACGTCGAGCGTCTCCACCGTTTCATCGGCCAGCGGGGTTCCGGAGTAGTCCGGCAGCACCACCTGTACGTCGACGCCAGCAGCTCGCAGCGCCTTGGTCAGACCACCGGATACCTCGCCTAAACCACCGACCCGGACAAGGGGCGCAAGTTCCGCGGCGGCATAGAGGATTCGCATGGTTGGGAACTTACCGCGAGGTTCGATTCCGGCGCGTGCAGCATTTCTGGGCGTGCTGTGCAGGTATGGGCGGGTGCTGCAGGCTGCAGGAGACGCCCGGCCATGCAGGACACGCCCACACGACCCCGAGCGGACTACATCGTGAACAGTCTCAAGCGCAGTGGAGCCGGATCGGGTTAGGTCGCTGGGGTCGTGAGTGGTGATGCCGGTCGTTGGCGGATGATGGCCAACATTTCGGCGACGATCGCGAGCGCGGTTTCTTCGGGTGAGCGGGCCCCAAGATCAAGGCCAACGGGGCCCCGCACCTTGCCTGATAGCTCATCGGTGATCCCCAGGTCGTTGGAGAGGCACTGCGTGCGCGCAGACTGCGTGTGGCGGGACCCAAGTGCACCGACGTATCCGCACCCACCTTGGAGCGCAGCAGCAAGCACCTCACACGATGCTGCGACGTCGTGAGACAGGACCACAACTCCGTCGTTGGGGCCGGCCGCCTTGGTTGCCACCACGGCAGCTGCTGTCGTGTCCTTCGTGTTGTCGGCGTAGATGGACACCGTCCACCCAATTGCCGATCCAACAGTTGCGACGGCATCCGCGAGTGCAGAGCGCCCAAACACAAGCAGTGTCGGCGTTGCGGTGACCGCGTCAACAAGAAACAGATCTCCGGCGTCCCCCACCACAGAGGTGCCCATGGGACCTTTGGCCAACATTCGCATTGCGGCGCCAAGCGGTGCGTCCCATCGAACGGAATTGACAGAACCCAACTGGGAACCCAAAGCCGCCGTGACACAGCGAGTTTCGCCAGTCGAGACATCGGTGACAAGCACGACGTCAGTTCTCGCCCGCAACAGACGAGACGCCTCCTGATCCAGTGTCCCAATTGATTGCAGCAGAACGTTCAGGGTTCCCCCGCACGCCAGCCCCGCCTGAACAGCTACAGAGTCCCCCACCGACACGCTGACGGTGGCCGATGCACTCCCGTCGGAAATCATCACTCGGGCAGCGCTGACCACCTCATCATTCGCAGCCCCGGAGGCGAGCCCTCCCATCAGGTCAGTGGCAGTGATTCCCAGTACTTCGCCGTACCGTCGACCCCCAAACCCCTGGGTTGACATCACCCGCGCAATGGCTGCTTGCCCCGGCCGGGCCTGGCACCAGTCGACCACCGCAGCAAGTTCTGAACCCATCTCGCCATCCTTACCTCCCCCATCCCTTACCCGCACACCAACATTGGTTCCGAATCGGGCAGACTCGATGGGTGCCAAGTACACCGGTGCCCACCATCGAAACTGACGTACATCTCGCCGGGACCGGAGTGGATGTGCTTATCGGCACGATGCAAGGCAAGTACCCCACGAGCAACAGCATGCAGATCACTGGCTCGCTCGGCTCGCTGCTCATCGACCCGTCGATCGACATTCACGCACGAGGCGGCGCTCCGGCCAGCGTCGACCAGGTCCTGGTGTCACACGCTCACGAAGATCATCTCGCCGGCGTCGGCCGGTTCCCCGATGCGTTGGTCTGCGCGCATCACCATGACGTTGGGGCGCTCCACACCATCGACCAACTGCTCGACGTGTACGGCATGCCCGAACCACTTCGCTCGACGTGGGCCGACCAGCTGCGCACCGATTTCCACTACACGGCCCGAACCGACGCACGCGGTTTCACCGATGGCGAGGTGTTCGACCTTGGCGGACGCAGCGTCACAGTGATTCACCTTCCCGGTCACACCCGCGGTCATTGCGGGTTCCTCGTCGAACCCGATGGCGTGTTCTTCGTGGCCGACATCGACCTTGCGAGTTTCGGGCCGTACTACGGCGACCACTGGAGCGACCTCGAAGACTTCGAACGGGCGATGGACAAGGCCGCAGAGGTCGATGCTCATTGGTACGTCACCTCGCACCACAAGGGCATAGTCGAAGGACGCGAGCCGTTCACCGCAGCGCTCGCCTCGTTCCGCGCTGTCATCGGCGTTCGGGAACAACGGCTGGTGTCGTTCCTGGCAGAACCTCACACCATCGAAGAAATCGTGGCGCATCGCATCGTTTACCGCCCCGGCACGACCGGTGTCCTATGGCTGGACCACGTCGAGGAAGTGTCGTCGCGGATGCACCTAAACCGCCTGATCAGAATGGGTGTAGTCGCCGAGTTGGAGTCTGGTTGCTTCCGGGCACAATGATCTGACCTCGTGAGTACCGAAACGCCTGCGTCCGCCAACCCGCCCGCGGCGGTTCCAGGGATCGAGGTCGAGCGCGTCACCACGTGGTTCGCCGACCATGCACCTCAGTTCCGCCCACCGTTCGCGTTCCGGGCTTTGCCAGGCGGGCACTCCAACCTCACGTACCTCGTGACCGATGCCGACGGCGCAACCTGCGTTATCCGACGTGGGCCGCTTGGGCACGTCTTGCCAACTGCTCACGACATGGGCCGGGAGTTCCGGGCCATCGAGGCGCTCGGTCCAACTCGTGTTCCCGTACCCGAAGCAATCGGATTCTGCGACGACGATACCGTCACGGGAGCGCCGTTCTACGTGATGGGTCACGTCGAAGGAGTCGTACTGCACGACGTTGCCGCTACCGCCGCCCTGCCGATTGAACTCCGTGCTACCACGAGCGAGTCCATCTTCGACGTTCTTGGAGAGCTGCACGCTTGTGACATCGACCAGGTCGGCCTGCAAGGTCATGGCAAGCGGGACGGATACGTCGAACGGCAGCTGCGTCGCTGGTACCAGCAGTACACCGCGATGAAGACGGCCGATGTGCCAAGTGTTGACATCGCCTACGAGAAGCTCATCGCATCGATCCCCGCACAGCAACGTGCTGCAATCGTGCATGGCGACTTTCGCCTGGGCAACTGCATCACAAACACCACTACTGGTCTCATCGCCGCGGTGTTGGACTGGGAGATATCCACGCTTGGCGACCCCATGGCCGACCTCGGCTATCTCGTCACCACATGGGTGCGAAACGCCGGCCAAGTTGGCAACGGCAACGAATCGGCGGCTCCCACGCTGGCTGAAGGGTTCCTCGATGTCGCTCCGCTTGTCGACCGGTACGCCGCAGCGTCGGGCCTCGACGTATCCGACCTTCCCTGGTACACCGCGTTCAACCATTGGAAGGGTGCGTGCATCATCCAAGGTGTCGCCACGCGTTACCGCGGTGGAGCAAAGGGAGCAGAGGGCCTGGACTTATCGATCTTCGACCGCAACGTGGTCGATCGGTCGGGGGCCGCACTTGCGATGCTCGAAACGCTCGGATAACACCTTCATCTGTTGCTGAACCACCGCATCAGTATGAACCGGTTTTCTACTCTTCGAGGTATTCCTTGAGCTTCTGGCTGCGCTGCGGATGGCGCAGCTTGGCGAGAGTCTTCGTTTCGATCTGGCGGATGCGTTCACGGGTAACTGCGAACTCTTTGCCAACCTGCTCGAGCGTGCGGGCCTGACCGTCTTCGAGACCGAAGCGACGGCGCACCACGTCTCGTTCACGCTCGGACAGACCTTCGAGAACCAACTCAACTGCCTCGTTGAGCATGGACCGGGTGGCAGCGTCTTCCGGCTTGACCGCCATTGCATCGTGGATGAAGTCGCCGAGCACTGAACCGTCTTCTTCGCCGACGGGCGATTCCAACGAGAGCGGGTCGTAGGCGATGCGCTGAATCTCGCGGACCCGGTCTGCGGTCATGTCGAGACGCAACCCAATTTCTTCCGCTGCTGGCTCTCGGCCCAACTCTTGCAGCAGGTCACGCTGCGCTCGCGAAACCTTTTGGATGATCTCAACCATGTGCACCGGAATGCGGATGGTGCGTGCCTGGTCTGCGATGGACCGCGTGATGGCCTGACGAATCCACCAGGTGGCGTACGTAGAGAACTTGAAGCCCTTCGTGTGGTCGAACCGCTCCACCGCACGCATGAGGCCCAGGTTGCCCTCTTGGATGAGATCCAACAGGGTCATACCACGATTGGCATAACGCTTAGCAATGGACACCACCAGCCGCAGGTTTGCGTTGGTGAGGTCTCGTTTGCCGTCGTCGCCAGCATGCTTTGCCCGCTCGAGCGTGCGCCGCTCTTCGAAGGAGAGTGTGAGACCTTGCGCTGCCGCTTCGGCGAGACGGTTCTCCGCGATTACTCCAGCCGCGATGAGCGAGGCGAGCCGAACTTCACCTTCGCCGTTGAGCAGTGGGAAGCGGCCGATGTCCTTCAGGTACTGCCGGACAGGATCTGCTGAGTAGCCCGAGGACGTACTTGACCCGCGACCGTAGTCACGACCCTGGTCTCGTCCGGTTTGTCGGCCCTCTAGGCCTTCTCCGTAGTCAGCTTCCCCCATGTAAGGAACCAGGGTACCAACTGATCCAGGGATGCGAGTCGAGTGATGGGTTCAGTCAGCTGCATTTCGTGTTCACGAAGGAATGGAATGGCCCCAGATTGGGGATGCTCGGGTGAACGGCGCAACACATTTACAGCCCGTGCAACTGCAGCTCGCACGACGAGGGCAACCAGGTCAACCCCGTCTGGCGCTGGCTGTTCGACCGCCAGACGCTGCAGTAGATGCTCAAGATCTGGATCGTCAGCGCATTTATCAATCGCCGGAGCGATGTCGCCCGTCTCAAGCAGCACGACGCAAGCACGAGCGTGAAGATCGAAAGAAAAAATTCCTTCAACGCAGTAGTGGATGACCGATTCCGGGTCGTGGATGAGCGCGGTGAGCAACTGTTCCTCCGCTTTGCCGATCCGATTCGTCGCCGCGGTCGCGATTGTGCTGGGTGAACTGATGCGTCCGACGCTTGTAGGACGGCGCACGGGTTTCGGTGCAGCACGGCCCATAGACGGGTCATCGATCGGCATTTCTTCGTTCGGAATAGGACGTGGGACACCGTTGCCGGAAGTTCCGTTGGTGTCTGCACGAGTGGAGGCGAAGCGAGATGTGTCCGTGGAACCACGACCCTTCCCAGCATCGCCGCGTTTCTCGTTCCCCGTACCCGCGCTGAGGTTCGCTTGTGCACGAAGCGCCGCGGCACGACGCGGATCTGATAGGGCGGCCAGAACGTCGGCCATCATCGTTTCTGAGACGTGACATCGGTCGGCGACCTCGCGCAAGTACTGCTCTCGCACGTATGCACTTGGGTGCTCGGAGATCATTGCAGCGGCGTTCTCGAAAACCCGACCACGACCCTCAGGCGTCTTCAGGTCGCCGGCCGCCACCGTTCGTTCGATTCGGAACGCGAGGAATGGCCGAGCAGTTGCTACCGCAGCTCGGAGCGCGTCGGGATCGGTGCGAGCAAGATCTGCTGGGTCAGCCCCGTTGGGCATCGAGACGACGACAAGGTCGATCTCGAAACGCTTTTCCCATTCATAGAACTTGGCCGCAGCGTTCTGCCCGGCGGAGTCTGCGTCGTAGGCAAGCACGATGCGCCGTGCGAAGTTCTTCAGCACCTTGAAGTGCTCGTCGGCCAAAGCAGTGCCGCAAGTTGCGACGGCACGCGGCATGCCAGCGCGATGAAATGCGATGACGTCGGTGTAACCCTCGCACACGATGACCTCGCCGTCGTTGACGATGCCACCCTTGGCCCAGTTGAGCCCGTAAAGGGTGCGGCTCTTTGAATACAGGAGCGTCTCGGACGAGTTCTTGTACTTCGGCCCGTCGGCTTCGGGCAGCTTGCGTCCACCGAACGCGATCGCTTGGCCGCTGACGTCGAAGATGGGAAACAGGATTCGAGACCGGAAGAAGTCGTTGATGCGGCCCTGGCTGTTGAGGACCCCCAACCCCGTGTCTTTTGCAATGTCGGTCGGGATGCTGAGCGCCTTGTTCAGCGTGTCCCAGCCTTCCGGCGCCCAACCCAACTTGAACGCCCGCACGGCGTCGCCGTCGTAGCCGCGTGACTTCAAGTAGTGACGCGCTGCCCCACCGCCCGGTGAGGTGAGCAGCTGTTGGTGGTACCACTCGACCGCCGCGTCCATCGCTTCGCGCAGGCGTTCCTTGCGCTTACGGTCCCGCCCAGACTGCTCAGAGTCGTAGCGCACCGCAACGCCGGCCTTGGCAGCGAGGCGCTCGACCGCACTCGCAAAGTCAAGGTGCTCGAGTTCCATGACGAACCGGATGACATCACCCTTGGCCTGGCAGCCGAAGCAGTAGTACAGGCCCTTTTCAGGGTTAATGGTGAATGAAGGCGATTTCTCCGAGTGAAACGGGCAGAGGCCTTTGTATCGATTTCCGACCCGGGACAGCTGCAGATGTTCGGACGCGACGGCCACAAAGTCCGTCGATTGCCTGACTTTGGCAATGTCTTCGTCTGAGATCGCCACGGGCGTAGTTTGGCGCAGATCTCGGGTCCCGTTCGTCTCGCTCTGGTCGTTCGGTCGGCGACCGCTCGGCACTCGACGTCCGCTCGGCAATCGCAGGACGCCCGGGGCCTCGCGTCCTGTCAAGTGTGACGAAGTGCATGCCTGAATCGCTGGCTGTGAGGTCCGAGGCGGCCTAAGGTGATCAGGCGGCTCAACTTGGGCCATGCGTCTCACCTCTCCTGTCAGTGTGACAGCAACGCTGCTCCGCCAGCCTTGCTCGTGTCTACTGTCGGCGATGCTCGTTCAACTGAGCACGAGGTACCGGGCGCCGTTTTGTAGCTCGGAGTCTTCCTATGACGGTTCGCCGTCCTGCTTCCCCTTCCGGCGCGTCCTCGCGCCCCAACCGCCGTTCTGGTGAACGTCGGCCCGTCCGTCCGAACAACGGACAAAACTCACAGAATGCTCAGCGCGCGGAGAATTCCTCTGTGCCCATGCCACCCAGTTCGCCTGGCCTGCCAATGCTTCCGCTTGACGCATCCTTTGCAGACCTCGGTCTGTCACCGGCGATCTGCAAAGTGCTGCTCGGTCGTGGAATCGAAGCACCGTTCCCCATCCAACGAGTCACCATTCCCGATGCGCTGACCGGCCGAGACATTCTCGGCCGCGGCCGTACCGGTTCCGGAAAGACCTTGGCGTTCGTGCTGCCGCTCGTTGCGCGCCTCGCCGCAAGCCCGACGCGTCGTGCCCCACACCGGCCGCGTGCGCTCATCCTCGCCCCTACCCGAGAGCTGGTCACGCAGATCAACGAGGCGATGGCTCCATTCGCCGCAGCGCTTGGCCTCAAGACCGCCACCGTGTTCGGTGGCGTCGGCCACGAGCCACAAGTACGCGCGCTGAGGAATGGCCTCGATGTCCTCGTTGCTTGCCCTGGCCGCTTGTGCGACCACGTTCAGACGGGAAGCGCCATTCTCGATGCCATCGAGATCACGGTCCTCGACGAGGCCGACCACATGGCCGACATGGGGTTCCTCCCCGACGTCAAGCGCCTGTTGGACCGCACTCCTAACAAGGGTCAGCGGTTGCTGTTCTCGGCAACGCTCGACTCGGGCGTCGACGTCTTGGTTCGCCGCTATCTCGATGACGCGTTGACCCACAGCGTCGACCCTGCCGAGTCACCAGTTGTCGAGATGGAGCATCACGTGTTGCAGGTCAGCGCTGCTGACCGTCTGCCTGTGCTGTTCGATCTCACCGCAGCCCCTGGCAAGACGATGGTGTTCACCCGCACCAAGCACGGCGCCAAGAAGCTCACGAAGCAACTCATCGACGCCGGCGTGCCAGCCGTCGAGATGCACGGCAACCTGGGCCAGAACGCCCGCCAGCGCAACCTGGAGATGTTCTCAACCGGTAAGGCCAAGACGTTGGTTGCGACCGACGTCGCCGCCCGTGGCATTCACGTCGACGATGTCGGTGTGGTTATCCACGCCGACCCTCCAACCGAACACAAGGCGTATCTCCACCGGTCCGGCCGCACCGCTCGAGCTGGCAACTCCGGCCTGGTGATCACGCTTGCCACCGACGACCAAATGCGCGACGTCCGGGACCTCACCACGCGGGCCCGTATCCAGGCCACGGTTTCAAAGGTTCGCCTTGGTGATCCGCTGCTCAAAGAGCTGGTCCCCGGCGAGCGTGAACACGTGACACCGGTCCCCCAACCAGCGGCACCAGCGCAGCAGGCGCAACGAGCTGGCTCGGGTCGTCCCGGTGGCGCTGGCGGAGGTCGCCCGGGCGGCGGCCGGCCCGGCGGTTCTGTAGGTTCCCGTCAGGGCGCCGGTTTCCGCGCCGGCCAACGCTCGGCTCGGCCCACATCAGGCGGTTCGGCATCTGGCCGTGCAGCAACGGGCCGCTCGGACAACGGCGGCCGCTAGCTACCAGACGTCAGGCCGCCGACGTCAACCAGGCCGAACATTCGCGCCACCATCGAGTTTGGAAGGACTAATTACTCGTGAGGCTTCCCGGTTCGATGTCGGGATAGCGAAGGGGGCAGGAGGGAGCTAGGGCTTCGCGGGTGCGCTCATCGACCTCGGTGAGGAAGGTGGCGTGGAACCGATTGATGGTGTTGCTCAACCCGACCGTGAAGCAGAGCTCGATGATCTGCTGCTCCGTGAAGTGTGCACGGAGGCGTGCATACAACTCGTTCGTGATCGCTTCGTTCCTCGTCGACACCTGTGCGTATTCGACGATCACCCAAGACGCGTCCTCGTAGATGTCATCCGGCCGGGAGGCATCGCCCAGGTGTGCAAGCTGCTCCTCCGACAATCCCGCTGCTCGACCGAGCAGCACGTGAGTCGGAATTCAATAGTGGCAGTCGTTGGTCACGCTCGCCGTGAGGTAGGCGAGCTCACGCTGCGCAGGGGTGAGCGAGTTGTCGAAGTAGACAGCGGTGCCGAAGTCGACCAACGCGCGCAAGGCCCTCGGATGGATGGCCATCGCCCGGTAGACATTGGGGTCGACCGTCCGATTGCGGTGCCGACTGACCGATCTGAGCGCTTCAGCAGCCAATGGATCGGTGGACGGGTCGTTCGAATCGACTAGTGGGATACGAGTCAAGGCATTCCTTTCATGCTGGACAAACGGGATCGTTGACGAAACGAGAACGGATTGCAAATCGCTCACATGCGGTCAAACCGGGCGCACAAGTCGAGGGGCGCGGTCCACGAACGCACACTCTGTTCAGTGCCGCTCACACGGCGCAACATTGAAATCCGTGAGAACGGCGAGCCAGGTCGCCTAGTCTCCGATGACGTATGCGTACTGAGTTCGCCGAGATGGTCGCCTGGACCTTTGGCGATCGCGCCCAACGCTGCGGGCGGGGCACGGGTTCGTGACGGCCCCCATCACCACGGAGTCCCTCCTCGGTCAACCGACGCTCGAAGCCCTTGGCTGGAACCAGTCATTCGCCGAACGCTTCGCTGCGATGGGAGACCTGCTCGAGGTCGAACGAACCGAAGACGACGACCCCGAGGATCGCACCACGGCCAGCCGTGTCATTTTGGGTCGGGTCATCGCGGTGCACCGCGGAAGATGGACTGTTGCAGGCCCAGACGGCCTGGTGGGTGCCGATCTTCTTGGCATCTACCGGCTCGGCAACCCTCTCGATGTTCCGGCTGTAGGTGACTGGGTTCGAATTCGTCTGCGTACAGATGAAGACACAAAGGCCAACGCTGCTCTTGCCACTGCAACCGCCACCGGCTCAAAGACCGCGTTGCTCAGTGGCACCATCCACGATGTCGTGCCACGCTCATCGGCCCTGGTGCGCAAGACCGTGGGTGGCACAAGTGATGGCCAGGTCATTGCAGCCAACGTCGACATCGTTCTCATCGTGGTGCCGCTCGACGCAGAGCTCAACCCGCGACGTATCGAACGCCAACTCACCGCTGTATGGGACAGCGGTGCCCGACCTGTGCTGGTGGGAACTAAGGCCGACCTTGCTGCACCGGGAGTAGTCGACGCGCTGAAAGACGCAGCAGGTGACGTACCCGCGTTGATCACCTCCGCTTTCACGGGTGAGGGCCTCGACGCCGTCAGTGAGCTGGCAAAAGTCGGCGTGTCGCTCGTGTTGCTCGGCACGTCCGGCGCTGGAAAGTCCACCATCGTCAACCGGCTGATCGGGTCAGACATCATGGCCACCCAGACAGTGGGCGTCGCTGGCAAAGGTCGCCACACCACCACTCACCGAGAGCTGCTCGCACTCCCCTCCGGAGCGCTCCTCATCGATACACCTGGAATGCGCGAACTTGGCCTCTGGATGTCCGGCGGCGAAGACGGCGTTGCTGCGACCTTTGCCGAGATCGACGAAGTAGCCGAAGCGTGTCGGTTCTCCGATTGTCAGCACGAGAACGACGCTGGCTGCGCGGTATCAGCGGCCATTCAGACCGGCGATATCGACCCGGTGAGGGTTCGTGCGTGGAAACGCCTGCACGCAGAGCAACAGGCCAACGCGAAACGTGCCCAAGCCAGAACCAAAGGCACTGGCCGCTCGAAGCGTCGCTGAATGTCCGCGCCCACTCGGACGCGCCCACTCGGACGCGCCCCTTGGCAGCGGAAATCCGGTAGAACAACAACATGCACGCCACACTCGAAGTGATCCCAGCCTCTGGTTCGCTCGGAGCTTTCGTACGTGGCGTCGACCTCACACGGCCGCTCGACGATGACCAACTGGCAGCACTGCAGCAGGCACTGGCGGCGCATCTGGTGGTGTTCCTGCGCAACCAGGCGATGACGCTCGATGATCTTGAGCGCCTCACCGACCAGCTGGGTGGCCGGGATATCACCCCGTACGTCAAACCGCTGGAGGACCGGCCATATGTCATCCGAGTCATCAAGGAAGCGCACGACGAACTGAACTTCGCCAACGCGTGGCACTCGGACCTCACGTATCTAGCGGCTCCCCCCTCGTACACGCTGCTGCACGCATGGGACGTCCCGGTGGCCGGAGGAGACACGGTCTGGTCCAACCAATATCTCGCCTACGAGCAACTCTCTCCCGGGCTCCAGCGGGCGCTCCAGGGGCTGCGGGCAGTCCATTCAGCGGGGCCTGCGTACGGAACCGGCGGCTACTTGGAGAAGGTTGCTGGGAAATCGTCGATGGCCATCGACCCATCTGCCCAGGCGCACGAAACTCGTTCGCATCCAATCATCACCGAGCACCCTGTCACCGGACGGCCGGTGCTGTTCGTCAACCCTGTCTATGCGCACAGCATCGAGGGATGGACACACACAGAGTCAGCTGCATTGATGCAGTACCTGTTCCGCCTCTCGATCAACGAGAACTTCACCTGCCGGGTGCACTGGGAGCGACACACGCTTGCTATCTGGGACAACCGGTGCACGATGCATAACGCTCTGAACGACTACTCGGGAGTGCGCCGCGAGATGTATCGCACCAGCGTCAAAGGTTCTGTTCCAGTCGCCCATTCAGCCAACGGATAACGGGCCTTCAAGACAGCTGGGCCGCCACACCGTGATGGGCAGCGGAGACTGGATGGGCTTTGGTTCAGACGGAGCATCGTCGATGGTGAAGAACCGGCCGTGGAACGTGGTCCGCTTCTCCGTGCCCAAAAGCCGGATGATCTGAATCGCTTCTTCGAAGCGGTCAAGCGTGGCCAGGCAGAGAAACGCATCGCTGCAACCTAACCGCAGGGTTCAGATCGTTTCGAGGCCATGCCACTACAGTCATTCACCGTGAATGCAACCGTAAATGCAACAACGCCAGCTTTGACGTTCGAACAGGCCGCCGCTGCCGTTACGGCCCCCGGTCAAGTTTTCGAAATCACCACAGCCGAGGTGCTCGGCTTGAACACCAAAGTTTGGAAGAACTCACCGCCCAATATGCGTGCGGTGTTTGCTGCAGCGCGCATGCACGGGGACAAGCCCTTCGTCGTCTACGAGGGCGAAACGCTGAGTTTCACCGAGACCATGGCCCGCGCCGATGCCCTCGGGCACGCGCTGGTGAACACCTATGGGGTCAAGTTGGGCGACCGGGTTGCTATCGGCATGCGCAACTATCCCGAGTGGATCATCGCGTTCGTCGCAGTCATCAGCGTTGGTGGCGTCAACGTGAGTCTCAACTCATGGTGGACCGCCGACGAGCTGGAATACGCCCTCAAGGACTCTGGCGCCACCGTGCTCATCTGCGACCGCGAACGCCTCGCACTCTGCCACGACACGCTGCATGCCGAGGGCATTCGCGCGATCGTCGCCAGGTCTGGCGCTACTCCTCTTCCAGATGGGGTCGAACCGTGGGACGCGGTCGTGCACGTTGGCAACGCGTTGCCAGACGTTGATATCGACCCCGACGCCGACGCAACCATCCTGTACACATCGGGTACCACAGGCCGTCCGAAGGGCGCCGTGTCCACCCACCGTGCTGTCATCAGCGCACTTATGGCATTTGCCTGTCGTGGAGCAGCTGACGGTTTGCGACGGCCTGCGCCGCCAGACGTCGAAGTGCTACCGCCAGCGTTCGTACTCATTGTTCCGTTGTTCCACGTAACCGGTTCGGTGCCCGTCATGCTGGGCTGTCTGCTCAGCGGGGCAAAACTGGTGATCATGTACAAGTGGGATGCAGGCAAGGCCCTCGAGATCATCGAACGAGAGCACATCACCAACTTCGTCGGCGTGCCGACCCAGTCGTGGGATCTGGTCAACCATCCGGACTTCGCGAAGTATGACACGTCATCGCTGCGGTCGGTTGGCGGCGGCGGGGCGCCGGCTCCTGCCGCCCAGGTCGATCTGGTGGCCAAGAAGATCAAGCATGGCGGACCGCAGTTGGGTTATGGCATGACCGAAACCAACGCTTACGGTCCCGGCAACAATGGCCCTGACTACATCGAGCACCCCACCAGCACCGGGAAGGCGCTACCCATCATGGACGTCGTCGTCCGTGACGACGACCTCAAAGACCTTCCAATCGGTGAACGTGGCGAGATCTGGTTCCGCGGCCCAATGCTCATCCGTGGCTACTGGGGAAATCCCGCTGCGACCGCCGAGACCATCGTTGACGGCTGGCTTCGCACCGGTGACATCGGCCGGTTCGACGCCGACGGGTTCCTATACATCGAGGACCGCGCCAAAGACATGATCCTGCGCGGGGGCGAGAACATTTACGGGGCCGAGGTCGAGAGTGCCATCTATACCCACCCGGCAATCCACGAAGCAGCCGTGTTCGGGCTCCCACACGAGCGCCTTGGCGAAGAGGTTGCATGCGCGCTTGTCTTGCGCCCCGGTGCCACGCTCCAACCCGAGGAGCTTCGCACGTACCTCGCCGCGCGAATCGCTTCCTTCAAAGTCCCTGCGCATGTGTTCATCCGAACCGAACCGTTGCCCCGCAACGCAGCCGGCAAGTTCCTAAAGCGTCAACTCCGTGACGAACTGTCCTAGGAGAGAGGTTGCCCCCAGCGTTGGGGGCAAAACACCTCCCAAATCGCCTGGGAGGTGTTTTGCAGCACCACATTCAAACTGAGGGCCCCCTCTTCGAGGCGGTTCAACTCGGACGGATGTTTCCGGACTCCAAGACGTTCGTCGATGCCGTGCCGCTCCTCCCGCCAGAAGAGATCCAAGCTGCATACGACGCACTGCTCGCCTCGGGTGTCCGGTTTGATCTGCGCGCCCAGCTCGACACCTGGTTTCAACTCCCCGTGCGCAACCCCGGTGTTCCTGTCCGAGCCGATTCAGCTACGTCGTACATCGAGCGCACATGGGAACGGCTTACCCGTACAGCAACTTCGGTTCCCGAGGGCTCCACCATGCTCGCGCTGCCCCACCCGTTCTTGGTGCCGGGTGGGCGGTTCGACGAGTGCTTCTACTGGGACTCGTACTTCACAGCTCTTGGCCTGGTGAAGCAGGGTCGGATCGATCTGGTGCAGGGCATCGTCGACAACCTGGTCCACCTGCAACGAACGGTCGGGCTCATCCCGAACGGTTCGCGTACGTACCTTGCGACGCGCAGCCAGCCGCCGGTGTTGTCGCTTCTTGTTGGGTTGCTCCCAGACCGGACGCAGTACATCGATGCCTTGCTCGCCGAGCATGAACTGTGGACTTCGCCCGAGCGGACCGTCCTGGTTGGCGGCGTTGCGATGTCTCGCTACCTCGGCGGCGAAGACACGCCCCGCCCTGAGTCGTTCGCTGAAGATGTGGCGACCAACAGTGGAAGCACGTCCCCATGCAAATTGTTCGCACACTTACGAGCGGGTGCCGAGTCCGGGTGGGATTTCTCGTCACGCTGGCTGGACAACCCAGACGATCTCGCCACCATCCGCACCGAAGACGTGCTTCCCATCGATCTGAACTGCCTGTTGGTACTGCTCGAGCACACACTGGCAGCCCTCGGAGATAGGGCTGGCCGAAAGGACCTTCAGGCCTTCCGGCAACGAGCACTTCGCCGGGCTGATGCGATCCTCAATCACTTCTTCGACGAACACACCGGCTGGTTCGCCGACCTGGAAGCAACAACCCTAAAGCCCCGCGCTCAGATTTCGTTGGCTGGAATGGTTGCGCTTGCGGCGCGGGTGGCAGATGACCGCACTGCCGAACGGTCCCGTCGCACGTTGCTGGACAGATTCCTCGCGCCCGGAGGTCTCCGCACGACGTTGGTCGACACCACACAGCAATGGGATGGTCGCAACGGATGGGCACCGTTGCACTGGTGGGCCATCGATGGCCTGCGCGCTTATGGCTTTGCCGACGAGGCCGAGACGGTGCGAACCCGGTGGCTTCGTACGTGCGACAGCGGTTTCGCAGCCGACGGAGTGTTGCTCGAAAAGTACGACGTCGACGACCCAGGCCTACGCGCAGAGGGCGGCGAGTACGAGGTGCAAGAAGGCTTTGGTTGGACCAACGGCGTGTACATCGCGCTGTCGCAGGAGTAGCGCGGCTGCATCAGGCACTCTCGGCAGTAGCGTCCGCTGCTCAGTGGTCCGTGTCCATGTCGATAGTGTGGCGGAGCTCCCGGAGGGCCTGAAGCATCTCCGCCAACGTGGCACCACCTCCCCACCAACTGACAATGGCCTCGGGTAGTTCGCGACGCGGCCAGCGCTCATCGTCCATGAAGTGGCACGAGCTGGCGACGTCGCCGTTGTCGCTGAACTCGTACGTGCGATAGCCGGGAGGCTGTGTCAGCCCTGTCACCAAATCAATGTTGAGCGTGAACGAGGGGCAAGTAAACACTGGGCGGCCTTCTAGCTCGTCAACAGTGTCAGTGTGCATATGACCCCCGCCGATACCACGAAGCCGCGGGTGACGGCGGAGCAGCCCGGCCAGCTCGCCGTCGTATGTCGGAGCGTTGTAGTGGCCCGGCGCCAGCGGTGGATGATGCACCCACAGAAACACATGAGCTGCATCGCTTGCCCCAATGTCGGCATCCAGTCTGTCGAGTTCGGCCGAGCCAAGTTCACCGAGCGCCCGGATCCGGTCGGGTCGATCATGGAGCACACCATCGGCACAGATCTCCTTCCCGTCATGGTTCGAATCGGCGAATACGAACAGCCAGTTGCCGATTCGTAACGTTGGCTCGGCTTCCATTCCGCTCGCTGTGGTCAGCGCGCCGAACGCGACCGACCAGTCGTGATTGCCGATCAACAAGTTGGTCCGAGCCGGAATGATCGCCAACTGTGTCGCCGCAATGGCGTACTCGTCTGCACGGCCCCGGTCGGCGATGTCACCCGTGACGATCACGAGGTCGGGCGGGCCGGCATGCGAACCCGGCAGCGAAGTCTCCGCGAACGCATGTTCAAAAATCGATTGCCAGGCAGCCGTCGTGTCGTACCCAAGTCCGCCGTAGGTCTGGCGGTCTTCCGTCGTGAAGTGGGAATCTGACAATTGGATGACCCGGACCATGTGCCGCAGAGTACACACACCAAAGCGTGCTCCCACCAGAGCGACCTTCCGATCCATTGCCCATGGCCCGACCCCGAGAGGACGGTCGTCTGGAATTTCGCCGAGTACCGAATGTCACGTGACAAAACCCGAGCTTGATCGGGACCCCAAACATTCGACACGTGACACGAAACCAACCCGACACGTGACAAAACCCGAGCTGATCGGGACCCAAATTTGTTACGTGACACGAAACCAACCCGTCACGTGACAAAACCCGACCTGATCGGGACCCAAAGATTCGACACGTGACACGAAACCAACCCGACACGTGACAAAACCCGACCTGTTCCGAGCCCCAGAGATTTGTCACGTGACAGTGCGAATCTTGCGAAATTTCAGATGACCTTTGCCGGTCCGGAACTTGCACCGTGCGTGTTCCCTGCTCGAACAGCGCGCCCCGCATTCGGGGTCCAGCCCCGCAGTACCCTGCGCTGCGGCACTTATCATCGTCTTTGCGCGGCGCCAGGGTTTGACTCAGCGTGAACGCAACGGGGCGATGAGCAGCGCAGTCGAACCGATGAGTGCCAGCACCAACAATTGCACCGAGCGGAAATGCTGGGCACTCGCACCGACGAGGAACGGCCCCATTGCTGCGCCGGCGGCACGCGCCACGGTTACTGCTGCGTGGTCCACGGCGACCACGAACCCGCGTCGTTCGCCGCCGATCTCGCTGATGACGGCGAGAAGCGAAACGTACGCGAATTCGAAACCCAGAAAGAACACCAAGACCGATCCGACCGCCGCGGCTGAGGACCCTTGCCCGATGGTGATGAGCCCACCGCTGCCGAGCGCCATCACTGCGACGCCAGTCAGGATGGCGTTGACCTTGCCGAGCTTGTCGGTGATCAGGGCAGTACCGCCGCTGCCCAACAGCTCCATAGCACCGATCCCCGCAACGATGCCGCCCCGTGCGCCGACACTGAACCCATGGTGGTCTTTGAGAAACGACCCAAACGATGCGAAGGTCAGAACCTGGCCGAGGGTGATGACGATCGAAACACCAAGCGCGCGTACCGTTATCGGCCAATTGAACTTGGTGGGAGACACCCCAGCAACGGGTTCGTCGATCTCGCGAACCGTGCGTGCATCCATGGCCCGAAACAGCAAGGGCGTGGACAGGGCAAGTGCAAGCCCGGTCACGAGGAACGGTGCGCTCCACGAGAACTCTTCGATGATTCGGGCTGCCACGTACCCACCGAGGAGCAACGCCAAGGCCCACGACAACTCGAAGATCCCAATCGCTCGTCCACGTTCAGAGAACGGTGTGCGGTCGCCGATGAACGTGTGAATCGTGGTCGTGACCAGCGTGACGCCGACCGACACCATACAAAAACCGATGACAAGGCCAGCCTGACTGCGAAGCACCCCGATGAGGATCCCTCCAGCCGCGCACGACATCAGCCCGAGAATCGCCCAGCGTCTGTGGCGGCCTCTGTCAAGGTCTTTACCGATCAGTGACCCTCCGAGGCCAGCAAACTCGCCGGCACCCAACAGCGAGCCAATGCGCTTTTCGCTAGTACCAAGACCCTTCGAGATGTCCTCGATGAACGGGTACGGCATCCGAAGGAGCAGGTTTGCAAAGAACTTCAGCGAGGTGAGCAGCAGCAGCGGTACCCCTCGGCGCAGTTGAGGGCGCGGAGGGACATTCAACGGCTGGGGCTGCACTCACCCAACGTACAGGAGCACACAGACCTCGTGGCCGCAGCTCCTAGCCGCAGCTCCTAGCCGCAGCTCATGGCCTAGCGGAATCCCCACGGGTACCATGTCCCCATGGGCTCAAAACTCTCCCCGGTTTGGTCGAAGGTCACCCCCTTGCAGGTGACCCATGGACAAGGCAGTTGGGTATTCACCACCGATGGTGAGGAATACCTGGACTACTCCGCTGGCATTGCGGTGGTCTCCACCGGCCATGCGCATCCAAAAGTGGTCGAAGCGATTCGAGAACAGGCCGGCCGCTTCATCCACGCGCAGATAAACTGTTACACCCACGATCTGTTGGAGCCGTTGGCCGAGAAGCTCGACACCATCACGCCAGCGTCAATCGAGCAATTCTTCTATTCCAACTCTGGTGCTGAAATCACCGAGGCTTCGGTGAAGTTGGCCAAGCACGCGACCGGAAAGCCCAACACCATCGTGTTCGCGGGTTCATTTCACGGGCGCACGCACATGGCGATGGCGATGACGGCCTCCAAGACCATCTACCGCGCCCAGTACGGCCCTCTCCCCGGTGGCATTTACGTGGCGCCGTTCCCAGAGGTGGCAGCAGTCCCGGCAGACCAGCACGATGCCGCAATCGATCGCGCGCTTACTGGTTTCGACTACTTGCTGAAGTCGCAAACCGCCCCTGAGGAAACGGCTGCGGTCATCATGGAGCCGGTGCTCGGCGAGGGTGGTTACATCCCGGCACCCAAACGCTTTATCGAAGGCATCGTCGAACGCTGCAACAAGCACGGAATCATGTTCATCGCAGACGAAGTGCAGTCCGGCTTCGGACGCACCGGCAAAATGTTCGCCGTCGATCACTTCGACGTTCAGCCCGACATCATCTGCATGGCCAAGGGCATCGCGTCGGGTTTCCCCTTCTCGGCCCTTGGTGCCCGCGCATCACATATGGCCAAGTGGATTCCGGGCTCACACGGTGGCACATACGGAGGCAACCCAATCGGATGCGCAGCGGCGCTTGCCACCATCGATGTGCTCACGGCTCCCGGCTTCCTCGACAATGTCCTAGCCCGCGGCGAACAGTTACGTGAAGGTCTGAGCGCCATCGCTCACGACCATGAAGGCATCACCGAGGTGCGCGGCCTTGGCCTGATGAGCGCCGCCCAGTTCGCCGATCCCCCACGGGTCGCCGCCATCATCAAACACGCGTTGGAAGACAGCCGCGTGATCCTGATGAATGCCGGCACTTACGCCAACGTCATCAGGTTCATGCCACCGCTGGTGACCACCGCCGACGAGATCGACATCGTGCTTGGCGCCATCCGCTCGGCCATGAAGGCGACGGCGTAGCGACAAAGGGATTTACCGCAACGTACGCAACACCCCTGCAAGTTTGGGAGGTGCCTGGCCGGATGGACCCCCGCTAACAGTACGTCTTCGATTGACCACACCTGAGGCGCACATAAGAGATTCGCCGGTTTGGGCTGCGGGGCTCGTTCGATTCAAGACATCCGTAACCGGGTTCGTACCGAACCAGCTACATGTCCAGAGCCAGCAATGACGTCGGCCCACACGACGTCACCCCACCAGCGGGTCGACACAACCAGCATCGGCTGTTGCGCATCGGCGTCCCCGTTGTCGCCTCAGTCATATTCGCATCGGCGTGTTCCCAGTCGGCCGCACCGAGTGCCGCTCTTGCTGGAGCACCTTCGAGTGCCGCTGCCGCGACCTCAGCCGCAGCACGGGCCGATCGACCCATTGAAGCTCTCGACTTTGCAGTTCCCAACGGATCCGCTAGCGCCGATGCGGTTGTTTCAGTGGCCCCGAACGCTGGATCAACACCGCCGGCAGCGAAGACTTCAGCGACTGATTCCGTCAGTTCACTTATTACTGAATTGATCGCCGGTCGATACGACACCGCCTTCACGCTGCTCAGTCCGGTTGAACAGGAGCGGGTCGGAAGCTCGCACCGGCTGGCCGCAGAAATTGCTCCGCTCGGTTGGAAGTCGTTCTCGATCTCTGCATCTGGGTCCAACTCGGTGACCGCCGAGATTGTCCAGACACCTCGAGTGAGTGATATCGACGGGGTCATTGCACCAACGGCAACGGTCAACTTCCCCGTTGCCGTTGATACAGGTGGTTATAGCGCCACCTGGACCCGTCGCTTCGTCATGGCGCACCACCCAGACAGGTCCGCAACGTCCGACGCCGCCGTTAGCGCCGCAGCGCTGAAATGGGCAGCAGCAGCTCAGCAATGCTCGGCCGACTCCATGCAATACCCCGGCGGCCTGATCGGCGTCACCGGACTGGCGGATCAGCTCTGCAAAAGCGCCGGCGTTCCAGTCGTTGAATCCGTCGGAGAACTGGATGCACTCGACGAACCACAACCGGTCATCGACGGATTCGGCAGCGCGGCTTTCACCTGGGCACGTGTTGTGCAGTTGGGTGGGCCGGTCGCCATGAACGTGGTGCTGGCACCAGACGCCGACCGTTGGGTTGTCGTCGCCATCGCACGCCCAACCCTTGCTGCTGCAGCCTCGACTGCTTCCAGCGCGGCCACCACTCGCTCGCCTCCTTGACGGCCGTGCGTCCCGATTGGACAGACCGTCACCAAGCGTCCGGCACACGCCGGCTGCAGCACCTGTCCAGCTCAGCTGGATGCACAACGTTCCAGCTCACCTGGATGCCACTAACCCCTTTGAAAGGACACCTCATGGTGCACCGCAACAGAAAACTTCTCCGGTCTCTACCGGCAATCGGCGTGACCGCAGCACTTGCGCTCGCCCTTACTCCTCAGGCCAACGCGTCGAGCCACCGGGAAGCTCCGTCGATCACCGAAGATCCGGTCGCCGACATCACGGACCTGTACGCGTTCGTCAGCCCTGACAACACGTCCAGCACCACACTCGTGATGAACGTGAACCCCTTCGAACTTCCGGCGGGCGGCCCCAACTTCCACAAGTTCGGCGATGACGTGCTGTACGAGTTCAACATCGACAACAACGGAGACGCTCTCGCGGACGTCAAGTACCAGTTCCGTTTCAAGACCACCTACTCGAACCCGAATACGTTCCTCTACAACACCAACCAGGTGACGTCGCTGAACGATCCGGACCTCAACGTGCGCCAGACGTACACCGTGACCGAAGTAAGGGGTGGCACGTCAACGGCCATCGGCACCAACGTGATGGTTGCGCCTGCGAACGTCGGTCCCCGGTCGATGCCTAACTACCGGGCGCTCGGCGATGCAGCCGTCACCCCGTTGTTGAGCAACGCAGCCAAGGTCTTTGCCGGCCCTCGTGACGATCCGTTCTTCGCTGACCTCGGTTCGATCTTCGATCTCGGCGGTCTCCGCCCGCTCAACAAGGCACACCTCATTCCATTGAAGACGGCACCTGGCCGTGACTACCTTGCGGGCTTCAACGTCCACTCCATCGTGTTGCAGGTTCCGTCCGCTCGTATCGTCAACGGCGACCCTGTTGTTGGCGTGTGGGCGACGACGTCACGTCGTGTACCCGGCACTGCCGGTGGCGCAGACACCTGGAAACAGGTTGCTCGCTTGGGTCAGCCGCTGGTGAACGAAGTTGTTGTGCCAGTCGGCGCAAAGGACCTGTTCAACAGCTCCTCACCGGACAAGGACCTCCAGTTCGCCAAGGGCGTGCTGGAGCCAGAGCTTGGAAAACTGATCCCGGTTCTGTACCCCGGCGTCAGAGTGCCAACCAGCGTCAGCACCGGGCTTGGCCTCGGTGGACGTGAAGACCTGGCCACCATCTTCCTGACCGGTATCCCCGGGCTGAACCAACCCAAGAAGGTCACGCCTTCCGAGCAATTGCGGTTGAACACGTCGATCGCAAAGTCCGGCTTCCCCAACGGTCGTATGCTCGCAGATGATGTCGTGGACACTGCCCTCCAGGTAGTCGCCGGCGCAACCGATTTCTCGAAGGAGTTCAAGGTCTTCCCGAACAACGCCTTGGGCGACGGGGTGGACTTCAATGACCGGGAATTCATGAACCAGTTCCCTTACGTCGGATGGCCGAACGATGGCTACTCGACCCAGCCGCAGCGTGGCAGCGATCCATCTGACGACAAGAACGAGAAGTAGTCAAGTGCTGCGAGTTGTCGGCGTATCAATAGCTGCTATCGCCCTCATTGCAGCGGCCGCCGCTTTTCGAAGCTCCGACAACTCCAGCAGCGTCGCCAACAGCGATGCCATCTCCGCCCCAGCAACGTCAGTCGCGGTGACACAGATCGACACTGCGAACAGCCAACCGAGTGCCGTTTCAGCAACCGCCTCAGACCCCCGCATCGTGAAGCTGGCGGAACTACAGGCTGCGGTCAAAGCCTCTCCAACCGATGGAGTCGCTTGGCAGACCTTGGCTTCCGCATACCTCAGGATGGCATTCGAGACGGCCGACCCGTCGTACTACTCACTCGCACGCAGCGCGCTGGACCGCAGCGAGGCCATCCTCGGGCAGACAGTCGACCAGCGGGTCTTGCGAGCAAATCTCCTACTCGCGCTGCACGACTTTCCCAGCGCCAAGGCCGAGGCGACTGCGGCGCTCGCCGCCGACTCCTCGAAGTTCGACGCACAGATCGCCCTCACCGACGCGACCATCGAAACGGGCGACTACGAGTCGGCTCGGGACCTCGTCCAGGCAATTGTGGACATGCGGCCCGGCGTTGCCTCGTTCTCCCGCCTGTCGTATTACCGCCAGCTCACCGGCGACATCGTCGGAGCAGAGGCAGCCATGCGATCAGCTGTGTCCGCCGCGCCGGTTGCATCTGTCGACCGAGGAGTTGCGCTCGCCTACCTCGGCGAGATCCAACTAGAACGCGGAGCGCTTGCCCCGGCCGAACGTTCCTTCGACGAGGCCTTGCGACTCAATCCAGCATCATCGGTGGCTGCAATCGGCAAGGCCCAGGTTCAAGCCGCCCGCCAAGACTGGGAGTCGGCAACACAGACACTCGATGAATTGACCGAGCGCACGCCGACACCAGGAGCCTTCGGGCTTCGAGCAGACATCGCTAGGGCAACCGGCGACGCGGCAGGCGCGATCGCTGCAGACCAGTTGGTCGATGCCAGCATCTCGTTGTTGCGCTCCAACGGTGCCGTCGTTGACGCCGATTTGGCGATGCTCCTCGCAGACCGTGGACCCGCATCGGCAACGGCCGCCCTTGCCGCAGCTACGCAGGCGTACAACGACCGAAAAACTATGTTCACAAACGATGCAATGGCGTGGGCACTGGTCCAGGCGGGTCGCCACGCCGAAGCCCTCCCGTACACCGAGGCAGCTTTGGCAACGAACCCGCAGGTCGCGATGATCCACTGGCATGCAGCGGTGGTCTACGACGCCGTGGCGAACACCGACCGAGCGAAAGCGGAGTTGATGGCAGCGATGGCCAACACCGCATTCTCGCCATCACAAACCAAAGCTATGCAGGCGATGGCCCAACGTTTCGGAATCAACCCGTAGATCCAAGGAGCTCACGGCGGACCGGGAGCGTCACCGGTCCGCGCAGCGAGCCGGACTGTTTCCACTCGATCGTTCGCGGGTCGATCGTGTAGTCCCCGAAAGCATCAACAAATGCGGTGAGCCCGATGCGCATTTCCAAACGGGCCAGCGCTGCGCCGAGGCAATGGTGGATTCCGTGGCCGAACGAGATCGGCCGTGGGTTCTCGCGGTCCAGATGCAACTCGTGTGCGTCGGGCCAACGCCGCGGGTCTCGATTCGCTGCCCCCCATAGGATGGCGACTCGGGAACCTGGCTTGATGGTCTTCCCGCCGAGATGCATTTCCTTCGTGGCCACGCGGACGCCAGAGATGACCGACGTGTCGAACCGGATGAGTTCCTCGATCGCGTTGTCTCTCAGCTCGGGTCGTGTGCGAAACATCGTGCGTTGCAGCGGGTGCGTGGCGAGCGCCACGATGCTGTTGCCGAGCATGCCGGTTGTGGTCTCGTGGCCGGCGATCATGATGATCTGGATCATCGCAACCAGTTCCTCGTCTGTGAGCGCATCCCCAGCTTCGGCCTGGACCAATCCGGAAATGAGATCTTCTCGAGGCTCGGCTCGCCGTTCGGCGGCGATCGATCTGAAATAGAGGTCAAGGTCTGCGAAGTGCTTGTTCAGCACGACTGGATCAAAGGTCAGGAACGGATCAATGAGGCTGGCGATCGAATCGGACACTTCTTTGAGCCAGTCCCAGCGATCGCGAGGCAGACCGAGGATGTCGCCGATGACGTAGATCGGAAGGCGTGTCGTGAACCCGGCCACCACATCGGGTTCCGGACTGCTCTTCATCGATTCGATCAGCTCGTCGGCCACAACGCGAACACGGTCTTCCCAGCTGGCCAACTGCTTCGGCGTGAACGCACGGCTGACCAGGGAGCGGAGGCGCGTGTGGTCTGGCGGGTCGGTCAACAGAACCCATTTGCTGAAGTTCGACTTCGCGAGGTCCGACAACGCTGAATATGGCCGCACGACCAACAGCATGTCGACGACGTCGCTGACAGCAGTGTCGCTGGACCGGAGCAGCTCCTGGGTCTCTTCGTATCCGAGCACTATCCACTGACCGAACACCTTGTGAAAGAACACCGGCCCGTTGACCCACAATCTGTCAGTTCGCGGGTACGGGTCAACGTAGAACTCGGGAGCGAACGGATTCTCCGTACGAGCAAGACCGAACACGATCTTTGACAGCCGCTCACGTTTCGCCACTTGCCTGACGAGCGGTACCAACACCTGCTCTTTACGCACGATGATCACGCCTCCTGGTCGAACCCACCGTAGCGTGGGGACACGTCTAGCGAGAGGTCAGTCCTTCTCCGCGGCGCTGTCCGAATCAGCCGGTGCTTGGGTATCCAGCGTATGAGGCCTTGAACACCCCCTGATGCAGCAGCACCTCGGCAACGGGCAGGTCGTCATCGAACAACGTTGTTCGCGTCCAGTACGACTCGGTGCGCTTGCTCTCCCCAAGCGCCACGATCTGACGGTCGAGGCGATATTCCCGACCAACGAGGACGGGGCCGTTGAGCATCTTCACCTCCAGATCGATGAAGAGACCAAGCGACGGTTGGCGGGCAACAAAGCCTGCTTCCTTGGAGGAAGAGTTAGTAAGCACACTTAGCATCTCGAAGGGAACTACAGGTGCGCCCCAGGGTGTGTCAGCTTCAGGCAGGTGATAGCTCATCGTCTCGGTGATCGTCTCGATCTTGCGACGAAGCGTGAACGGATAGAGCTGGCCGAGAAAGTCGTCGAAGCCGATCTTGACGGTCTCGGCTCCTGCGCCTTTCTGCCCGACCTCTATGAGATCAAGGATGTACAACTTCTCTGGAGGGTTCATGGCTGCAGCTGCGACACGGGCCGAAAGCGCTGTTTCGCCATGGTCAGGCCCGATAGAAATGGTGCCAGTGAGGACAGCCATTCCGTCGGGCTTCTGGGCTTCGATACGGGCGCTGGTGGCTCCAGGACCGTCGAGCATCGCCGTCGCTTGGACCTGTTCGCCTTCCAGGACCATGTTCAAGAAATGCGAGCTGATGCATCCGCTGGTGAACCAGCGATCTCCCCACAGGGCAGCGCCGAAGGGTTCGAATTGCGAGAAGTGCGTCGGCCCCTCGATCGGCGCACCCCGCAGTCCGAGCTTCGCAGCGGAAGCTTCGTCGTGGACGCTCTTGTGCCCACCGTAAGACTGATCAGCAAGCAGCTGCACCGGCGAGCGCAGCGGGCCAGTCAGAGTGATGGCGGTGTCGGACAGGCGCGCGGTCATGCCTCGGACGTTATCTGACCGTGCTTTGTCGACCACCGACTATGAGGACTGCCTTGCCGAGTGCCTTGGGGGAGCAGAGCAAAGACTCAGCTGCTCTGGTGGACCGTGAGGGGCTCGAACCTCCGACATCTTGCTTGTAAGGCAAGCGCTCTACCAACTGAGCTAACGGTCCTTGAAAAGGAGAGCCCAGTGTAGAGGAAGCAGCAGGGTCGACTCGACCCGAAACGACCGAAGGCCCATGCCATCATGAACGGATGAACCATGGCTTCCTTCCGTCCACGATGGGCGACGTCGACCTATCCCTGCGCAGCATCCTGGAACACGGGTCGACGGTCTTCGGTGACTCCCAGGTGGTCACGTTCACCGGCGACGCAACCACGTCTGCCACGTTTGCAGAGATCGGTGAACGCTCCAACCGACTGGCACATGCGCTTCGCTCGCTGGGTATCGGCCACGGTGACCGCGTTGGGACGCTGATGTTCAACATCCAGGCGCACGAAGAGGCGTACTTCGCCGTTCCATCGATGGGCGCAGTGCTGCATACCCTCAACTTTCGGCTGCACCCCGAACAACTCGCGTGGGTCGTCAACCACGCCGACGACCAGGCCATCATCTGCGAGGCATTCCTGCTGCCGGCTCTGCTTGCCATCAAACCGCTGCTTCCTAGCGTGAGACACATCATCACGGTTGGTACACCATCGCTCGACACCGATGCGCCACCAGACCTGATCGACTACGAGCAATTGCTCAGTGCGCAGACTGACGCCGCCTACCCATGGCCGGACGTCCCAGAGCGTGCGGCGGCAGCGATGTGTTACACCAGCGGCACCACCGGCGACCCCAAAGGCGTGGTGTATTCGCACCGGTCCTCGTACCTGCACGCCCTCGGGTTCGTTGGCACGGCCAGCCTCACCGTCAACGATCGTGTGCTGACCATCGTTCCGATGTTCCATGTCAACGCGTGGGGAATGCCTTACGCGGGTTTCCTCGCCGGCTGCGATCTACTGATGCCCGGCCGGTTTCTCCAGGCCGCGCCGCTCAGCAAGTTCATGGCACAGGAACCACCCACCTTCTCCGCCGGAGTCCCGACGGTTTGGAACGACTTGCTGCGTTACGCCGAAAAGAACCCGATCGACTTCTCAACGCTCCGCAACGTGGTGGTCGGAGGTTCTGCTGTCCCCACAAGCCTCATCGAGAACTTCCGGGTCCGCCATGGTGTGCAGATCACCCAGGCTTGGGGCATGACCGAAACCAGCCCGATTGGCGCCGTGGCATTTCCCCCACGGGGCGTCAGCGGCGCAGACGAGCTGCAGTACCGAGTGCGAACCGGCCGCCCAGTCGGCGGCGTCACCGTTCGCATCGTTGACGACATCGGCAACGCGCTCCCCCACGACGGGATGGCCGTCGGCGAGCTCGAAGCAATTGGCCCGTGGGTGACCACGTCGTATTTCAACACCGACGCCGCCGACAAGTTTCACATCGACAACGGCCGCACCTGGCTGCGCACGGGTGACGTCGGCTCGATCGATCCGTCTGGGTACATACAAATCACCGACAGGGCCAAAGACGTCATCAAGTCCGGTGGCGAGTGGGTCAGCTCGGTCGACCTGGAGAACTCGCTGATGGGACATCCCTCGGTTCTCGAGGCTGCAGTCATTGGCGTTGCCGATGATCGGTTCGATGAACGACCGCTGGCGTGCGTCGTTATGCGGGAAGGGGTGTCGCCTGATTTCGCGGAGTTGGCACGCTTCCTTGAAGGCAGGGTGGCCAAATGGTGGATCCCTGAACGCTGGACGACCATTACCGAAGTACCCAAGACGTCGACATTGAAGTTCGACAAGAAGGTGCTGCGCGCGCAGTACGTCGCCGGTGACCTGACCGTCACGACGATCGGCGGAGCTATTCGTTAGGAGCGAGAGTCAAGACTGCTCGACGCGGGCCATGAGCCCCGTTGGGGTTGAGAGGCCAGCGCGGTTATGGGGAAAACGCTACTTCTCCCACGCCTTGCGGGTTTCAGCCTGAGCCGTGTTCTTGGCCTGTTTTGCGGCCTTCTTCTCTTTTGGTGTGCGGCCAACCTTCTTGACGTTCGCCGCTGATTTGTCTTTGTTAGCCATGGTGCACCCTACAGGTGTGGGGCTCGCTATCGGTCGGAGCAGTCGGCCATCCTCGCGCTGCTCCGCGTCGGTGATTTGAGCCCACCGCTCGCACGAAGTCGGCAATGTCCGGCCCCTAGTGTGTCGGGGTGCCTGAAGGTCACACCATTCATCGCTTGGCGCTCGACCACACCCGCGATCTCGTGGGTAAAGCGTTGCAGGTCACCTCACCGCAGGGTCGGCTGACCGACGCAGCCGCGCTCCTCAACGAGACGGTACTGAAACGAGTCGACCCTTACGGAAAGCATTTGTTCTACCGGTTCGGGTCCCCGGTTGCGGCGCTGGCGACCACGGTGCATGTCCACCTTGGCCTGTTCGGGGCGTTCACTCGGTTCCCCAACCCAGCTCCGGTTGCCCGTGACACCGTGCGGCTACGGTTGAGCGGACCACGCTGGACCGTCGATCTGATCGGCCCGACGGACTGCCGCATGATCACCCCCGACGAAGAGCAGGCAATCAGGGACCGCTTGGGCCCCGATCCGCTGCGAGCCGATGCCGACTCGCACCTAGCGTTCACCCTGCTCCAAAAGCGCCGCATCCCCATTGGCGCCGCACTATTGGACCAGAAGGTGATGGCTGGTGTGGGCAACGTTTACCGCGCCGAAGCCCTATTCGTACATGGCATCTCGCCCGACCGGCCGGCCAATCAGGTGACCAAAGTCGAGTTCGACGGGTTGTGGAGCACGCTGGTACACATGCTCACGCGCGGTGTGACCGACCGACGGATCATCACCGTGACCGACGACGAGATCGGCGTGTTCGGAGCCTCGCGTCGCAACATTCGCAGCAAAGAAGCCGTGTACGTCTACAAGAAGGACAACTGCATGCGGTGCACCACGCCAATTCGGCGCTGGGACATGGCTGGCCGATGGGCATATGAATGCCCTACCTGCCAGCCCGGATGATCGAGCCGGACTGATCGCCCGGCTGGGTCAACCAGCGAGTGGCTGGTTTACTCCTTGAGCGTGGTCGGAGCCGATGCAGCCGTTGCGGCCGTGCCCGAAGCGACGTCGGTTCGCCAATAGGTCTGGATCCACGGGCTGGAGGTCTGCTTGCTTGGCGTGAGCCCGGTGAGTGAACGGATCTGGTTCCGCAACGGCAACAGCACCCCTTCGACGGGAGATTTGAAGTTGGTCTTGAACCACTTGTCGACGGCGGCCGTGACGCCGGAGTCGCCATACAAGTACACGTCTCGCATGGCGTATTCGAGCTGCTGCTTCTCAGCGGTTGTGAGCGAGCCGAACGTTGAACCGGCGGGAGTGATGGTGGAGAACGCGTTGTAGGCCAGGGTGAGCTTGTCGGAGACCACCGTCTTTTGGATCAGCGCTGCTCGGTCAGACTCGACCTTGAGCTGCGTGGATCGGTTGGCGCTTTGGAACACCTTGGCGCCGATGGCCAGCGAGACGCTTCCGGCAATTGTGGCCACTATGAGCGGCATGACGAGCGAATGCAGCCAGTGGGTGGGATGTGCCTCTGAGGCCGCAGTGTCCATGGCATCGTCGATGTTCATGCCATGAATGTATGCGCGCCTAGCGGGGTTGTCGACCGAACCGCCGTGGGCTCGGGTTTGTCAGCTGGGGTTGTCAACTGGGGTTGAACCAAAAGTTGCGTCCCAACAGGCCGGGTGCCGAAACACAACGGGCCGACCCGAGTGAACGGGCCGGCCCAATGGCGTTTCCGGTTCTCACAGGGCGGTCACTCGCTGTGGTCCCCCGGATGTGGACCACGGCACCCCGCCCTGCGGTATCTCAAGGAGTTGACCGGAATACCCGGATAGCTCCTACTTATGCGGAGATCACGCAGCCGAGTTCATCGACAACGAGCTCTCCGACCTTGACCTTTGGTGGACGACCGCGGCGACGGCGTGACGCGAGAACCTTGCCGTTGATGACCATTTCGCCGCCCCAGACACCCCACGGCTCACGCCGGATGAGCGCGCCGGACAGGCAACGGTCGGTGACTGGGCAATTTCCGCAAATGGCTTTGGCTTGGGCGATCTCGTGGATTTCTTCAGAGAAGAAGAGGCCCGCGAGTGTCCCTGCGCCATCGGTGCAACGGCCACGTGCAATGAGTTCTCGATCGACAGATGTCAGCAGTGCTTGGTTGAGGTTCATGATCCGGCTCCTGTCCGGTTTTCGTGTTCGGTCCTGCTGGTTGGTGGGAGGTTGTTCGAGGTTTCGAATCTGGGCAAAGAAGAAGGCCGCCGGATGAACCGGCGGCCTGTGAGCTGAGTGGGTTTGTGGATGTCCGAACGGTTACCCGTTAGGTGGTCCACTCCAGCTCGGAGGCCGCTTCTTGGTCTTGGCATTGGTCTTCACCGTTTTGGTGAGGCCATTGGCGGTTTCTGTGTTGTTGATGATCTCGTTGGAGAGGTGGTCGGTGACGTACCCGGTGCACGCATAGGCCTGGAACGAGGGTGCACCTCCGTTGGTGTCCCAGGCATGGGCAGAGGCCGCAATACGCCCGAACGCTGGTCGGACGGCCGCCGCTGCTACGGCCGGAATGGCTGCCCACATAGCAACGGCGGAAACAGGCATCGCCGAAGCAACAGACATCAACGAGGTGGCGGACAACGCAGTTGCCGATGGCGCGCCAAACACGTACGACGTAGTTGCCTTGGTACACAGGTCAGTTGACGTTGTCATGTTGGTTCACCTCGCTCGGCGTCTCGTTTGTTGCGGCGTTTGTTACAAGTCAGTTTCGTTTGTGACAGTCGGCCGATGCAAGCGAATTAATTCAGGAATTCTTGAGGACCCCTGAGACCTACTGTTTCGGCTTGCTATCGGCAAATCGGTCAGCTGCTCGTCGGGCCACAATCGCCTGACGCGCGACGGCCTCGTTGTTGGCCCCAACCGGAGTGCGTTTCAGGTTCGGTTCGCGGATAATGAGCTCCCGACCGAAGGCATCGGCGATGTATCCGCCGGCCTCTTGCAGAATGAGGGCTCCCCCGGCGTAATCCCACACCCCGTGGGCATCGCGGCTGCAGTCCACGTACGCGTCGAGCACGCCATCGGCCACCGCGCACAGGTCCAACGCGCACGCTCCAAGCGCACGGAATTGGCTCCAACCCAGCCACTTCGGAGGGAGACCGGACATGCCCGTAATGGCCTTTCGCCACGAGTCGCAGCTGCTAGTTTGCATGCGCCGGCCGTCCGCAAATGCCCCACCGCCACGTGTTGCCCAATATTTGGCGCCGGTCGCCTGGTTCACGACCAATGCAGCCAGCAGTCCATCGGCGTCGACCGCAGCGAGCGACGTCGCATACCAAGGGATACCGCGGCTGGCGTTGGTCGATCCGTCGAGGGGGTCGACAATCACCATCAGCCGATGATCCGAGCGGCGCAAGCCGGACTCTTCAGACAGCACGCCAACGCCGGCCGTGTCGAGCACCGAAAGCGCAGCAAGGTCGGACGCCACATCGCTGCCATGCTGACCGCCGTGCGCTCCATCGGCGAGCAATCCGAACTCATCGCGTCGTAGCGAACCGAGTGCAGCGGTGACCGCCGCAGCAACGTCGTCGAAAAGCTCTAGTGCCTGCTGCGCGTTCCAATTCACTCGGACGATCCTTCCATGCTGCTTCGCCCCACATCGGCCGGCTCAATGCGTCGAGGTGGATAGGGTTTGCTCCGATGGAGACGAGGGTATGGCTTGGCACCGCCGGGTGGTCGTACTTGCCTGACTGGGCCGGCAGCTTCTACCCGCCAGGCACCTCGCAGAGCGACACGTTGTATCGGTACTCCGAAGCGTTTCCGTTCGTCGAGATCGACTCGACGTTCTACGCAGCACCAGCCCCACAAGTCATCGAGCGATGGGCACGGATCTTGCCCGAACGGTTTCGGGTGTCCTGCAAAGCCCCACGTGAACTGGTGCAGGACACTGCCCTCGATCCGCCCGAGGTGCCCTTCGAGTACTTCCATCGGACACTGTCCGAGGCTCTTGGCCCTCGGCTCTGCAACATTGTCGTGCAGATGCAGCCATCGTTCGCACGCACAACGCAGAACGACCTCGCGTTGCGAGTGTTTCTCAACCGTTGGTCGGACCAGATGCCGCTTGCGATCGAGTTCCGCAACAACTCGTGGAACCACGAGTCGGTTCACGAACTTCTGCGCAAGCACGACGTACCTCGCGTCTCGAATGACGTCCACGATGTGCCAGACCTTGAACGCCTCAACTACGACACCAGTGATCGATGTGCGTACATACGATTGATCGGACGCCACGACGGCATCGCGAAAGACGAGGTGCAACGCCCCCAGACCGAGGCGCTCAGCTGGTGGGCTGACCAAATCGACGCCTTGTCTCGTCGTGACGTTCGCAGCATCTTCGTGGTGGTGAACAACCACTATGAAGGTCACGCGCCGCATACATTGCGCACGCTCGGGACGGTCCTACAAGAACGTGGGCTGAGCGTTGTGCCGTTCAACGGATTCCCGGATGGGCAGGCGCGGCTGTTCTGAGCGCCGGTGATTGCCCTGTTGTTGCGTCGGGGGCTTGGGCGCTGGTCGTAGAGTGACGTCTCGAAATGGCAATTATCGACGTGCCCGGTTATATGGCAGACCTGAAGGACCACGTGTCCGTGGACCACGGGTTCCATGTCCACGACGAGCGACATCTCATTGAGACGTACTCCTCTGAGCAGGCATGGGAGGTGGAACTGCACCCCGAAGAGGGCTGCAGCGGCCCACTCGACCTGCACCTCACGCTGCAGGTCAATCCTCGAGTTCTGTTCGCATTCGAGGACCGCATGGCCGAACTCGAAGACGATGCCGAGCCACCAGACGAGTATTTCTTCCCGCTCACCCTCACGTGGCTGCTCCCACCGTTGAAGAACCCGCCTGACCTGCTGGTTCTTGCCACAGACCTGGCCGGAGTGGGCGGCATGGACCTGCCGCTGGAGGTGCAGGCCATCGACTCGTTCAACGTGGTGACCGATGCTCCCGAGCGGCGCCTCACCATCGTGGCCAAGCGGCAGGTGTCTCTGGCGCGCATATTTGTGGGCGAGGAGCTCCTGTGCGATCTGTGGGAGAGCTGCCGCGGGGTGAGCCTGTATCTGCTGGAGCGTGCCCCGCAGTGGGTTGGCCAAACCGACTGATTCAGCCCGGTTTCTGGGGCGAAACTCAGAATCGGCCACTGGACGCGCCACACGGCAAGCCCCGGTTTACAGGACCTGCCGTGTGAAAGTGGCTCCGAGAGCAGGGATCGAACCTGCGACCTATTGATTAACAGTCAACCGCTCTGCCAGCTGAGCTATCTCGGAAGGGCCTGATTACGTTAGCAGCGCGGCGACGGGTGTCGAGTACCTCTTTGTGCCGCTTTGTGCCGCGGCCATCCCGAAGTCGGAGGAGGCCGAACCTTCGTTTCGGCGCTTCGCTGAACCGACACGTGACGAAATTCGGTCGAGCCAGTTCTTCCCTCATTGCCGACACAGCTTCTGCTCCCATCCGAAGGGCGAGCAGTCGACGTCGCGTCCCCCCAGGGACCTTCGCGTCCCAGGAGGGTCGTCACTGCGGGGACGCGAAGGCTCGTGGGGGACGCGACGTTGGTTCGAAGGCATCTGGACCGAGGTGCGACCCGCCGAAAATCTAGATGCGAGATCCACGCCAGATCGACACGGTAGGCCCTACACAGCGTGGCAAGCTCTGGGACCCGAAACTCGGGGCGGTAGCTCAGTGGTTAGAGCACGGGACTCATAATCCTTCGGTCGTGGGTTCGATCCCCACCCGCCCTACTTCAGCGAAGTCATCCGATGATGGGCGACCCTCGTGAGGACCCTTCAGTTCCGCTTTGCCGTGAGTCGCCGCTACGCCGCCCGAACGCAGTACGCGTCCGTCCTGTCGGGTGCAGGACCGATGAAGATCCTGAGCTCTAGCCGTTCGTCTCCCGAAGGGCAGGAGCCGAGATTCCCTTTCAATACCGCCGTAACTTTCAAGTTGCCAGGACTGCACGGAGCACTGTGACCCGCTCGGTAGAGCGTCTGATCGCCGCTAATGCACTTGCCAACCTTCCACTCCATCCAGTTGTCGCGGCCGAGCCCGTCCCATTTACCGTACCCCCACGCGGTCGCGAACGACAGGCCGACAAGGCCCAAAAACGCCAGGGCGATGGTTTCCGACACCTTCTGTTTCGGTCGAGCAGGCAGTGTTTGGCCGAACATTGGTGCTCCTTGTCGAGGTACCGAGCTATCGACCGGCGAATGTTCGGACTTGAACCGGCTGGATCGGCAACAGGCCCGCAACGGTGCAGCCGACGTGGCGTGACCGCCAAGGCGGCCGAACAGAACCCGGAGACACTGCCTGCCGCCCACTTGAAACGTTCGACTACGTCGCATGATGCTTCGGTCGTGGGTTCGATCCCCACCCGCCCTACTCTTTGCTGTGTCTCCTCGCGAACAAACACCACCTGCCCATTGAGCGCGACGTCGGTAGGGTGCAAGGCGTGACGTTTGCTCTGCTTCCTGCGGTCGACGTCGCCGACGGAAAGGCGGTTCGGCTAGCGCAGGGACAGTCAGGCAGCGAGACAATCCACGGCGCGCCGCGGGATGCGGCGCTTGTGTGGCAGAGCTGTGGGGCGCAATGGATTCATCTTGTTGACCTCGACGCGGCATTCAGCCGGGGTTCAAACGCAGAGCTGCTTGCCGAGCTAATCGGCCAACTGGACGTTAACGTGGAACTGTCCGGCGGCATCCAGGATGAAGCTTCGCTGCAGCAGGCTCTCTCCACCGGCTGCGCCCGAGTCGTGCTTGCCACCTCCGCGTTGAGAGACCTCGAGTGGTGCGCACACGCGATCGCGAAGCACGGCGATCGGATCGCAGTTGGACTTGATGTCCGCATCACCGAAAATTCCAATGGCTTGGTTCAGCACAGGCTGGTCGCCAGAGGAGGAACCCGTGACGACGGAGACCTGTGGGACACCATTGCACACCTGAACGAAGCCGGTTGCGCACGATACATCGTCACCGACGTCGCAGCCGATGGCATGCTCAACGGACCCAACATCGCGCTCTACCGGGCAATCGCAGACGCAACGCATGCCCGCATCGTTGCATCGGGCGGTGTCTCCTCAATCGCCGATCTGATCTCGCTGGCAAAGATGGCAGAAGTGGACCCAACCCTCGAGGGTTCGATCATCGGCAAGGCGCTGTACGCCAACCGCTTCACTCTCCCCGATGCTCTCAAAGCGGTTCGCTCCATTACTACGTGCGCATAACTAACGTCGGCTAAACACATCCATAGATATGTGCACGTAGCATTTATCGGAAAACAAGATCAAGCACCAGGCCAGCACCATCCGTGGTCATTTCGCCTTGCGCGCTCAAGTAAGTTGCCACTTTGCCGATGCTGTCAGGGCGCGACGAGCGCTCGCATTCGACTCACGAACACTTAGGGAGCGGAATGAACCGTAGATTTGCCAACCTCACTGTTGGGTGCGCAGCACTACTCCTGTTAGCGGGGATACCAGCATGGTCTGGCACCGCTGGCGCTCAGCCGGCAAATCCTGACAACGAGAGCTTCCTGTTGCCAGCCGTCTCGCACGGTCGTGGCGCTGTATCCGCACTTGGGGCAAATCTTCCTGAAGCGGCACGCCGAAACGGGCTGGGCGTTCAGCAGTTGCGCGAGTACCTCGAGGCAGACGAGACGGCGCACATCGACCGACGCGGCCGCTTCTATTTCGTTGAGCCGGTTGCTCCTGACGCAACACAGGTAACGGCGAGCGCAGGCAACTCGAACGAAAAGGCGACACCTCCTGGAAAGGATGGGACCCTGGCTCCTGAAGTGCAGGCTGCACGCCGTCCGCGGACCACCACCACGACAACCGTGACGCCAACCTCAAGCACCACCTCAAGCACGACCTCAAGCACGACCACAACGATCGCCCAAACAACGACGCTCCCGACCACGACACCAACGACGATCACGCCAGCGAGTGGCGTGCCTCGTCTGCACAGTCGACCAGGCGCAAGCCGCGTGGTCTTCCTTGACTTCGACGGCCAGTGGATTCGCGCGACCGGCTGGAACAACAGCTATACGGCCAACGCAGACTTCTACGCCGAGGGCTACTCCATCGATGCTGATCCGGCCTTCAGTGTGCAAGAGCAAGACACCATCACCGCCATCTGGAAACGGATCGCAGAGGATTACGCACCGCTCAACGTCGACGTGACCACGGAAGAACCGACCGAGGACAAGATCACCCGTTCAAATTCGACGGACACCTTGTTTGGAACTCGCTTGGTAGTGACCTCAACGAACACGATCTACTCCTCGTGCAGCTGCGGAGGAATCGCCTACGTCGGGGTGTTCGACCAGTACGGCACCGGCTCTTCAGCGCACTCGTACTACCAACCAGCTCTGGTGTTCACCCGTGGTGTCGGCACCGGCGCCAAAAACATTTCCGAAGCTGCATCGCACGAGATCGGACACAACGTCGGGCTACGTCACGACGGAACTGCTTCGACCGGCTACTACACCGGTCACGGTGATTGGGCGCCAATCATGGGGGTTGGGTACAGCAAATCGATCACGCAATTCAATAACGGCACGTACCCCGGCGCCAACAACTCCGAGGACGACTTTGTAACCATGCAGAGCAACGGCGCTCCCCTGGTAGCTGACGAGGGGTCGTCTTCGGTGGGGATCGGTGCCTCGGCTGCCGGCGTCATTTCAACTCGGACAGACACCGACACGTTTACGTTCACCGCACCGTCCAGCGCGACCTACTCCGTCTCCGCATCGCCAGCTCTTCTCAGCCCCAACTTGGACATCCGACTGACGATTCGGAACGGTTCAACGGTTATTGCCGTCGTCGATCCTGCAGCCGGTTCGACAAGCGGGTACACCGCAACGGGCCTCGCTGCGAGTGCAACCTTCGCAGCATCAGCTGGCACCGTCTATTCGATCGAAGTCGACGGCACCGGCTACCTCACCGATCTGACGGGCGGATACTCGGACTACGGGAGTCTCGGCAACTACACCGTCTCTGTTGGCTAGGCCTGCCCGCGCGGCCCGCTGAGCGGAACAGGCCGGTCACTGTTCAAATTACGTGCGCGCACGGGGGAAATCACACAGCGATTCCAAGACGATCGACGACACCACTAACAAGGAGTCGAACCATGTCTGGAACCACAGGTCGTTGGCAGTCCAATCGAGCGGATCGTGGACCGAAGCGTCGATGGTTCCAAGGAGTCATGGCGGCTGCAGCAGCAATCTGCATCGTGGCGTGGCAAGCCCCAGCCTCCGCCGCTGGTGCAGGCTCTCCGAGTGGACCGAAGGACAAGAAACGTCCGACGGTAACCATTACGGCCCCGGTCCAGTCGGCGGTAGGTCCAGTTGCCACGGTCCTTACCGGCCTGGCCACTGACAACACGGCGGTAAGCAGGGTAAAGCTGTCGCTGTTGCGCGTCTCGACCGGCGAGTTCTTTAACGGAACCACTTGGTCCTCGACGCTGACAACGTTCGATGCAAACCTCGGAACACCGAACACGGCCAGCACGACCTGGTCGAGAGAAGTGACGTTGCCATCGGCTTCGGACTTCATCCTTGTTGCGGCAGCAGTCGACACCAGCAACAACTTCGGCATTGGATGGCCCCGGTATTTTTCAACAGGCAATCCCCCTGGCGTTCCAGACCTGACGATCGCGAAAACCTCGCCGTCGACATTCACCCAAGGCGGAACCGCCACCTACCTACTCACCATCACCAACACCGGCAACGGACCCACCACAGGTTCAATCACCATGCAAGACACCATCCCAACCGGACTCACCGTCACCACAACAA